>DASTPU010000112.1:0-9050 GCA_035762105.1 Nocardioidaceae bacterium | reverse complement strand
CGGCTACGCCTTCGCCCTCGTGGATAAGACCCAGGAGGATGTGCTCGGTGCCGATGTAGTTGTGGCTGAGCATCCGGGCCTCTTCCTGGGCCAGGACGACCACCCGACGGGCTCGGTCTGTAAACCGCTCGAACATAGTCTCTTCATCGCTCCTTGCATGCTCACCGCCGACGCTGCGACGGGGCTTCTTCCGTGCACACTAGCGCGCTCGGAGGAAGGATGTCTGGGCCCCGACTGCTGGCTCACGACCGGCCTTCGGACCGGTCACCTGTCGGCGTCTGACAAGGACAACTCCCCGATCAGCGTATGTGTTCCCCGCTGGGGCTTGTCCACTCTTCGCTGAGAGCGAACGAGCCGCCCGTCCAGCCCACTGGGCCGTCGGGCGGCTCGTCCTGTATGTCCTCCGGCGCCGTCAGTGCGCGGCGGCGTCAGTGCGCGGCGGCGTCAGTGCGCGGCGGCGTAGGCCTCGCGGACCTCGGCGGAGACGCGGCCGCGCTCGGGCACGTCCCAGCCGTTCTCCCGAGCCCATGCGCGGATGTCGGACGCGCTCGGTCCGGCGCTGCCGCCCGAGGCGACCCGCTGGCCCCGGCGTCCCCGGCCGGCCCCCTTGCGTCCGGTCACCCGCCGACCCGCCTCGACGTACCGGGAGAGCGCGTTGCGCAGCGCCGCCGCGTTCTTCTCGTTCAGGTCGATCTCGTAGTCGACGCCGTCCAGGGCGAAGGTGACCGTTTCCGCCGCGTCGTCACCGTCGATATCGTCGACCAGGATCACGTTTACTCGTTGTGCCATTCCCTCGGCCCTTCAGTGGCTTCCCCGTCATGGACTTTGTGTGCGTCGCACACGAGGTGCGTCCGCCGTAATCAAGATAGCCGCAGGGGAACAGCATTATCGAATTAGGCACCCATTCAGCGTGGGAATGATCACGTGAACCCCCGGGCGTCTCGGAAATCGCCGCATTTATAAGCGGTCCTGGCAGGATTTTCGGCGCGTCAGCCGATAGGCGCCTCGCCGCGTCCCGGCGAAAAGCCGCGTGTGGCGGGCATCGACCCTTCCGAATCGCTCAATTGCGCAGTTCCGGCGGCAAATCGGGTAAACCGAGCGCTCGAACGGCTCATTTGCGAGATTGCCACCTGCGGGCCGTCCCGCGGGATTGGACCGCCTCCCGGCACGGGTCAGCGCACCCTGGGAGGTGGCAGCGCTGCCCGCGCCGGAAAGCGCGCAGTGATGCGCGCCCTTGTGCCGCAATCCGGATTCGCGCATTCCCGTTGCGGCCGCCGAGGCATGCCACGACTCGCAGGGCAATTCGCACCCGCGAGCCGACGACAGCCTCACCGACAATCAGCTTCTCGCCCCGCGCGCTCCGCCGTTCGAGGCGGCGAGCGCAAGGCGACGCGACTCCCCACGTGCCGTGGCCGTGCATCTTCTGCTTAGACACCGATCCGGCCCGCGCGAGCGTTACAGCGCGGCCGGATACCGGACGCCGTAAGACGGACGGTTATTCGGGCCGGAGAAGCGGAAAGAGGATCGTCTCGCGAATACCCACGCCGGTGAGCAGCATGACCAGCCGGTCGATGCCCATGCCCATTCCCCCGGCGGGCGGCATGCCGAACTCCATCGCCTTCAGGAAGGCCTCGTCGAGCTCCATCGCCTCGGGGTCCCCCTGGGCGGCCAGCAGCGACTGCTCCACGAGGCGCTCCCGCTGGATCACGGGATCGTTGAGCTCGGAGTAGGCCGGGGCCAGCTCGACGCCGTTGATGATCAGGTCCCACGCCTCGACCAGGCCGGGCTCGGAGCGGTGAGGCTTGGCCAGGGGACGGACCGCCTCGGGGTAGTCCCGGACGAACGTCGGCTGGATCAGGGTGTGCTCGACGAGCTTCTCGTACAGCTCGAGGGCGATCTCGCCGGCGTTCCAGTGCTGCTGGAGCTCGACGTACCTCTCCGCGGCGTACTTCTTCAGCGTCTCCGCGGACGTCCGGACGTCGACCTCCTCCTCGAGCGCCTCGGAGAGCAGCTCGAACAGGGTCGCGTGGCGCCATGGCTTCTCGAGGTCGATCTCGGAGCCGTCGCGGGCGGTGATGACGGTGCGGTCGACGGCCCGCGCGGACTCGATCACGAGGCGGCGGGTCAGGTCGGCCATGGTGTTGTAGTCGCCGTAGGCCTGGTACGCCTCGAGCATGGAGAACTCGGCGGCGTGGGTGGAGTCGAGGCCCTCGTTGCGGAAGGTGCGGCCGATCTCGTACACCCGGTCGACGCCGCCGATCATCGCCTTCTTCAGGTCCAGCTCGAGGGCGATGCGCAGCAGCATCGGCTGGTCGAAGGCGTTGAGGTGCGTCCGGAACGGACGGGCCGCCGCGCCGCCGTTGGTGAGCTGGAGGACCGGCGTCTCGACCTCGACGAAGCCCTCGCCGTCGAGGACGGAGCGCAGGGTGCGCAGCACGGTGGCCTTGGTGCGCACGATGGACCGTGACTCGGGGTTCACGATCATGTCGACATAGCGCATCCGGACGCGCGCCTCGTCCGACAGCGGCTTGTACTCGTTGGGCAGCGGGCGCAGCGCCTTGGCGACCATCTGCCACGACTTCGCCTGCACCGACAGCTCGCCACGGCGGCTGGTGACGACCTCGCCGTGCACCGCGACCAGGTCGCCGATGTCGACGAGGTGCTTGAACTCGTCGAGGCTCTCCTGGCCCACGTCGGCGAGCGACAGCATCACCTGGAGCTCGCTGCCGTCGCCCTCGCGGAGGCGGACGAAGCAGAGCTTGCCGGTGTTGCGGAGGAAGATCGCGCGGCCGACCACGGCGACGGTCTCGCCGGTGTGCGTGTCCGGCTCGAGCCCCGCGTCGACGTACTTGTCGCGGATCTCCTTGAGCGTGTGGGTCCGCTCCACGGTCAGGGGGTAGGCCTGCCGGCCGGACCCGAGCAGCCGCTCCCGCTTCTCGCGCCGCACCCGCATCTGCTCGGGGAGGGAGTCCTCCTCGGTGGCGTGGGCAGGGGGTGTCGGGTCGGTCATGGGACCAAAGCCTATTCGGCCGCGCGGGACGTGGGCGGTCAGGGGCGGTTGCGCATGAAGACCAGCTCGAGGCCGCGCAGCGTCAGCCAGGGCTGGTGGTCGGTGACCGTGACGCACTCGTCGACGACGATGGGGGCGAGGCCGCCGGTGGCGATCACGTTCGCGGTGTCGGTCTCGAGCTCGGCGAGCATCCGGGTCACGATCCCGTCGACCTGGCTGGCGAACCCGTAGAGGATCCCGGACTGGAGCGCCTCGACCGTGTTCTTCGCGATCACGTGCCGAGGGCGGAGCATCTCGACCTTGCGGAGCTGCGCGCCGCGACGGCCGAGGGCCTCGAGGGAGATCTCGATGCCCGGTGAGATCGCGCCGCCGATGTACTCCCCCTTCGCGCTGACCACGTCGAAGGTGGTCGCGGTGCCGAAGTCCACGACGATGGACGGTCCGTCGTACAGGTGCGCGGCGGCGAGGGCGTTGATGATCCGGTCGGAGCCCACCTCCCGCGGGTTGTCCATCAGCACCGGTACGCCGGTCTTCACGCCCGGTTCGACGACCACGTGCGGGATGTCGGCGTAGTAGTCACGGAGCATGTCGCGCCACTCGTGCAGCACCGCCGGCACCGTCGAGCACACCGCGACTCCGGAGGGGTGCAGCTCGGTGTCGGCGACGAGGCTGCGGATCAGCACCGCCCACTCGTCGGCGGTCCGGTGCTCGAGCGTCGCGACCCGCCAGTGCGCGAGGACGTCACCGTCGGAGAGGAGGCCGACCGTGGTGTGGCTGTTGCCGATGTCGGTGCAGAGCAGCGGCGCGGTCACGAGGAGGCCCTGAGGTCCATCGCGATGTCGAGCACCTTCGCCGAGTGGGTCAGCGCACCGACCGCCAGGTAGTCGACCCCGGTCTCCGCGACCGAGCGCGCGGCCTCCAGCGACAGGCCGCCCGAGGCCTCGAGCCGAGCCCGGCCGTTGTTGATCGCGACGGCCTCACGCATCGTGCCGACGTCCATGTTGTCGAGCAGCACCTGGTCGCAGCCGGCGGCGAGGAGGTCGCTGAGCTGCTCCAGCGTGGTGACCTCGACCTGCACCGGGACCTCCGGGAAGTGTCGGCGCACCGCCTCGTAGGCCTCGACGACTCCGCCGGCCGCGAGAACGTGGTTGTCCTTGACCAGCGCCTGGTCGGACAGGGTCGCGCGGTGGTTGACCCCGCCCCCGCAGCGCACCGCGTACTTCTCCAGGGCGCGCATGTGCGGCGTGGTCTTCCGGGTGTCCCGGACCTTCGCATCCGTCCCGGCGAGGGCGTCCACCCAGGTGCGCGTCGTGGTGGCAACGCCGGAGAGGTGGCCCAGGTAGTTCAGGGCGGTCCGCTCGGCGGTGAGCAGGTGACGCACCGGGCCGTGCACGCTCATCACGACGTCGCCGCGCCTCACCAGGTCGCCGTCCTTGGCGTTGCGGGTGATCTCGACGTGGCCGCCGCCGACGAACCGCAGCACCAGCTCGGCGACCGCCGCGCCGGCCAGGACGCCGTCGGCACGTGCGACGAGGTCGGCCCACGCGGTCGCGTCGGCGGGGATCGTCGCCTCGGTGGTCACGTCGGCGCCGGGCAGGTCCTCGTCCACGGCGTCCACCACTGCGTCGTACACGTGCCGCGGGTCCAGCCCGGCGTCGTCGAGCTCGGTGACCAGCCCGGTGGGCAGGTCGGCGAAGGGGGTACGGACGATGCTCACAGCGGTTCTCCTGTCGTGGCGGGTGCGAGGCCGGGGACGTACTCGACGCGGAGCCGGCCGCCGTGCTCCATGCGGACGTCGACGTGGCCGGCCCAGCCGGCGTCGTCGGTGTCGGGGAAGTCCTCGCGCCAGTGCGACCCGCGGGTCTCGGTGCGCAGCCTGGCCGCCTCGACGACGCAGGCGGCGATGCTCAGCAGGTTCGTGGCCCGCCACGCCGCCGTGCTCGGCCCGGAGCCGGGCAGGTCGCTCGTCGTACGCGCGATCTCCGCCAGCAGCCGCGCGGCCTCGGCGAGCCCGGCGTCGGAGCGCAGCACGCCCGCGTGCTCGGTCATCACGTGCTGCACGTCGCCGGCGACGACGGCCGGCACCAGCCCAGGGGTACGACGGTCGGCGGCAGGTTCCTGCAACGGGGGAAGGTCGTGCGCAAGGGCGGCGGCGATGCGCCGGGAGAAGACCAGCCCCTCGAGGAGGGAGTTGGAGGCGAGCCGGTTCGCGCCGTGCACACCGGAGCAGGCGACCTCGCCGCAGGCGTAGAGGCCACGCACCGACGACCGGCCGTCGAGGTCGGTGGCGACGCCGCCGGAGGCGTAGTGGCAGGCGGGCGAGACGGGGATGAGCGAGGTGACCGGGTCGATCCCGTTGGCGCGGCAGGAGGCCAGGATCGTCGGGAACCGGCGCTCCCACTTCTCCGCCCCGAAGTGCCGGGCGTCCAGCCACACGTGGGCGGCGCCGGTCTCGCGCATCCGGCGCATGATCGTCTTGGCCACGACGTCGCGCGGGGCCAGGTCGGCCAGAGGGTGCACTCCCTCCATCACCCGCGCGCCGGCGTCGTCGACGAGGAAGGCACCCTCACCGCGGACCGCCTCGGAGATCAGCGGCTGCTGGCCCAGCGAGTGCTCGCCGAGCCACATCACGGTCGGGTGGAACTGCACGAACTCCAGGTCCCGCAGCACCGCCCCGGCCCGCAGCGCGAGGGCCATCCCGTCGCCGGTCGCGACCGGCGGGTTGGTGGTGGAGGAGAAGACCTGGCCGAGGCCGCCGCTGGCCAGCACGACCGCGCGGCAGCGCACGGCGCCGACGCCGGCCTCCTCGCCCTCGCCCATCACGTGCAGGGTGACGCCGGCGACCGCGCCGTCGTCGGCGAGGAGGAGGTCGAGCGCGAGCGCGTGCTCGATGACGGTGATCTCGGGGTCGGCCTGGACGGCGGCGACGAGGGCCCGCTGGATCTCGGCGCCGGTGGCGTCGCCGCCGGCGTGGGCGATCCGGTCGCGCAGGTGGCCGCCCTCGCGGGTCAGCGAGAGCTCGCCGGAGGCGGTCTGGTCGAAGACGGTGCCGAGCGCGATCAGCTCGTGCACCGCGTCGGGTCCCTCGGTCACGAGCACGCGGACCGCGGACTCGTCGCAGAGTCCGGCGCCGGCGACCAGAGTGTCCCGGAGGTGCTCCTCGGGGGTGTCGCCGGGGCCGAGCGCCGCGGCGATGCCGCCCTGGGCCCAGGTCGTGGAGCCCGCGGAGAGCAGGTCCTTGGTGACGACGAGGACGCGGACGTGCGGCGAGGAGGCACGGACCCGCAGGGCAGCGGTCAGCCCGGCGATCCCGGAGCCCACGACGACGACGTCGGCGTGCTCGGTCCAGCCGGCGGGCGGCGCCTCGAGGCGCTCGGGCAGGGTGACCACGGGCGCGAGGCTACCGCTGCCCGGCTCAGTTGGTGCCGGCGTGGGTGAGATCTCCGCGCAGCAGCCCCGTGCCGGGGAGCGCCTCGGCCGGGTCGTCCCCCGTGCCGACGACCCTGTTGCCGGCGTCGACGAAGACCACGCTCGGCTTGTGCTCGCGGGCCTCGGCGGTCTGCATCTGGCCGTAGGCGATCAGGATGACCAGGTCGCCGGGCTGCACGAGGCGGGCGGCGGCGCCGTTGATGCCGATCACGCCCGAGCCGCGCTCGCCGGCGATGGTGTAGGTCTCCAGGCGGGCTCCGTTGGTGATGTCGACGATGTGCACGAGCTCCCCGGGCAGCAGGTCGGCCGCGTCGAGCAGGTCCTCGTCGACGGTCACCGAGCCGACGTAGTGCAGGTCGGCCTGCGTCACGGTGGCGCGGTGGATCTTGCTCTTCATCATCGTGCGCAGCATCAGCGACTCCCTGCCGGAGCGCCCAGGGTCAGGGCGGTGTTGTCGATCAGTCGGGTGGTGCCCACGCGGGCGGCGACCAGGAGCCGGGCCTCACCGGTGTCGGGTGCGTCCCCGAGGTCGGGTGCGGTCAGCGCGAGGTAGTCGACGTCCACGCCCTGGGCGTCGGGCTTGCGGAGCTCGGCGTGGGCGGCGGTCAGGACCGCGTCGGCGCCCTCGGGGCCGGCGTCGCGGCCTGCGGCAAGCGCCCGGGACAGGGCGAGCGCGGCGTGGCGCTCCTCGTCGGAGAGGTACCGGTTGCGGGACGACAGCGCGAGTCCGTCGTACTCCCGGACGGTCTCGACACCGACCACCTCGACGCCCATGCAGAGGTCGGCGACCATGCGCTTGATGAGCACGAGCTGCTGGTAGTCCTTCTGCCCGAAGAACGCGAGGTCGGGACACACGAGGCCGAACAGCTTGGCGACCACGGTCAGCACGCCCCGGAAGTGGGTGGGACGCGAGCGCCCTTCGAGGACCGTCGCGACCGGGCCGGGGTCGAGGGTGACCTGCGGCTCTCCGCCCGGGTACACCTCCTCCACCGACGGCGCGAAGACCACGTCGGCGCCCTCGGCTCCGCAGAGCTCGAGGTCCGCGTCGAAGGTGCGGGGGTACCGGTCGAGGTCCTCGCCGGGCGCGAACTGCATCGGGTTCACGAACACCGACACCACGACGGCGTCGTTCCCGGAGACGCGGGAACGGGCGGTGCGGATGATCGAGGCGTGCCCCTCGTGGAGGGCTCCCATGGTCGGGACCAGGGCGACTCGGCCGCCCCGGGCGCGGACCTCGGCCAGTGCGGCGGCGAGCTCGGCCCGGGTGTTGGCGACGAGGGGGCGGCGTACTGCGGTCACGGACGGCGTGCTCACGCCGTGGCCTCACGGTGCTGCGCCACGGCGTCCGCGAGGACCTGCTCGATCCTGGCCGCCCGGATCGGCAGCAGCCGGCCGTCGAGGACCGCCCGCTCGGCGGTCGCGCGGGCCATGGCGACGTAGGAGTCCAGCGTCGACGGGGCGCTGTCGGCGATGTCGCGGAGGTGAGCGCGGACGGTGTTGACGTCGCCGCGGACGATCGGGCCGGTCAGGGCCGCGTCGCCGTAGGACAGCGCGTTGTCGAGCGCCGCGTTGAGCAGCGGGCGCAGGGTGGCGGCCGGGTCCTCGGCACCGGACTCGCGCAGCAGGTCCATCGCCTGGGCGACCAGCGTGACGAGGTGGTTCGCGCCGTGGGCGAGGCCCGCGTGGTAGAGCGTGCGCTTGTCCTCGGGCACCCAGACCGGGCTGCCGCCGAGGTCGGCGACGAGCCGCTCGGCGAGCGCCTGGGTGTCGGGGTTCGCGGTCACCCCGAACACACACCCCCGGAGCCGGGCGAGGTCGACGTCGGTGCCGGTGAACGTCATCGCCGGGTGCATCGCGAGCACGTGCGCGCCCCGGGCGGCGGCGGGAGCGAGGGCGGTGAGCCCGTGCTTCCCGGACGTGTGTACGACGTACTGCCCGGACCGGATCGCGCCGGAGGCGCTGAGCATGTTCGCGACGTTCTCGAGCATGTCGTCGGGCACGGTCAGCAGGAGCAGGTCGCAGGCCCGCGCGACGGCGGTCGGCTTGTCGACGTGGACGCCGGGAAGCAGCGTCTCGATGCGGGTGCGGGAGGCCGGGGACTCACCGGCGACCGCGACGATCTCGTGGCCCGCGGCGCGCAGCGCGGCCGCGAGGACGGCGCCGACACGACCGGCGCCAACAACCCCTATGCGGGTCATCGAACTCACCTTTCGTTCCAGTCCTCAGACCTCGAGGTACCGGACGGTTTGCTGGGCTCGTGCATCACAACGGTACGTCGGTCGCCTGCCCCGGCGGTACGTGCGCTCCGTCACACATACCCCCCATGTCCACCCGCGTAACCTGACCCACATGTCCGGCTCCATCTCCCTCGGCCTACCGCCGATGCCTCCCCCGACGACCGACCCGCCCTGGAAGAAGGCGTGGGACGCGGCACTGTACGGTCCCGGGGGCTTCTTCCGGAGGGAGTCGGCCGCTGCGCACTTCCGGACCTCGGTGCATGCCTCTCCGCTGTTCGCCCGGGCAGTCGTGGAGCTCGCCCGGCGGGCCGGGCTGGACACGATCGTCGACGTCGGCGCCGGGCGCGGCGAGCTGCTCCGCGAGGCGCACCGGC
>DASTPU010000111.1:0-18134 GCA_035762105.1 Nocardioidaceae bacterium | reverse complement strand
CCGTCGGCGCTAACGTGACCGATCCCCGAGACGGCTAGGACGACGACGGCGAGGAGGGCAGCGCGCGACCAGAGCAGCACGGGCGTAGCCCGGGTCGTTCCGGTGATCACAGCTCTCGCTCCAGGATGCGGGGGCGGCCGGCCCGGCTCGCCGCGACCGATTCTACCGATCCGTGGTGGCGTGCCCGGAGGTGCACGGCCTCGTGCGGCTCGCCCCCTCGGGCCGGACGTTCAACCAGTGCCTGGAGCACGCATCGTTCTAGGTGCGGGTACTCAACCCGTTTTGAGCCGATGGACCCTGCCCTCGAGGGCGGTCGAGGTGGGTCAATTGAGACATGACGAGATACGCCGACCCTGAGCGGTGCCCGGACTGCCTGGCCGCGATGCCGTTCGGCACCAGCCGGTGCCCGAGCTGTGGTCTCTCGCTCGAGGGCCCGATGGCCGCCGAGCTCTTCTCGACGCTGAGCCACGCGGACGATCTCCTCGTCTCGATGCGCACCGCGACCACCGCCCCCGCCACCGCACCCGGGGCCGCCGCCGCCACCGCACCCGCGGCCGGAGCTGCCGCCGGGCCCGCGGCAGCCGGTGTCGAGACCGAGCCCGGCCTCCTCGCCACCATGACCCGACCCGCCCCGCCGGTGCCCGGCGGTCCCGGTCTCCCCCCGCACGATGACCACCGGCACGAGGGCCACCCGCACGGCGGTCTCGGCGGGGCGTCGGTCCCGAAGATCCTGCTCGGCCTCGGCGCCCTGTGCCTCCTGGTCGCCGCGCTGGTGTTCCTCGCCGTGACCTGGTCCGCGATGGGCGTGGCCGGCCGCACCGCCACCCTCGTCGGCTTCACCGTCCTGGCCGGCGGCCTCACCGCCTGGGCCGCGCGCCGCGACCTGCGCGCGGCCGCCGAGTCCCTCGGTGTGGTGGCCCTCGGCCTGCTGAGCTTCGACCTGTTCGGCGCGCGGGACGCCGGCTGGCTCGGCGACATCACCACCGCGGAGTTCTTCGTGCTCCTCGGCACCGTGGTCGCGCTGGCCGGCGCCGGTGCGGCCACAGCGGTACGGCGGACGCCGGCATCAGCGCTGGTCGGGGCCGAGGTGATCGCGGCTCTCGGACTGCTGACGGCCATGGCCGGCGGGGTCGGCACCGAGTGGTTCTCGTGGGACACCGGGATGACGCTCGCTGTCCTCGTCGCCGCCGCCGTGGCCTTCGCCGCCAACAGGGTCCGGCTGACCGTGCTGAGCGTCGGTGCCGGCATGCTCGCCCTCGGCGCGTGGATGGTGCTCGCGATGTCCGCACTCGAGCGGGCCCTGACGCACCCCAGCCTCCAGGAGCTCTGGCTCGACCTCGAGGTCTGGCCCCTCCTCGTCACCGCGCTGCTCGCCGCCGGGCTGGTGCTCGTCCGCGGCCTGCCCTCCGCCGTACGCATCGTCGCTCTCGGCGTCGCCGTCCTGGTCCTCGCCGTCGCGATCTACGCGCCGGTCGACGACGAACCCTTGACCGAGCGCGCTCTCACGGCCGCTGTCCTGCTGGTCGCCGTCGCCGGACTCGCCCTCGTCGTCCCGCAGCCGTGGCGGCGTACCCTCGCCGTCCCCGGCTCGGTCGGGCTGGCGTGGAGCGCCCTGGCGGCGGTGTCCCTGTCCACCGAGGCGGTCCTCCGGCTGCTGGAGCAGGGTGCCGACCTCTGGACGGAGGGCGCCGGCGACAGCTTCGCGGCACGGGCCTACTCGAGCTGGGAGATGGCCGGCTGGCTGCTACCGGTGCTGGTCCTGGCGATCGCGGCGTCTCTGGTCGCCGCAGCGCGGTCCTTCTCCTGGGTCGACCGGGCCGTCGCGCCGCTGGCCGACCTCGACGTGCTGCTGGCCGTCGTCGCCGGCACGACCGCCCTCACGCTCGCGTTGTACCCGGTGCCGATCTGGCTGGTGCTGGCGGTCCTGCTCGCGGCGGGCGTCGGGTTCGTGGTCCGGTGGGAGCGCGGTCAGCGGACGCTTCCCCTGGCTCCCGCGGCGCTCTTCCTCGCCCCGGCGCTCCAGCTCTCGCTGCACGCCCGCTGGCTCACCCTGGCCGCGGCAGCAGTGCTGCTCATCGTGTCGACCGTGGTGCACCTGCGCGCGCGACAGCTCGAGGTCAGCGTGTCCGCCGGCGTGGTGGTCCCGGTCTCGCTCGCGGGACTCGTCTGGACCATCGGCGCGATCGCCGAGTCGCCGGCCGAGTGGGTCGCGGTCGTCGCGATCCTCGCCCTCGCCGCGCTGGCACTCGGTGGCCCGTACGTCGACGAGCGGCTGCGGGTCAGCGGCCCCGCGACCACGGCGCGGCTCGGGCTCGAGCTCGGTGCGCTGGCGGCGACACCGGTCGTCTCCATCGCCGGGATGAACCTCGCGGACGGCGGGTCGGAGGCGACCTGGGCGGCGGTCTACCTCACACTCGTCGGCGCGGCCGTCTCCGCGACGGCGCTCCTCCGGCAGGACCGCCGGGCGGCCGGCTGGCTCGGCGGCCTCCTGCTGGCCGCGGCGAGCTGGGTCCGGCTGGCCGACCTCGGCGTCGACACCCCCGAGGCGTACACCCTCCCGTCCGCGGTGGCCCTGGTCGCCCTGGGGCTCTACCACCTGCGAGCGAACCCGGCCGCGGGCACGATGGCCGCCCTCACGCCCGGTCTTATGCTCGCCCTCGTGCCCAGCCTGCTCTGGGTGTTCGCCGACCCGGTCGCGCTGCGCTCGCTGCTGCTGGGCATGGCCTGTCTGGCTCTCGTGGTCACCGGCGTCCGGCTCCGGTGGAGCGCGCCGCTCGTGCACGGCGCCGTCGTCGGCGCGCTGCTCGTGGTCCGGCACGCGACCCCGGTCGCCGAGGCGGTCCCCAGGTGGGCGCTGATCGGTGCGGCCGGTGCGCTGCTCGTGGCGATGGGCATCACCTGGGAGGCGCGGGTCCGCGACGCGCGACGGGTCGCGGGGTACGTCCGCGGTCTCCGCTGACCATCGCGCTCCGGCGCTTCGCGGTGGGACACGCGGCGGACTCGCCACGCTGCCCCGCACGTCGTACGACACCCAGATCGACGTACTGCAAGGGGATCCGCGATCGAGGTACCGCCAAGAACGGGGACAGAAAAGGACCTAGCACCTGCACGGTGCTAGGCCCTTGAACGTCTGAACCGGATTCGGTCGCCCCCCGGCACCTCACCAAGCCTGAACGTCCCCCCGGGACTGGAGCGAGGTCTTAGCTCTCGTCCCCACGACGCTGCTCGGGAACCATCCCCGTCAACAGGTCGCGCACTTCGGACTCGCGATAACGGCGATGTCCTCCGAGAGTCCTGATCGAGCTCAGCTTGCCGGCCTTCGCCCACCGCGTGACCGTCTTCGGGTCAACGCGGAACATGGCTGCGACTTCGGCAGGCGTGAGCAGCGCCTCGGACTCAGGTGGTCGCATGTTCATATGCGGACCTCCCTCACTATCGGTACCCACTCACAACCAGAGAGGAGGCTCTGGTCATGCTCACTCAATGGTGACACCAGAGAGCGTAGGCAGCACATGAAATTCGGACAATGGCCCCTATGAGCCACTTAGTGGTCTGGACTAGCCATAGTGGGACAGGAGGCCTGTGTGACGGAAGTCGCA
The DNA here is from genome assembly GCA_035762105.1 of Nocardioidaceae bacterium. Taxonomy (GTDB): domain Bacteria; phylum Actinomycetota; class Actinomycetes; order Propionibacteriales; family Nocardioidaceae; genus Nocardioides_C. Next base: position 14,535 of record DASTPU010000111.1, on the reverse strand, counting down.
AGAAAGGCTCGTGATCCGTAGGCTTGAACCGTACGCCGCAACACCCCCGCGGCGTCGGAAAACAGATGCCCGCACACCCCGCGGGCCCGACGAGGAAGGGTCACCACCGTGACCGCACCACAGCAGCCCGCCGGCGTGTTCGAACGCGGCACCGGCCACGAGCAGGTCGTCTTCTGCCACGACGAGCCGACCGGCCTCAAGGCGATCATCGCCATCTACTCCACCGCTCTCGGTCCCGCCCTCGGCGGCACGCGGTTCTACCCCTACGCCAGCGAGCAGGACGCCCTCGAGGACGTGCTGAACCTCTCGAAAGGCATGGCGTACAAGGCTTCTCTGGCCGGTCTCGACCTCGGTGGCGGCAAGGCCGTCATCATCGGCGACCCCTCCAAGATCAAGAGCGAGGCGCTGCTTCGCGCCTACGGCCGCTTCGTCGAGTCCCTCAACGGCCGGTACTTCACCGCGTGTGACGTGGGCACGTTCCCCGAGGACATGGACAACATCGCGCGCGAGTGTTCCTACGTCACCGGACGCACCGTGGCGCACGGTGGCGCGGGTGACTCGTCGGTGCTCACCGCGTACGGCGTCTTCCAGGGGATGCGTGCCGCGGCCGAGGTGACCTGGGGTGCGCCGACCCTCCACGGCCGGACCGTCGGCGTCGCGGGTGTCGGCAAAGTCGGTCACCACCTTGTCACCCACCTGATCGACGATGGCGCCTCCGTGGTGGTCACCGACGTCGACGAGGCCGCGGTCGAGCGGGTCCGGGCGGACCACCCCGAGGTACGTGTCGTCGCCGACACCGACGCGTTGGTGCGCTCCGAGCTCGACGTGTACGCACCGTGCGCGCTCGGCGGGGCGCTCGACGACGAGTCGGTGCCGGTGCTCAGCGCCAAGATCGTGTGCGGTGCGGCCAACAACCAGCTCGCCCACGAGGGCATCGAGAAGCAGCTCGAGGACCGCGGGATCCTGTACGCCCCCGACTACATGGTCAACTCCGGTGGTCTGATCCAGGTCGCCGACGAGCTCGAGGGCTTCAACTTCGACCGCGCGAAGCAGCGCGCCATGGGCATCTACGACACCACGCTGAAGGTGTTCGCACTCGCGCGGGACGAGGGCGTGCCTCCGGCCGTCGCCGCGGACCGGCTCGCCGAGCGCCGGATGACCGAGGTCGGCCGGCTGCGCGGCATCTGGTTGAACGACTGACGTCTCTGGTCCGTACGACTGCCGCCGGCACCCTCGAGGTCCCGGCAGCCGTCGTACGTCCGGGTCTTGTGACCGCCCCGGCGTCGCGACCCGTGCAGGACGGCGGCGCAGGCGCGCGGTCCTGGGCAGCGTCCCCGGGCAGGTTGCAGCTGGCGCCCGGCGTACCGGTTCGGAACGAAACGGCTGACCGAACGGCATCCGGACGACCACTTCGTTCCGAATCACCGCCCCCAAGCCGCGAGCCATCCGCCCGCATGCCGCCAACCACCACCTGCGCCGGGGTCCACCCGCCCTGCGCCGGTGAGAGGACCACGCGACGCGAGCGCCTCACGGTAGGGGGCGCCGCGACGCGGGCATGCGAAACCCGCGGGCCGTCCTGAGCCGGTCGGACCCGCGGGTCGTCGCTGAATCAGTGGGTGCTGATCAGAGGTCAGTCGCGACGGCTGGGCTCTGTGTAGTCAGCCCACTCGTCGTACTCGTCGGGCTCAGGAGCGTCGTCCGACGCACTGTTGCCCGACTCGCCGTGCAGCTCACGCGCAAGCGCACTGAGGTCCGTCTCGTGAGAGCGGTACTTCAGGTCGCGAGCAACCTTCGTCTGCTTAGCCTTAGCTCGGCCGCGCCCCATAGGGTCGACCCCCTCGCACACTCGGCCGGAGTCACGAGCGCGCCCCGCCTGCGCCAGGTCAAGCCCGACGACGACGAAGGAGCCCGCGCGTCCGGTCTCTCGTTCGTATTTGTCCTGGGACCAGGCTACCTGGCCGTTGGTTAACTTCGCACATCCGACCGGAAACCCGGTCCTCACCAGCCGGCGTACCGGCCCTTCAGGGTCACCGAGCCACCCGCGGCCTCGCCGGAGGAGCCCGTCGGCGCGGTCACCTCACCGGCCGCCCACGCGGGGATGCCGTAGCCGTCGAGGATCGTGATCGCGCGGTCGACGTCCTCGGGTGCGACGAGGGCGACCATGCCCACGCCGCAGTTCAGCGTCCTCTCCAGGTCGGCCTGGTCGACGGAGCCGACCCTGCGGACGAGGTCGAAGACCGGCTGCGGGGTCCAGGTGCCGCGGTCGATGGTCGCGACGAGCTCGTCGGGCATGACCCGCTCGAGGTTCGCGGCGAGACCGCCACCGGTGATGTGCGACATCGCGTGGGTCCGGGTGTTGCGGGAGATGTCGAGGCAGGCCTTGGCGTAGATACGGGTCGGCTCGAGGAGCTCCTCGCCGAGGGTGCGGCCGAGCTCGTCGACGTGCCGGTCCAGGGACCAGCCGGCGCCTCCCTTCGACGACGGGGTGAGCAGCACGTGGCGCACCAGCGAGTAGCCGTTGGAGTGCAGGCCGGAGGAGCCCATGGCCAGGACGATGTCGCCGGACCGGACCCGGCCGGGCCCGAGCAGCGCGGCGGCCTCCACGACGCCGGTGGTCGAGCCCGCAACGTCGTACTCGTCGGGCTCGAGGAGACCAGGGTGCTCGGCGGTCTCGCCCCCGATCAGCGCGGCGCCGGCCTGGATGCAGGCCTCGGCGATGCCCTGCACGATCGCCGCGATCCGCTCGGGCACGACCCGGCCGGTGGCGATGTGGTCGGTGACGAACAGCGGCTCGGCGCCCACGACCACGAGGTCGTCGACGAGCATGCCGACGAGGTCGAAACCGATCGTGTGGTGGATGTCCATCGCCTGCGCGATGGCGACCTTCGTGCCCACACCGTCCGCGGAGCTCGCGAGCAGCGGATGGTCGAGCTTCTTCAGCGCGCTGGCGTCGAAGAGGCCGGCGAAACCGCCGATGCCGCCCATCATCTCGGGGCGACGGGCCTTCTCCACCCAGGTCCTCATCAGCTCGACGGCCTTGTCGCCGGCCTCGATCGAGACCCCCGCAGCCTCGTAGGTACTGCCGGGCTTCTCGTCAGTCATGCGTTCCTCGTCCTCTGGGTTGGCTGGCCGGCGGTCAGGAGGTCAGGGGCGGTCGAGCGCGTCGCCGGCACCGCCACCGCCGACGGAGGTGGGCAGCCCGTCGGCGTCGGTGACGTCGTGGAGCTCGAGCAGGTGCTTGCCGAGGTGCTCCGGCTCGGGGAGCTCGACCGGATACACACCGTCGAAGCAGGCCCGGCACAGGTCGTCCTTGGGCACCGTCGTGGCCTCGACCAGCTCGTCGAGGGAGACATAGCCGAGCGAGTCGGCGTCGATGGACCGGGCGATCTCATCGGTGGTGAGCCCGTTGGCGATCAGCTCCGCGCGGGTGGCGAAGTCGATGCCGTAGAAGCACGGCCACTTCACCGGCGGGCTGGAGATCCGCACGTGCACCTCGCGGGCGCCGGCCTCGCGGAGCATCCGGATCAGCGCCCGCTGCGTGTTGCCGCGGACGATGGAGTCGTCGACGACCACGAGCCGCTTGCCCTCGATGACGTCGCGCAGCGGGTTCAGCTTCAGCCGGATGCCGAGCTGCCGGATCGTCTGCGACGGCTGGATGAACGTGCGTCCGACGTACGAGTTCTTGACGAGGCCCGTGCCGTAGGGGATGCCGCTCTCCTCGGCGTACCCGATCGCGGCAGGCGTGCCCGACTCCGGGACCGGCATGACCAGGTCGGCCTCGACCGGGAACTCGCGCGCGAGCCGACGGCCGATCTCGACGCGGACGCTGTGCACGCGCTGGTCGTTCATCAGCGTGTCGGGGCGGGCGAGGTAGACGAACTCGAAGAGGCAGTGCTTGGGGGCGGGCTCGGCGAAGTGGCGGCTGCGCAGACCGTCCTCGTCGACCGCGATCAGCTCGCCGGGCTCGACCTCGCGGATGTACGACGCACCCACGATGTCGAGGGCGGCGGTCTCGCTCGCGACGACCCAGCCGCGCTCCAGCCGGCCGAGCACGAGCGGACGGATGCCCTGAGGGTCGCGGGCGGCGTACAAGGTGTTCTCGTCCATCCAGACGAACGAGAACGCGCCCTTGACCGTCCGGAGCACGTCGACGGCGTTCTCCTCGAGGCTCTGGTCCGGGTGGTACGCGAAGAGCGCGGTGACCAGGCTGGTGTCGTTGGTCGACTCCAGGCCGCGGGTCGGGAGCTCGAGCTCGCCGTTGAGGTTCGGCAGGTCGGCGACGCGCGCGGCGAGCTCGCGGGTGTTGGTCAGGTTGCCGTTGTGAGCCAGCGCGATGGAGCCGGTCGCGGTGGGGCGGAACGTCGGCTGCGCGTTGTGCCACGTGCTCGCGCCGGTGGTGGAGTACCGGGCGTGGCCGACGGCGAGGTGGCCCTGCAGCGAGGCGAGCGTGGTCTCGTCGAACACCTGCGAGACCAGGCCCATGTCCTTGAACACCAGGATCTGGCGGCCGTTGCTCACTGCGATGCCGGCCGACTCCTGGCCACGGTGCTGGAGGGCGTAGAGGCCGTAGTAGGTGAGCTTCGAGACGTCCTCACCGGGCGCCCAGACACCGAAGACCCCGCACGCGTCCTGTGGTCCGCGTTCGTGGGGGTCGACGTCGTGGTTCAGTCTGCCGTCACCGCGGCGAGCACTACCAGGCACACCCCGAGTCTACGGGCAGGGCCTTGTCCGCGAAGAATCCGTCCGAATCTCCGAACCCTGCCGGCTTCCCGCGGATGCCCGGAGGGGCTCGACGACCCGTCACATCCGGCGGGCGCCCGCGACGATCGCCTCCCGGATCCGGGAGTACGTGCCGCAGCGGCAGACGTTGCGGATCTCGTCGAGGTCGGCGTCGGTGATCTCGCGCCCCTCGCGCCGTACCTGCCTGACCTTGGCGACCGCGGCCATGATCTGCCCGGGCTGGCAGTAGCCGCACTGCACCACGTCCCGGTCCAGCCACGCCTCCTGCATGGGGTGCAGGTCCTTGCCCACGGTGTCCGGCAGCCCCTCGATGGTGGTCACCTCGTCGGTGGGCTCGAGGTCGCCGACGGGTACGGCGCACGGGTTGAACGCCTTCCCGTTCACGTGGGACGTGCACGCCTTGCAGACGTTGATCCCGCAGCCGTACTTCGGACCCGTGAGGCCGATGATGTCCCGGAGGACCCACAGCAGCCGGACGTCCGGGTCGACGTCGACGGTGACGACCTTGCCGTTGAGCTTGAAGGTGTGCCTGGCCACGGGGACTCCTAGTACGTGCGGTCGAGCCCGTTGGTGGGCGACGGCGGGACGGGCGGGACGAACGACTTCGGCTGGAAGGCCAGCGGCTGGTTGTGGTTGACCGGGAACTCCCTCGGCACCTTGCCGGTCGCCCGGGCATAGGCGCAGGCGACCGCGGCGAAGGTCGCCGCGACGCCCGCCTCGCCGGCGCCACCGGGCTGCCCGCTGTCGGAGGGCATCACGACGATCTCGAGCTCGGGCGGGACGTTCCACTGCCGTGTGTAGAAGTAGTTGTCCCAGCTCGCCTCGAGGAAGCGGCCGTCGCGCAGGTGCATGCTCGAGGTCAGCGCGAGCGCGATGCCGTCCATGACGCCGCCCATCATCTGCGCCTCGAGCCCCCGGGGGTTGACGACCAGGCCGGCGTCGACGGCGAAGACCACCTTGGTCACGCGCGGCCCGGTCACCGCGTTGCGGACCTTGCGGTCGACCGTCTCCGGGCGGCAGTCGATCTCCACGAGGGCTGCGGTGACGCCCTTGTACTCCTTGTGGATCGCGATGCCCTGGGCCATCCCGTCGGGCATCCGGCGTCCCCACCGGCCGACCTCGGCGACCTTGTCGAGCGCCGCCCGTGCCCGGTTGTTCTTGAGGAAGCCGCGCCGGAGCTCGTAGGGATCCCGCCTCATCCGTTTCGCGAGCATGTCGACGACCAGCTCGGAGGCGCAGCGCACGTCGGGCGAGTAGATGTTGCGCATGCTGCCGGTGTTGAACCGGTCGTCGGTCTCGGTGAGCGTCTGGTCGACGACCCCGAAGTCGTAGGGCATCTCCTGGGTCAGCGAGAAGACCGTCTCGGAGAAGCCCAGGTTGCCCATCGGCAGCTTGGCCGACATCGCGGTGATGATCTCGCCGAGGCCATGGGTGAAGTCGGTGGAGACGCTGGTGTGCCGCTGCTCGAAGGTGAGCACGTCGCCGCCGAGGTACGTCGCACGGATCCGCGACGTGCACATCGGGTGCGCCCGTCCCTGTCGCGGCTCGTCGGCGCGGTGCCACATGAGCTTCACGGGCTTGCCCATCGCCTGGGAGATCCGCGCGGCCTCGAGGGCGGCGTCGAAGAAGAGCTTGCGCCCGAAGGACCCGCCGCCCTGGACGACGTTGACCTTCACCGCGTCCTCGGGCAGGCCGACGGCGGCGGCGATCTCCTGCTGGGCCACGATCGGGGACTTGAGGCTGGCCCAGATCGTCGCCCGGTCCTTCCGGACGTCGGCGACCGCGCTGTTGGGCTCCAGCGGCGAGTTGCTGCGGAAGTAGAAGGTGAAGTCCGCTTCGACGCTCTGCGCCAGGGCGGGCACCTTCGGCACGGCGAGTGGCAGCTCCGCCTTCCTCAGGCCCGCGAGGATCGTCCGGTCGGACTCGCCCTCGACCGACCCGGGGTTCCAGTCGACCCTCAGCGCACGGACGGCGTCGATGCACTGGCCGTAGGTCCTCGCCCGGACGGCGACGCCGGTCGGGACCACGGCGACGTGGGTGACGCCGGGCATCGCCAGCACCGCCGCCTTGTTGCGGACCCGCTTCGGTGAGCCGTTGAGGGTCGGCGGCCGGCAGACCATCGTCGGGAGCGCGCCGGGGACGACGAGGTCGGTGGCGAACTTCTTGCGTCCGGTGACCGCGGCGAGGGCGTCGACGCGGTTGCGGGGCGTGCCGATGACCTTGAACTCCGACGCGGCCTTGAGCTCCACGGCGACCGCCCGGGTCGACGTACTGGCTGCCCTGGCGGCGAGCTCGCCGTACGTCACGCTCCGGCCGTCGGGCGCGGTGACGACTCCGTCCTTGGACCTCAGCAGCTCCACGGAGTCGCCGAGCACGATGGCGGCGGCGTCGAGCAGCGCGCCCTTGGCGATCGCGGCGGCCACCCGGATCGGCGTGAACGTCGAGATGGTGGTGTTGGAGCCGCCGGTCAGCTGGTTGAACTTCAGCTCGGGCCGGGCCGGAGCGAGGGTGACCTTCACCCTCTCGAGCGGGAGGTCGAGCTCCTCGGCGATCAGCATCGCCGTGGACGTGGTGATGCCCTGGCCGACCTCGGCGCGCGGGAGCGCGAAGGCCGCCGTCCCGTCCTCGCGGACGGTCACCGTGATGAGGTTCGCCGTCGGACGGGCGGCATCGGTGAGCATGTCGTTGAGGTCGTACAGCTCAGGAGGCTGCGGGCCCGACGGCACCGCCGCCACGGCCCGCTCCTCGGTGAGCCCGAGGTCGGCTGCTGCGACGAGGGTGGCGGCGCCGATCAGGTAGCCCATGAAGCGGCGCCGGCCGACGTGGTGCGAGTCGGGCGCGCCGTCGCCGGACGGGGCAGAGGGGTCGGTCATGACGGGTCCTTCTCCGCGTGGACCCGTTCACCGGGACCGGCCGTGCTCCCTCTCCGAGGACAGGTTTACACCAGGACCCAAAGTGACAAGGGCTACGACTCGCCGAGCGAGTGGAGCAGCAGCGTCTCTGCGAGGCAGACCCGTTCGAACTCCGCGAGGTGCAGCCCCTCGTTCGCGCCGTGGGCGCGCGTGTCGGGGTCCTCCACCCCGGTCACGAGTACGGCGGACGACGGGTAGGCCTCCTGGAACGACGCGATGAACGGGATCGACCCGCCGACCCCGATGTCCACGGGCTCGACGCCGTCCCACGCCTCACGGAAGGCGGCACGGGCCTTGTCGTAGACCGGGCCCTGCGCGTCGATCACGCCGGGCTGGCCGCTCTCCCGGCCCGGTGTCACCGTCACCTGGGCTCCCCACGGGGCGTGCGTCTCGAGGTGACGGGTCAGTGCGTGGAGGGCGGAGGTGGCGTCGTCGCCGGGCGCCACGCGTAGCGACACCTTCGCGCGCGCAGAGGGGATCAGCGTGTTGCTGGCCTCGGCGGTGCGGGTCGTGTCGAGTCCGATGATCGAGATCGACGGCCTGGTCCACAGGCGCTCGACCGGGGAGCCCGACCCGATCAGGGAGACGCCGTCGAGGACCGACGACTCGGTGCGGATCCGGTCCTCCGGGTAGTCGACATCGCCGGCCGGCCCGCTGACCAGGCCCTCGACGGCGACGTTGCCCTCGTCGTCGTGGAGCGTCGCGAGCAGGCGGACCATCGCCATCATCGCGTCGGGGACCAGGCCGCCCCACATGCCGGAGTGCACGCCGTGGTCGAGGGTCACGACGTCGACGAAGACGTCCACGTTGCCGCGCAGCGTCGTGGTGAGGGCGGGCAGGCCGACGTCCCAGTTCATGGAGTCGGCGATCACGATCACGTCGGCCGCGAGGGTGTCCTTGTGCTCGGCGAGGAACTTCCCGAGCGTCGGGGAGCCGACCTCCTCCTCGCCCTCGACGAAGACGGTGACACCGACCGGCAGGTTGCTGCCGAGGGCCCGGATCGCGGCCAGGTGCGCGGCGATGCCGGCCTTGTCGTCGGCGGCGCCGCGGCCGTAGAGGCGCTCGCCGCGTTCGGTCGGCTCGAACGGCTCGCTCTCCCACAGCGCCCGGTCGCCGGTCGGCTGCACGTCGTGGTGGGCGTAGAGCAGGACGGTCGGGGCGCCGGGAGGGGCGGGCCGCTTCGCCACGACCGCGGGTGCGCCCTCACCGCTCGAGAGGATCACGACGTCGAGCCCCTCGGCGCGGAACAGCTCCGCGACGGCCTCCGCGGATCGGCGTACCTCGTCCTTGAGCGCGGGGTCGGCGCTCACCGAGGGGATGCGCACGAGGGCCTCGAGGTCCGCGCGGACCGACGGCAGCACCTGCTGCACGGCCTCGCGGAGGTGGGTGGTGGCGGCGTCCGGGGAGGTCATGGCGCCCACCCTAGGACCCGGTCGTGGGGTTCAGCGCGCCGCATGGCGCCCGCTCCCCCGCACGACCGGTGGAGGTCAGGCGCCGGGCAGGGCGAGGTCGGCGACCTCGATCCGGTAGGTGCGGTACTCGACCGGGTGGCCGTCCTTCTCCACCTCGCGCCGTGCGACGACGCGGGAGGCGAGGCCGTTGGTCTCGATCAGCTGCTCGAAGTAGCCGATGTCGGCGGTGGTGCCGAAGAAGACCAGGATCCGTCCGTTCTCGGTCAGGTGGTCGCGCACGTTGGCGAAGAAGGCGGTGAGCGTGCGGTAGCCCTCGTCGGTGATCGACGCCTCGGCCCAGTCGCGCGGCTTCATCCAGCGGAACGGCGGGTCGAAGATCACCAGGTCGAACCGGCCGTCGACCTCGCGGAACAGGTCGCTCTGCCCGATCGAGACCCGGTCCGGGACGCCGTTGCGCTCGGCGTTGGCGCGGGCCGCCTCGACGGCGTGCGGGTTCACGTCGACTGCCACCACCTCGGCACCCCGGGTCGCGGCCAGGATCGCGTTGACCCCGCTGCCCGTGCCCATGTCGAGGACCCGCTCGTCGGGCTTGACCTCGTCGAGGACCTGCGTGCCGAGGAGGTCGGAGGTGCTCTCGATGACCTGCACGTGGGGTGGCACGACGAGGGTAAGCCCGAGGTACTCGAAGACCTCGCCCTCCTCCGACACCTTCTTCAGGTACTCGTAGTGCTCGTCGTGCCAGGCCTGCATCCGCGCGGCCTCCTCGGGCGAGACGGTCGGCCGGTAGGTCATGGTGCCTCCACGAGGGGTAGCAGCGGGCTGAGGTCCGAGCGTTCGCCGGAGGCGGTGAGCCGTCCGGCCCCCTCGGCGTCGTGCCAGTCGAGCTCGCCGGCTGCCAGCGCGATCCACGTCGCGGGGTCCGTCTCGACGACGGCCGGGGGTGTCCCCCTGGTGTGCCGCGTGCCCTCGACGCACTGCGCCACAGCGTACGGCGGCACGCGCACCTCGACGGCTCCGCCCGGGGCCTTGGCGACGAGCAGGGCCAGGAGGTGCTTGGTCAGCAGCCGGAGGTCGACGGCGTCGGCGGCCCCACCCCGGAAGCGCTCGAGCGCCGGCCCGACGAGGGCAGGGTCGGCTGGGCGGAGGCGCACGGGCATGACCCCGAGTATCCCGCAGCGACCACGCCATGCGTCGTGTCCCTGTCCCTGTCCGGCCGGAGCCGCTAGCCTGCGGGCGGCACGTTTTCCGACACTCGGGGGTCCCATGTTCCACCGCCGCGCGAGCCGATGGGCCGCGTCCGCCGTACTCGCCCTGCTCGCCGGGTCGCTGGCCGTGCCACCGGCAGCGGCCGCGACGAAGGTGACGCCGGGCAGCTTCACCGGCTTCGCCTTCGACACCTGCGACACCCCCGACTCCGCGACGATGGACGTGTGGCGCGAGACGTCGCCGTTCTGGGGGGTCGGTGTCTACATGGGTGGCGTGGCGACGACGTGCGACAACACCAACCTCACCGCGACCTGGGTGACCCGGCAGGCCAACCGGGGCTGGAAGATCCTGCCGCTGTGGGTCGGCCCGCAGGCCGAGTGCTCGACCGTCGCCTACGCCGCCGACATCGACTCCCGTCCGGCGAAGGGGTACGCAGCGGCCGCCGACCAGGGCAGGGCCAACGCGAACCAGGCGGTACGGCGGGCGAAGGCTCTCGGCATCCGCCCCGGCAGCACGCTCTGGTACGACATCGAGGACTTCGGGCTGAGCGACGACGACTGCCGCCGCTCGACGCTGACCTTCCTCTCCGCGTGGACGAAGCGGCTGCACGCGCTCGACTACACCGCCGGCGTCTACAGCAACGTGAGCGCGGCGATCGACGCGCTCGACTTCGCCGACACCGTCTCGCCCGGGTCGTACGCGCTGCCGGACCAGATCTGGTACGCCTGGGGCAACGGCCGCGCGGACACCTACATCGCCGACAAGTGGGTGCGCGACGGGAACTGGACGCCTCGCAAGCGCGTCCACCAGTACGCCCTCGACACCTTCGTCGAGCACGGCGGCGTCGAGATGAAGATCGACCACAACTTCATGGACGTCGGCCGCGGGTCGGTCGCCCCGAAGCCGCTGGCCACGTGTGGTGTCCGGGTCGACTTCGCCGACTACAAGGCGGTCCGGCGCGGCGCCACCGGCGGTCAGGTCAAGGCCGCCCAGTGCCTGCTCAGGAAGAAGCGCCTGTACGACGGGCAGGTGCACGGGCGGTACAACCGGGCGACCGTGAAGGCGGTGCGGGCGTTCCAGCGCGGCCGGCTGCTCCGGGTCACCGGCACGATGACCGCCCCGACCTGGACCGCGCTGCTCAGCGACGGCCGGGGCAACCTCGTGAAGCGCGGGTCGGCCGGAGACGCCGTGCGACGTGTGCAACGCGGCCTCACCGCCGCCCTCGACCGCAAGGTGGCCGTCACCGGTGTCTTCAACGCGGGCACGACCAAGGCGGTGATGCGCTACCAGCGCCGCCTCGGGCTGACCCGGACCGGCGTGATGGACCCCGCGACGTGGGCCGAGCTCAAGGCGGGCCACCGCTAGCTCCACCGCAGCGTCATACGTCCCGGTCGCCGTGGCGGCCGGGACGTATGACGTCCTGAGGGGTTCTCGTCGGACTTGCCTTGTTCGAGCGCGATGAGGCCTTTACTCGGCGTAGTCTGGCCCGGCCACTCGACAAACGGGGAAGTCTCACATGCTGCTCTCGGCCCTCCGGCGCGCGACCACCCGCGCCGTCATCCTGTCCACCGCCGTCGCGACCGCCGTCGCGGGAACCGTCGCCCTGACGGCGCCGGCGCAGGCAGCCAACCGGGTCACGCCGGGGAGCTTCAGCGGCTACGGCTTCGACCAGTGCGAGACGCAGAGCCAGGAGGTCATGGATGCCTGGCTGACCGGCTCGCCGTACTGGGCCGTGGGGATCTACATCGCCGGCGAGAACCGCCACTGCGGTGACGACCGCCAGGTGCACCTCACGTCCGAGTGGGTGTCGACGCAGCTGGCCAACGGCTGGAAGCTCCTGCCGATCACGGTCGGCCCGCAGGCGCCCTGCTACGTCAACCCCGAGAAGAAGATCCGGATCGACAACAACCCGGCCGACGACTTCGCGGCCGCGCGCGAGCAGGGTGGCCTCGAGGCGGTCGACACGGTCACGCGCGCGCAGGCCCTGGGCATCGCACCGAAGAGCACGCTGTGGAACGACATCGAGGCCTTCGACACCACGAACACGCGCTGCCGCAACTCGACGCTGGCCTTCCTGTCCGGCTGGACCGAGGGGCTGCACAGTCTCGACTACGTCTCCGGCGTCTACATGAGCGCCGCCCGCGGCATGAACGCGCTGGACGACGCCCGGGTCCTCGAGCCGGGCCGCTTCACCATGCCGGACCGGATCTGGGTGGCCGAGTGGGTCAAGGCCGAGCAGTACCGCCGACCCCCGCTCGCCACGCCGCCGAGCCTGTACTCCGCCTACCTGCGCGACGACGGCTGGTTCCCCGGAGGCCGGATGCGGCAGTACCGCGGCGGCCACGACGAGACGTACGGCGGCGAGACGGTCAACATCGACACGAACTACCTCGAGCTCGGGCGGGGCACCAGGCCGGGCCGCGCCCCGCGCTTCTGCGGCGGCACCGTCGTCGACTTCCCGTCCTACCGCCGGCTCGGCCCGGGCGCCGAGCACCCGCAGGTCAGCGCGCTGCAGTGCCTGCTGAAGCGCAAGAAGCTGTACGGCGGGGAGATCACCGGCGTGTACGACGCCACCACGACCGCGGCCGTCCGGGCATTCCGGGAGAGCCGCGGCCAGGGCATCGGCGGCCGGATGCTCCGCAAGACCTGGACCACGCTGCTCTCCGAGGGCAGGGGCCCCGTCCTGAAGGTCGGCTCCGGGGGCCAGGCCGTCCGTCGTCTGCAGCGCGCCCTCAACGCCGCCGTCCAGGCAGGGCTCGCCGTCGACGGTCTGTTCGGCCCCGCGACGACCGCGGCGGTCCGGGAGTACCAGGAGGCGGTCGGCCTCCGCCGTACCGGCGTCGCCGCCTACGACACCTGGGCGGAGCTGCAGTCAGGGGCGCTCTGACCCGCGACGGCTAGCGGACCGTCGTACCCCTGCACGTTCCTGAATTGCGCAAACATGCACAGACCCGGCCATTGACCCCGACAGCGGAACGAACATGGAATGACGTCCTCCCTGCCGACCCCGGCAGAACGAACTCCAGGTGAGGACACATGCGCAAGACCATGACCGCCGCTCTGTCGGCGATCACACTCGTCGCTCTCGGGTCACCTACTCTGCCGGCGACAGCCGCCCCGGCCGGATCGGACGCGGCCGGCTACATCGTCGTCCTGAAGGACGGGGCCGCGGCCGGCAAGGTCGCGGAGGAACACAGCCGGCGTTACAACGCCGACGTCAACCACGTCTACCGCGCGGCTCTCAAGGGCTACTCCGCCCGGATGAGCGCGACGGCCGCCGACCAGGTCCGCGAGGACGCGCGGGTGCAGTTCGTCCAGCGAGACGGGGTCGTCCACGCCTCGGCGCAGAGCACGCCGACCGGCATCAACCGCGCCAACGCCGACGCCAGTGCCACCGCGCTTATCGACGGTGCGGACGAGCGCGTGAACGTCGACGTCGCGGTGATCGACTCCGGCGTCGACCTCGACCACGCGGACCTCAACGTCTACACCGCCGGTGCGAAGAACTGCTCCACCGGCCGGTCGGCCGACGACGGCAACGGTCACGGCACGCACGTCGCCGGCACCATCGGCGCCAAGGACGACACGAACGGCGTGGTCGGCATGGCGCCCGGAGCACGCATCTGGCCCGTGCGCGTCCTCAACAACGCCGGCAGCGGCACCTGGTCCGCCGTGGTCTGCGGCATCGACTACGTCGCTGCGAACGCGAGCTCCATCGAGGTCGCCAACATGAGCCTCGGCGGGACCGGGACCGACGACGGCAACTGCGGCCGCTCGAACAACGACGCCATGCACACCGCGATCTGCAACGCCGTGGACGCCGGCGTCACGTTCGTCGTCGCGGCCGGCAACGAGACCGACAACTCCGCCAACCACATCCCGGCGGCGTACGACGAGGTCATCACGGTCAGCGCCCTCGCCGACTTCAACGGCCTGCCCGGTGGCGGCGCCGCCTCCACCTGCCGCGCCGACGAGGACGACACCATCGCCAACTTCTCCAACTTCGGCGCCGACGTCGACATCATCGCCCCCGGCGTCTGCATCAACTCCACCTGGAAGAGCGGCGGCTACAGCACCATCTCCGGCACCTCGATGGCCAGCCCGCACGTCGCAGGCGGCGCCGCGCTCTACAAGGCGAACAACCCCTCGGCCTCCCCGGCCCAGGTGAAGTCGGCCCTGCAGAACGCGGGCACCACCGACTGGAGCACCGCCGGTGACCCGGACGGCATCAAGGAGAAGCTGCTCGACGTCAGCGGCTTCTGAGT
>DASTPU010000110.1:0-45545 GCA_035762105.1 Nocardioidaceae bacterium | reverse complement strand
CTGCTGCGGCCCGACTGCGGCGTGCGGGTGATCAGCTGGAACCACCGCGGCGTGGGTGGCTCGGACCGGCCGGAGGACCGCTCGCGGGTCGGCATCGACGCGTTCCTGGAGGACGCGCTGGCGGTCATGGACGACGCCGGCGTCGAGTCGTGTGCTGTCGCCGGCTGGTCGATCGGCGTGAACACCGCCTTCGAGCTCGCCGTGCTCCATCCGCAGCGAGTCAGCGGCCTGTTCGCGGTGGCCGGGGTCCCCGGCGGCACGTTCTCCTCGATGGGCGCGCCGCTGATGATCCCCCGTCTGGCCCGTCGGCCGATCTCGGTCGGGGTCACGCGCGTGCTCCGCCGTACCGGCAAGGCGCTGACGCCGGTCGTGTCGCGGCTGCCCGTCGGCGTGGCCTTCGCGCAGGTCCTCAGCCACAGCGGGTTCATGCTGCCCACCCCCGAGATCGGCTCGGTGCGCCGGGCGGTCGAGGAGTTCCTGACCACGCCGGTCGACTGGTACATGCACCTCGCGCTCGCCGCCGCCGAGCACCCGCGGGTCTCGCTGCGCAGCGTCCGCGTGCCCACCGCGTTCGTCGCCGGGAGGTACGACATCCTCGCCAGCTCCCAGGACATGCGGACCGCGGCCCAGCGGATCCCCGGAGCGACGTACGTCGAGCTGCCCGGCAGCCACTTCCTGCAGCTCGAGCACCCCGAGCCGGTGCACGAGGAGCTCCTCACCTTGCTGGGCCGCCTAGCCTGAGGAGGTATGAAGGCCGCCGCGACCGTCCTGACCGCCTTGCTGGCGCTGGTGGCCTGCTCCGCCGAGGGCGACCCGACCGGCCTGGGCACGCCCTCGCCCTCCCCGCAGCCGAGCACCCGTACCGCTGAGCCGGACGCCTCACCGGACCCGAGCGAGACGGCGGCGGCGGACGGGCCGGTGCGTCCCCGGGTGGTCCGAACCGTCGCACGCAACCTCTCGGTGCCATGGGGCATCGCCTTCCTCCCGGACGGCACCGCACTCGTGACCGAGCGTGACACCACGCGGGTGCTCGCGATCCCGGCCGGCGGTGGCCCGGCCCGCGAGGTGGGCCGCCTGGAGGCCGCGCAGCCGCAGGGCGAGGCGGGGCTGCTCGGCATCGAGGTCTCCCCCGACTTCGAGGAGGACTCGCTCGTCTACGCCTACCTGTCCACCGCGGAGGACAACCGGGTGGTCCGGATGGAGTACGACGGACAGCGGCTCGGTGAGCCTCAGGTGGTCCTCGACGGCATCCCGAACGGCTTCGTCCACGACGGCGGCCGCCTGGAGTTCGGGCCCGACGGCTACCTCTACGTCTCCACCGGCGAGATCGGCGAGGAGCAGCTGGCGCAGGACCGCGACTCCCTCGGCGGGAAGATCCTGCGCATCACGCCCGACGGTGAGCCGGCCCCGGACAACCCGCGTGACGGCTCACCGGTGTGGACGATGGGCCACCGCAACGTGCAGGGCCTCGCGTTCGACGACCAGGACCGGCTGTGGGCCAGCGAGTTCGGGTCGAGCACCTGGGACGAGCTGAACCGGATCGAGAGGGGCCGCAACTACGGCTGGCCGCTCGTCGAGGGCCGCGGCGACATGGAGGAGTACCGCAACCCGTTCGCCCAGTGGCGCACCTCCGAGGCCTCCCCCTCCGGCCTCGCCTACGCCGAGGGGTCCCTGTGGATGGCCTCGCTCCGCGGCCAGCGCCTCTGGCGCGTGCCGGTCAACGAGGACGGGAGCATCGGCCGGCCGCAGGACTACTTCGTCGGCAACTACGGTCGGCTGCGCACCGTCGTCGTCACCCCGGACGGCGCCCTGTGGCTGTCGACGAGCAACCGGGACGGCCGCGGTGACCCCGCCGCCCAGGACGACCGGATCCTCCGTGTCGCGCTCCGCTGACCGTCGTACACCCTCCGCCCTCCGCCCTCTGACATGACCAGCCGAGCGCGGCTGCTCGTGGACTGCCCACGGAAAACTGCCACCTCCCACGGGATGATCACCGTGGGAAGCGGCAGTTTTCCTGCATCCCCTGGTAACTGGGGCGGTCGGGCTAGGAGAGCTTCTCGAGGATCAGCTCGCGGACCCGGCCGGCGTCGGCCTGGCCGCGCATGTCCTTCATGACCGCGCCGATGAGCGCGCCGGCAGCGGCGACCTTGCCGTCGCGGATCTTCGCGGCGACGTCCGGGTTCGCCTCGATCGCGCGGTCGACCGCCTCGGAGAGCGCGCCCTCGTCGGAGACGACCGCGAGACCCCGCTTCTCGACGACCTCGTCCGGCGCGCCCTCGCCGGCGATCACGCCGTCGAAGACCTGGCGGGCGAGCTTGTCGTTGATCTTGCCCTCGTCGACCAGGGCCTGGACCCGGGCCACGTCGGCCGGGGTGACGCCGAGGTCGGCGAGGTCGAGGCCTTGCTCGTTCGCCCGGCGTGCCATGTCCGACAGCCACCACTTGCGCGCGGTCGCCGGGCTGGCGCCGGCGGCGATGGTCTCCTCGACGAGCGTGAGTGCGCCGGCGCCGACGGTGTCCCGCATCTCGAGGTCGGAGAACCCCCACTCCTTCTGGAGCCGGGCCCGGCGCTCGCGCGGAGGCTCGGGGAGCTCGGCGCGCAGCTTCTCGACCCACTCGGCGTCCGGCGCGACCGGCACCAGGTCGGGCTCGGGGAAGTACCGGTAGTCCTCGGCGTCGGACTTCTCCCGGCCGGCGGTCGTGACGCCGGTGTCCTCGTGCCAGTGGCGGGTCTCCTGGACGATCTTCTCGCCGTCGGTCAGGCGGGCGGCCTGACGGCCGATCTCGTAGCGGACCGCGCGCTCGACCGACCGGAGCGAGTTTACGTTCTTCGTCTCGGTGCGGGTGCCGAACTTCTCCACGCCCGCGGGCTTGAGGGAGAGGTTCACGTCGCAGCGCAGCGAGCCCTGCTCCATGCGGACGTCGGAGACGCCGAGGCCCAGCAGCAGCTCGCGGAGGTGGGCGACGTAGGCCTTCGCGACGAGCGGCGCCTTGTCGCCGGTGCCGACGATGGGCTTGGTGACGACCTCGATCAGGGGGATGCCGGCCCGGTTGTAGTCGAGCAGGGAGTAGTCCGCGGCGTGGATGCGGCCCGTCGTGCCGACGTGCAAGGACTTGCCGGTGTCCTCCTCCATGTGCGCGCGCTCGATCTCGACGCGGAAGGTCTCTCCGTCGACCTCGACCTCGGTCCAGCCGTCGAAGGCGATCGGCTCGTCGTACTGCGAGGTCTGGAAGTTCTTCGGCATGTCCGGGTAGAAGTAGTTCTTCCGGGCGAAGCGGCACCACGACGCGATGTTGCAGTTCAGCGCGAGACCGATCCGGATCGCCGACTCCACCGCCTTGCCGTTGACCACCGGCATCGCGCCGGGCAGTCCGAGGCAGGTCGGGCAGACCTGGGTGTTCGGCTCGGCGCCGAACTCGGTCGGGCAGCCGCAGAACATCTTCGTGACCGTGTTGAGCTCGACGTGGACCTCGAGACCCATCACGGGGTCGAACCTCTCGAGGGCCTCCTCGAAGGACATGAGCGCAGGTGCGGTGGTCATCGCACGGCCTCCTTCTCCGCCAGCGCGGGAGCCTTGTCGAGAAGCGGGGCGCCCCAGCGGTCGAGCAGGGCCGCCTCGAGGGCAGCGCCGACCCGGTACAGCCGGTCGTCCGCGGTGGCGGGGGCGAGGATCTGGAACCCGGTGGGCAGCCCGTCCTCGTCGGCGAGGCCGCTCGGCAGGGACATGCCCGGGACCCCGGCAAGGTTCGCGGGGATCGTCGCGATGTCGTTGAGGTACATCGCGACCGGGTCGTCGAGCTTCTCACCCAGCTTGAACGCCGTGGTCGGCGCGGTCGGCGAGACCAGCACGTCCGCGGACTCGAACGCCGCGGCGAAGTCACGGCTGATCAGCGTGCGGACCTTCTGCGCCTGGCCGTAGTAGGCGTCGTAGTAGCCGCTCGACAGCGCGTAGGTGCCGAGGATGATGCGGCGCTTGACCTCGTCGCCGAAGCCGGCGTCGCGGGTCGCCCGCATGACCTCCTCGGCGTTGGGGTGCTCCACGCCCTCGGGGTAGACCCGCAGGCCGTAGCGCATCGCGTCGAACTTCGCGAGGTTCGAGGACGCCTCGCTCGGCAGGATCAGGTAGTAGGCGGCCAGCGCGTGCACGAAGCTCGGGCAGGACACCTCGACGACCTCGGCGCCGGCGTCCACCAGCAGCTGCACGGACTCGTCGAAGCGGGCCTGGACACCGGCCTGGTACCCCTCGCCCGTGAGCTCCTTGACCACACCGATCCGCACCCCCTTCATGTCGCCGGCGGCACCCTGGCGGGCGGCGTCGACGAGCGGCGGCAGCGGCTGGTCGATCGAGGTGGAGTCGAGCGGGTCATGGCCGCCGATCACCTCGTGCAGCAGCGCCGAGTCGAGGACGGTCCGGGTCACCGGGCCGGCCTGGTCCAGGGAGTTCGCCAGCGCGACCAGACCGTAGCGGGACACGCCGCCGTAGGTCGGCTTCACGCCGACGGTGCCGGTGACCGCACCGGGCTGGCGGATCGAGCCACCTGTGTCGGTGCCGATCGCCAGCGGCGCCTCGAAGGCGGCGACCGCCGCGGCCGACCCACCGCCGGAACCGCCGGGGATCCGGTCGAGGTCCCAGGGGTTGCGGGTCGGGCCGTAGGCCGAGTGCTCGGTGGAGGAGCCCATGGCGAACTCGTCCATGTTGGTCTTGCCGAGGATCGGCAGCCCAGCCTCGCGGAGCTTGGTGACGAGGGTGGCGTCGTACGGCGGGATCCAGCCCTCGAGGATCTTCGAGCCACACGTCGTGGGCAGGCCCTTGGTGGTCATCACGTCCTTGACGGCGATCGGCACACCGTCGAGCGCGCCGCTCTGGCGACCGGCGGCGCGCCGCTCGTCGGACGCGCGTGCCTGCTCGAGCGCTCCCTCCCGGTCGACATGGAGGAACGCGTGCACGTCGCCGTCGACGGCGGCGATCCGGTCGAGGTGGGCCTCGGTCAGCTCGACGGAGGTGGTCTCACCGGCGGCGAGCGCGTCGGCGAGCTCCGCGGCGGTACGGCGGATGAGGTCGGTCACTCTTCCTCCCCGAGGATCTTCGGGACCGCGAAGCGCTGCTCCTCGACCTGGGGAGCGCCCGCGAGCGCCTCCTCGGCGGTGAGGCCGGGACGGACGACGTCCTCGCGGAACACGTTCGTCAGCGGCATCGGGTGCGAGGTCGGCGGGATGTCGTCGGCGGCGACCTCGCTGATCGACTTGATCGAGTCGAGGATCACCGCGAGCTGCGGCGCGAGGTGGTCGAGCTCGGCGTCGCTCAGGTCGATCCGCGCGAGGTCGGCGAGATGCGCCACCTCTTCACGGGTGATGTCGGGCATGGAGGTGCTCGCTCCCTGGTTCGATGCGGGGGTCGGTGCTGTTGAGGGGCCGGTCTGTCCCCGTCGGTCGGGCCCGTTCACGGGCTCGAACCATCCTAGAGCCGGTGGACGGGTGCGCGGCACGCGGCTGCCCTCCGTCCCGGGCCCAAGCGCGCCCACGGGTCGGGGCGGGTCGCGCCCCGGTGACGCGCACCGCGGCACATCGGGGCCACGAGGCCTGGAACGACCGGGAGCCGTGTGTAAGTATCGACCGGATTGTCCACTGAAGGGACAGGTGACCTTGACATCCGACCTCCACGACGTGACGAGCCGTCTCCTCGTCACGCCGTCGACCGCCGACACCGAGTCGAGGCTGCGCCTCGAGTCCGAGCGCGCGTCGTTCCTGGCCCGGGTCTCCCGCACGGTCGGCGGATCCATGCAGACCGAGCGCGCCGTGGACCTGATCCTCGAGCTGCTCGTGCCCGGTGTCGTCGACTGGGCACAGGTCGTGCTCCGCGAGGCGGGACTGCTGCACTGCCACGCGACCGTCGCCGGCGGTCCGGTCCAGCACGCTTCCGTGCCCGCTCCCCGTGAGGGCACCTCGACGCTCAGCCGGGTGATCTCCCGCGGTCTCCGCGAGCTGTCCCTGCTCTCCTTCGGTGCCGACGGCGAGGACACCGGCGCAATCACCTCGGCCGTGCCGGCGCCCGAGCTGCGCGCCTCTCTCGACGAGATCCGTCCCGCCGACCTCCTCGTCATCCCGCTGACCGCGCGGGGCCGCGGCTTCGGTGCACTCACCCTCGCCCGCCGGGGCAGCGGAGGCTTCGACCAGGACGCGGTCGCCTTCCTCGAGGAGCTCGCACACAGCCTCGCGGTCACCCTCGACGCGACCAGGAACCTCGCCGACTCACGCCGCGTCGCCGGTGTCCTCAGCCGCGACCTCGCTCCCCCGAGCCTTCCCGAGATGCCCGGCGCACGGCTCGCGAAGTACTACCGCGTCGCGTTCGAGCACGAGGCGCTCGGCGGGGACTTCTACGACGTCCACGGTGACGACGACGACTGGACCGCGGTCCTCGGCGACGTCTGCGGCAAGGGCGTCGAGGCCGCAGTCCTCACCGGCCGCGTCCGTCAGGCCGTGCGCACCGCGGCCCTCGTGGACCGGGGCCCGGCCCAGGTGCTCGACCTGGTCAACCGCGTGCTCGTGAGCGAGGGCGAGGGCACGTTCGTCACCGCCGTGTGCACGCGGGTCCGCCGGCGCGACGACGACCTGCTGCTGTCGGTGGCCGCGGCGGGCCATCATCCGCCGTACCTGCTGCGCGCCTCGGGCGAGCTCGAGCGGATCGCGGCCGAGGGCACCGTCCTCGGGCTGTTCGACGACCACGACTACGACGAGACCGAGGTCCTCCTGCGCCCCGGCGACATCTGCCTGATGTTCACCGACGGGGTGCTGGAGGCCCCGGGTTTCGAGGAGCAGTTCGGGGAGGAGCGGCTCCACGACGTGCTCGTAGCGGCTCCTCGCGGTGACGTCGGCGCCGTCGTGGAGACCGTGGCGATGACACTCGCCCAGCACGTCGGCGACCGAGCGCACGACGACATCGCGATCCTCGGCGTTCAGAACGACCCGACCGCCCGGTGAGCCCCGTCCTGGAGGAGTACCTCGCGGCCGTCTCGGTAGGCGACCGCGCGGGCGCGCTGGACCTCGTACGACGGCTCCAGAAGGACGGCGCGAGCCCGCTCGAGGTCATGACCGGCGTGATCGCTCCGGCGCAGGCGCGGGTCGGCGAGCTCTGGGCCAGCGACGCCTGGAGCGTCGCTCAGGAGCACGCCGCCACCGCGGTCAGCGAGGCCGTGCTCGGCATGCTCGGGGCGCAGATCCCGGCCCCCCTGGACACGAGCTCCCCGGTGGTGGTCACCTGCGTCGAGCAGGAGTGGCACGCGCTGCCGGCGCTCCTGGTCGCCGAGCACCTGCGGTCCGCGGGCATTCCCGTGAGCTACCTCGGGGCCAATGCGTCCGCCGAGCACCTGGTGCGGCACGTGCACGAGGTCGGGCCGCGCGCCGTGGCGCTCAGCTGCTCGCTGAGTGCGTCCCTCCCCCGCGTGCGCCGTCAGATCGAGGCCGTGCGCGCCACCGGCACCCCGGTCGTGGTGGGCGGTGCGGCGTTCGACCGGCCGGGCCGCCGGGCACAGGCGCTCGGAGCCACCGGCTTCGCGGTCAGCGGGGCCGAGGCGGTGTCCGCCGTCGAGGCGCTGCCCGCTGCCACCCGCCCGGCCGAGCCGCTCACGCACCCCTGGGCCGAGGAAGGCTTCGCGATCCACGCGGACCGTGAGCCGCTCACCGCCGCGCTCAGGGAGAGGGTGGCCGGGAACCGTCCCGCCGACTCCCTCGAGGACGTCCTCTCGGGGTGGCAGCCGGCGCTCCTCGACCATCTGCCCCACCTCGTCGGCGCCCTTGCCGGCGCGCTGGTCGCCGGCGACCGGACGGTCGTGGAGGAGGCGGCGGTCTGGCTCGAGGACGTGATGAGCCACCGCGACGCTCCGCGCGGGACCATCCACGTGGTCATGGGTGAGCTCCGCACGCTCGTGCGGGAGTACCCCTCGGCCAGCGAGCTGCTCTCAGCCCTTCCCGCTGCCGGGTGACGGCGCGTCGGAGGGCCGGTTCGGCTTCTCCTTGGCGTAGCCCGGGGTCCTGCTCTCGTCCGGCCACCCCGTCGGCAAGGGGATGACGGTCGGTAGGCCGCTCTCGGTGGGGCTGGGGCGCTCCGTCGGAACGTCCCAGACCGTCGTGTCCGAGGGCGTCGGCACCGCGGACGCCTCCCCGCCCCGAGGACCCGGGGCGCCCGTGAGCGTCGGTCCTCCGGTCGAGCGAGTGGGTGTCGTCGCCGCACCGGTCGCCGAGGACCAAGGGCTGGTGCTCTGCGAGCCGGTGCCCCCCGCGTGGCTCGGACGCCCTGCGTCCTCCGCACCGGCCCGCGGTGCCGGAGGTGCGGGATCCGGGGCCGGACGACCGCCGGCGACCGCCGCGACCCCGGCCGCGGGCAGGACGAACGCAGCCAGCGCGACGCCGGTACGACGGAGAAGGGGACGTCTCCCGGAGGGGGTGACAGAGGCCGCGCCGACCGGGGCCATGTCGACGGTGTCCTCGTCGACGTAGCCGCTGACCGGCTCGTCCAGCGCAGCGCGCGCACCGAGCCAGCCCTCGACGGACTGTCGCAGCCGCACCGCGCCCCAGGCTGCGAGTCCCCAGAGCCCCCCGAGGAGGAGACCGCTCAGAACGGAGCCCGGCGGGGTCAGCACGCGGTAGCCGGACCACAGCAGCGTCGCCACCGTTCCAGCCACCAGGAGGCCGTAGGTGACGACGCCTCGCACCGCCCACGCGTTCCGCCTCCTGGCCGCGCCGAGGACGGAGGCACCGAGCGCAACCGCCACGAGGACCGAGCCGGGACCGTCCGCACCGAGAAGCGCGGCGACCAGTAACGCCGCCACAGCGACCACCGTGGTCCCCGCGACGAGGCCGACCCGCCGCTCGAGACCGCGCGGCGGCGCCTTGTGTGAGTGCCGGTCGACCCTGAGGAGCGCCACCAGCGAAGGCGCCAGAAGCACCGTCGCGGTGGCCGTCAGCCAGAACAGCCAGGACCCGAGCACGCGGCATTCTCTCCCCCGATCCGCCCTGAGCAAAAACCGCCGCGCGGCTACTCGCCGATCTGTGCCACCTCACGGGCGGCGTCGGGTCCCTCGTCGAGCAGGACCCGGAAGCCGTCCTCGTCGAGGATCGGGACCTCGAGTGACACCGCCTTGTCGTACTTCGAGCCGGGCGCGTCGCCGACCACGACGAAGCTGGTCTTCTTCGACACCGACGACGCCGCCTTGCCCCCACGGGCGATGATCGCCTCCTTGGCCTGGTCGCGACTGAAGCTGGTGAGCGAGCCGGTGACCACGATGCTGAGCCCCTCGAGGTGGCGCGGCATCGACGCGTCGACCGCGTCCTCCATCGTCACCCCGGCGGCCCGCCACTTGTCGACGATCACGTTGTGCCACTCCGACTCCGGGCCGTCGAACCAGCGACGGATCGACTCGGCGATGGTCATGCCGACGCCCTCGACGTCGGCGAGGTCCTCCACCGAGGCCGACCGGATCGCCTCCATCGTCCGGAACTCGGTGGCCAACGCGCGCGCCGCTGTCGGCCCGACGTGGCGGATGGACAGCGCGACGAGCACCCTCCACAGCGGACGGTTCCTGGCCTCCTCGAGGTTCGCCAGCAGGCGCGCGCCGTTGGCCGAGAGCACCGGCGCGTCACCCTCGCCCTTCTTGGGCGCACGCGTGAACATCGGCACGCGCAGCAGGTCCTGCTCGGTGAGGGTGAACACGTCGCCCTCGTCCTCGAGCACGCCCGCGGTCAGCAACCCGTCGGCGGCCTCGTAGCCCAGCACCTCGATGTCGAAGGCCCCCCGGCCGGCGACGTGGAACACCCGCTCGCGGAGCTGTGCGGGGCACGATCGGTGGTTCGGGCAGCGCAGGTCGGCGTCGCCCTCCTTCTCCTGGACGAGCCCGGTGCCGCAGGAGGGACACTCGGTCGGCATCACCCACTCCGCGAGACCCTCGGGTCGTAGCTCGAGGACCGGGCCGAGGATCTCGGGGATCACGTCGCCTGCCTTGCGCAGGATCACCGTGTCACCAGGGCGCACGTCCTTGCGCCTGACCTCGCTCGCGTTGTGCAACGTGGCCATCTCGACGGTGGAGCCGGACACCTTGACCGGCGACATCACGCCATAGGGGGTCACCCGCCCGGTGCGGCCGACGTTGACCCGGATGTCGAGGAGCTTGGTGTTCACCTCCTCCGGCGGGTACTTGTAGGCGATCGCCCACCGCGGCGCCCGCGACGTCGAGCCGAGCCGCCGTTGGAGGGCGACCTGGTCGACCTTGACCACCACCCCGTCGATCTCGTGCTCCACCGAGTGCCGGTGCTCGCCGTAGTAGGCGATGTACTCCCCCACCGCCTCCAGGTCCGGCAGCACCCTCGCCAGGTCGCTGACCGGAAGCCCCCAGGCGGCCAGCGCGGCGTAGGACTCCGACTGTCTCGTCGGCTCGAACCCCTCCCGGACGCCGAGCCCGTGGCAGACCAGGGCCAGCGGACGCGTCGCGGTGACCCGCGGGTCCTTCTGGCGCAGAGAGCCGGCAGCGGCGTTGCGAGGGTTCGCGAACGGACCCCGCCCGGTGTCGAGCATCGTCTCGTTGAGCTTCTCGAACGCCTCGACCGGGAGGTAGACCTCACCGCGCACCTCCACGCGGGCGGGCACGGCGTACTCCTTGCTGGCCTTGAGCCGGTGCGGGACGTTGTCGATGGTGCGGACGTTGGGGGTGACGTCCTCACCGGTGCGGCCGTCGCCGCGGGTGGCTCCGCGGACGAGCCGGCCGTCCTCGTAGAGCAGGCTCACCGCGAGCCCGTCGACCTTGAGCTCGCAGAGGAACTCCGCGTCGTCCACGCCCTCGCGCCGGAGCCTCGCCGCCCACGCCTCGAGCTCCTCGGTGGAGAAGGCGTTGTCCAGGCTCATCATCGGCTCGATGTGCTCGACCGGCGTGAACTCGGTGGAGACCGCCCCGCCCACCTTCTGTGTCGGGGAGTCGGGTGTGCGCAGGTCGGGCCACTGCTCCTCGAGCTCCTCGAGCCGGCGCATCAACCGGTCGAACTCCGCGTCGGAGATCGTCGGGGAGTCCTTGACGTAGTAGCGCCAGCGCGCCTCCTCGACCTGTTCCGCGATCTCCTGGTGCTCCTCACGGGCCTCCGGGGGTGTCTCGGCGACGGTGACGCCGGTGGACTCGGGAACTTCCTCGGAGGTCTCGCTCATGGGCCTATCTTGCCCAATGCCACCGACAGGATGCTGCGCGTGGCCAGGACCGCTCCCGGCTGAGGAGATGCGATGAGATCGGCGCCCCGGCGCGGTCGTATGGAGCAGGATCAGGGGACACCGCCAAGAACACAGGAGAGTCCGATGGCCACGATCTCAGCCAGCATCTTCACGGCGCTCGACGGCGTTGTCGACCCAGGCGTCGGGAACTGGCACTTCCCTTACTTCAACGAGGAGATGGGCGAGGCGGTGGACCGCACGCACGACGCCGACGTCATGCTCTTCGGTCGGGTGACCTACGACAGCTTCGCCGGAGCCTGGCCCGAGCGGGAGGCTGCCGGCGGGGATGACGCCGTGTTCGCCAGGCGGCTGGGCGACATGCGCAAGATCGTCGTGTCACGACAGTCGTTGAGCTTCAGCTGGCGGCACTCGGAGCAGCTGCAGGGTGACCTCGTGGAGGCCGTCACAGAGCTGAGGAACGACCCGGGGATCCGCCGCGTCGCGTTGAGCGGATCGCTCTCGGTGGTGAGGCAGCTGCTCGATGCCGGGCTGCTCGACGAGCTGCATCTGTTCGTCCACCCGGCGACCGCTGGGTCGGGGACCAGGCTCTTCGAGGACGGCGAGCCCGCTCGACAGCTCCGACTGGTCTCGGCACGACCGTTCCAGACAGGTGTGGTGTACCTGGTCTACGGACCGGACCCCCACCCGCCGACAGGTTCGTACGAGGAGGCGAAGGAGGACCTGCCGCAGGAATGAGCTCGGTGAGCCCGCGGTGCGGGCGCTCCGATCCGCACAGAACCTCCACGCCTCCTCCCCGCCTGGACTCCAGCACGCCGAGGGCGCCTCGGTCGCCGAGATCCTGCGCTTCTGCGTCGGCTAGTCGGAACCGGCGTAGGTGCCGAAGCTCCAGCGGTTTCCCTCCGGGTCCGTCACGCTGAAGCCACGGGACCCGTAGTCGGCCTCCTCCATGTCGCGGATGACCCGGGCGCCGAGATCCTTGGCCCGTGCGAACACGCCGTCGGGGTCGTCCACGACGACGTACACGGAGCCCGCCCCGCGAGGCACGGCGAACGTGTCGTCGCTCCGGAGGCGGCTGGAGACCATCACCCGTCCCCCCTCCGGCCAGATCATCTCGCTGTGCTCCACGGTGCTCCCATCCGCGGACATGACGAGGACTCCTTCGGTGAAGCCAAGGGCCGACAGCCATGACCGGGCGGCGATCGCGTCGTCGTAGGTGAGGCCGGCCCAGATGTTGTGGTCAGTTCGTGGTGTCATGCCGTCGATGGTCGGGGTGGAGGCCGCTGCTGTCTTGAACGTTTGCGAGCACGTCCTGGCGCATCCAACGGCCTGGGGTCGTGCCGGCGAGACGTTGCCACTCCCGAGTCATGTGCGCCTGGTCGGCAAAGCCGCACCGCGCTGCGACGAGGGCGAGGCCGTGACCGTTCGCGACCAGGGCGGTGGAGCGTTCGAACCGCATGATGCGCGCAACGGTCTTCGGCGCCAGACCGACCGCCGCGCTGAACTCCTGCACGAGGTGCCGCGTGGACCAGCCCACGTCTGCGGCTACGTCATGAACCCTGGCCGTCCCTCCGGACGCGGACATCTGGGCCCATGCTCGCTCCACCTGCGGCCGCACGTCGCGACCGCGTGGTTCATGACGGTCGAGCTGTCCGAGAAGGACCTCTTCCACCAACCGGCGCCTGAGCGGCCACTCCGACTCGGTGGCGAGGCGGTCCGACAGCGTCTCCGCCGCCCGGTTCCCGATCACGTCGGCGAGCTCGACTGCCTGGCCGGTGATCTCGGTCGCCGGGAATCCGAGGAGCTTCCCGAGATGTAGAGGGCTGAGCGCCAGCTGCACCCCGCGCTGGGTGCCGTTGTGGTGGATCGTCGCGGGACCGTCATGGAGGCCGGCGAGGCAGACGACCAGCCGGCGACGAGTCAGCTGCGGCATCGAGAGGTCCAGCGGTTCTTCCACCGGGATGACCAGGGTCACCGTGGCCGACGGCAGTCCGACATGGTCACCGGCCGGGAAGCCGTCGATGTCGTAGTGATGCAGCGAACGCACGTACGTCGCCAGGGCGGCACGGCGCCGTCTCGCCTCGGGCTCCATCGACCCATGGTCGCGCGCCACCGGACGACGCCGCCAGGGCTTTGCCGGCGCAGCGGTAGGACGCACTGTCGCGGACCGCAAGCGGAGGCCTGACGGACCGCGGCGGCGCCGGCTACTGCGGCGGCGAGGCGAGCTGGTCGAGCACCTCGGACAGTCGACGGAGGGAGTCCAGCGTGGCCTGGAGCTCGCCCGTGCCGAGTGCATCGGCAAGCCGTCCTGCGAAGCGCGCGTGCTGGGGGTCGATCCTGCGGACCGCGTCGTAACCGGCGTCCGTGGGTCGCAGCAGCTTCGCTCGTCGGTGCGCGGGGTTCGGCAGGTACTCGGCCAGTCCACGGTCGACGAGGATGTCCGCGACGCGTTGCACACTCTGGCGGGTTATCCCCATCTCACGCGCGACGTCGGCCACGGTCAGCGGCTCGCGCAGGACGGCTCCGAGAACCTGCCACCACGCCGCGGTCAGACCGGCCGGGCGGGCCAGCTCCTCCGCCACGGCGAGGAACTGGCCGTTCAGCCGGAAGACGGCGAGCGCCGTACCGCTCAGGAGCTCCGGAGCGGGGCTGCTCATGCCACTTCGGACGCCATCAGCTCGGCGTAGCCGGCCGGGTCGTGAAGTCCGTAGAGCTTGTACCAGGCTGCGAGCACCTCGGGCTCGTACAGGTCCAGCTTGGCCATCACCTCCCGGGCGAACTCGACCGGCGTCACACCGCTGCCGGTGATCAGGTCGCCGTCCGTGACCGCCGGGGCGTCGCAGTACCGGGACTGGCCGGCGTAGCCCGTAGCGGCGAGGAACTCCCGGGCGTTGCTCGTGTGGAAGCGGTCGTCGAGGAGACGCGCCCGAGCCAGACCCGCGGTCGCGCCGCAGATCGCCGCGACCGGTACGCCGGCCTCCAGGAGCTCGCGCGCCTTCTCCGCGAAGGCACCGTTCTCTCCGCGCAGCCAGGTCTCGGCGCCGGGAAGGACCAACATGGCGCTGTCCTCGGGTCGCAGGCTCGCCAAACGCAGGTCCGGTGTGACCCTCAGCCCGCCCATGGTCGTCACGGGGTCACCGCTCTCGCCGACGGTCACGACGCTGCAGCTGCCCGGGTCGCGCTGCCAGTAGCCGTTGTTGACATGGGCGATGAGGAGGCCGACCTCCCAGTCGGCCATGGTGTCGTACACCGCCAGATGCACCAGCCGCATGCCGTGCTCCTTTCTCGTAAGACGATGACAGCATTCTGTCATCTTGACAGCAGGCTGTCAACTGCTTACGGTGCTGTCGCCGGAAAGCCCGGCGACTGACGACCCATCGGAGGGGAACCTTGGCCTCGATCACCAAGGAGACCGTCGTGCGGGCCCCGGTGGCCCACGTCTGGTCTGCGGTGCGCGACTTCGGTGCCCTGCACGACCGCCTTGCTGCCGGCTTCGTCACGGACACGCGTCTCGAGGGGGACAGCGACCGAGTCGTGACGTTCTTCACCGGCGCCTCCGCACGCGAGCGGCTCGTGGCCGTCGACGAGAACAGGCATCGGCTCGTCTACACCGTCGTGGACAGCCCGCTCGCCATCGCTCACGACAACTCCTCCGTCCAGGCGATCGCCCTGGACGGCGGCCGGACGCAGCTCGTCTGGACCAAGGACGTGCTTCCCGACGATGTCGCCCGACGAGTCTCGGAGGTCATGGAGAGCGGGCTGGCGGCGATGAGGACGAACCTCGAGCGGACGTTCTCCGACGAGACCCGCCCACTCGGCCGGACACCGGCCCGCCTGCTCGCGCTGGGAGCGGGGGCATGGGCCGCACGGCACCGTTCATGAACGCCGCCTTCGTCCTCAACGGGCTCCTCCTGGCAACGGGCATCCTGGCCGTCTTCCACACGACCCGGGAGCTCGGCCCTCCGACGCTGCGAAGGCTGAGCACCGCCCTCCTGCTGCTGATCCCCGCCGGCAGTGTCCTGGACGGCCTCTTCGACCTCGAGGCCATGATGCTGCACTCCCTCGGGTTCGTCCTGGCGACCGGAACGCCTGTCGTCAGCTTCCTGGTCGTGGGCAGGTACTTCCGACGCATACCTCGATGGCGACGGTTCGGCACCCTGCTGGCCATCGCCAGTCCCCTGACCCTGGCTCTCCTGGTCGCTTTCGCCGTGACCTTCACGCCCACGGCTGAGGGCATGACGCACGGAGTCTCTGGCCTCGTGCAACGGCTCCTGGTCCTGGAGGTGCTCGCCTGGCCGGCCGCCATGGGTTACCACGCCTGGCGGCGGCGCTGACTTGGCCTGCCCTGGAAGGATGACCGCATGACCGCCCCCCACCTCCAGCGGCTCGACGCCCCCGGTCGCCCCACCGGGCTGGTGCTCATGCTCCACGGCGGCCAGCCGAACAGCCTCGAGCCTGTCGGCGACCGGAGCACGTCGTGGCTGCGTTCGCGAGGCATGCAGCGCCAGATCGCGAGCCGGATGCACGCCCACGGGGTCGGCCTGTGGCTGCTGCGCTACACCCACCGCGGCTGGAACGCCGGTGCCGGCGCTCACCCGTCACCGGTCCCGGACGCGCGGTGGGCCCTCGACCAGGTCCGCCAGGAGCTCGGTGAGCTGCCCGTCGTACTCCTCGGGCACTCGATGGGAGCACGCACCGCGGTCGCGGTCGCCGACGACGACCTGGTCACCGGGGTGGTCGCGCTGGCGCCGTGGCTACCGCCCGACGAGCCGGTGCGCGCACTGGAGGGCAAGCACCTCGCGGCCGCGCACGGACGGGCGGACAGGATCACGTCGTTCAAGGCGACGCGGGCGTTCGTACGACGGGCGGAGCCGGTCGCCTCCAGCACCGAGCTCGTCGACATGGGCGGGCTCGGCCACTACATGCTCCGGGGACTGCGCAGGTGGAACGACGTCGCGGTGACGCGGTCACTGCGGTTCGTGCAAGAGCACGCCGAGCGCTGACGACGGCTCAGCCCGGGTAGCCCACCGCCCCCTCGTCCGGCGCGTAGTCGCGGGCCGACGTCGACGCCGCCCTGCTCTCGTAGCTGCCCCACTCCGAGGCGGCCGACCACCGGAACCTCTCGACGCCGCCGATCCGGTCCAGCGGGAACCGGGCGCACCTCGACCGTCGCCCCGGTGCGGTCGAGCTGGACGGCGACGATGTCCGCCGAGGCGGGTGCGCCCTCCAGGCTCGTGCTCAGGTCGCCCGCCGGGTCGGAGACACGGACGGGCGCCGGGTCCGCCAGAGCCGGCGAGGGCTGCGCGGGCCGGGGGCGCCGGTTCGGCGCGGGCCTCGCCGACGGCGCGGGCTCGGCGCGCACCGCGGTGGCCCCGGTCCGCTCCGCGCGAGGCTTGTCCGCCCCCTTCGGGCGAACCTCCTCGTTCGCCTTCCCCGTCTCCGCCTCGGCGCTCGGCTGTGCGTCGTACGACGGGGCGAGGTCGGTCATGCCGGGACCCGAGACGGTGTCGTCTGCCGCCGAGCCGCCACACCCCTCGAGGAGCGCGGCGAGCAGCACGACGGACGCCGCGACGCCACCGTGTCCAGAAAGGTGGAAGTACATGGGTTTCGCCCCTTGTGCGCGCAGATCGTGCTGCGCGAAACTACCGCCTGGTAAACCCACGGTGCCACCGGGGAGGGACTGCACCAGCAGCGCGGGGTGAACGCCGCCCATCCGGAGCACAAGCGGAAGGCACCGCCGTTCGCCGCGCTCGAGGCGGCCGCCGAGGAGGCGAACCAGTCGGTCGAGGACTGGTGCGCCGAGCACGGCCAGCAGCCTGGCAACCGCCAGGACGGCTGACCGTCCCACCTGACAGGCGAGGGGAGCCCACGGTACCCAGGGCTCCCCTCGTCCTCCTGGGTCCGACGCGGGGTCACTCCTCGGCGTCGACCAGCGCCTGCCAGCCACTCCCCTCGACCCGCTCGAAGATCAGGTTGGTCTCCGAGTGCGCCACCGCCGGGTGCGTGGCCAGGTGCGTGAGGACGAAGTCGCGGAGGTCCTCGGCGCTCCTCGCCACGACGTGCAGCAGGTAGTCGTCCTTGCCGGCGGTGTGGTACATCGCCACGACCCCGGGCCAGGCCGGTGCCGCGGACCGGAAGCTGTCCACGGCGGCGCGGTTGTGCTGGCCGAGCCGCACCGCGATCAGCGCCTGGAGCGAGAGCCCGAGCACGGACAGGTCGATGTCGGCGCGGTAGCCCCGGATCAGCCCGCTGGCGCGCAGGTTGCGCAGCCGCGCGGAGACGGTCGACTCGGCCACGCCGACCGCGGTGGCGAGTGCCGCCCCCGAGGCTCTCGCGTCCGAGGAGAGCGCACGCAGCAGCGCCCGGTCGATCCGGTCCAGAACGGGTTTCTTCGGCATGGGACGGCTCTCCGGTCGATCAGCGCAGGTTCTTCGCAGTTCGGCGCAGGAGGCCGCAGGTTTCGACGTACTGATTGCGGACATCCGGCGACAGTGCTGATCTGAGTGTATGCGCACCCACTTCCGCCACCTCGACACCCTCGCCGTGCACGCCGGGCTGGAGGGACTCACCGAGACCGGCTCGCACGTCCCGCCGATCGACCTCTCGACCACGAACCCGCTCCCCTCGGTGGAGGCCGGCGGCGACGCCTACGAGTCCCTCGCCACGGGCCACGACCTCGCGCCGGGGCAGACCGCGGTGTACCAGCGCCTCTGGCAACCGGGCGTCGCCCGGTTCGAGGAGGCCCTCGCCTCCCTGGAGGGCACCAGCCACGCCGTCGCGTTCGCCTCCGGCATGGCCGCGCTCAGCGCCTGCCTGATCGCGACGGTCTCCCGCGGCCGGCCGCACGTGGTGGCGCTTCGCCCGTTGTACGGCGGCAGCGACCACGTGCTGGCCACGGGGATGCTCGGCACCGAGGTGACCTGGTGCGAGGACCAGGACGAGATCGCGGCCGCCATCCGGCCCGACACCGGCCTCGTGGTCCTGGAGACGCCGGCGAACCCGACCTGTGAGCTCGTCGACATCGAGGCGGTGGTCGCGGCGGCCGGCGACGTGCCGGTGGTCGTCGACAACACCTTCGCCACCCCCGTGCTCCAGCAGCCCGCGATGCACGGCGCGCGCCTGGTGCTGCACAGCGCGACGAAGTACCTCGGCGGTCACGGCGACGTCGTGGGCGGCGTCGTCGCCTGCGACGGGGAGTGGGCCGCCAGGCTGCGCCCCGTGCGGGCGCTCACCGGCGGGATCCTGCACCCGCTCGCGGCCTACCTGCTGCACCGCGGCCTGCGCACACTGCCGATCCGGGTCCGCGCCCAGCAGGCGACGTCCGCCGAGCTCGCCACCCGCCTCTCCGCGCACGAGGCCGTGGTCGACGTCCACTACCCCGACGCGGCGCACGACCCGCACCACGTGCTCGGTCGGCAGATGCGCGGCACCGGGTCGATCGTCGCGCTCGAGCTGCGCGGTGGCTACGACGCCGCCGCGGCGTTCGTGGAGAGTGTCGAGCTCGCCACCCACGCGGTCTCCCTCGGCGGTGTCGACACGCTCGTACAGCACCCGGCCTCGCTCACCCACCGGCCGGTGGCGCCCGAGGCCCGGCCCGGCGCCGGCATCGTCCGGATCTCCGTCGGGCTCGAGCACGTCGACGACCTGACCGTCGACCTGCTGCATGCCCTCGACACCAGCCTCAGCCGGACGAGAGGTTCCGCGCCACTCGTTGGCTGAGCTCGCCGGCCCGCCGTGCCCAGGAGGCTGACGCGCCGGCCAGCCCGCAGGACGGTGTGACCACCAGGTCGCCGGTGTCGGCGGCCGGGTCGAGGCCGAGCATGTCCAGCAGCCGCAGCACCCGCTCGGTCAGGGCGCCGTCGTCGGGCGGCGTGGCCGGGTCGCTCGCGGGCACGACGCCCAGCATCAGGGTGCGTCCGCTCTCGAGCACCTCGGCCATCGCGTCGTAGCCCGCGGGCGTCATCACGTCGAGGTCCACCGAGACCCCGCCGGCGCCCGCGCCGGTCAGCAGGCGGATCGGCGCGTCGGGCGCGCAGCAGTGCACGACCGGGGTCGCGCGGCTCTCCGAGACCGCCGCCATCACCCACTCCAGCGCTGGGGACGCCCCGGGGTCGTCGACCGAGCGGTGCCGGTGGAAGCCCGACGCGGTGGGCACCCTTCCGGCGAGGACTGCCGGGAGGGCCGGCTCGTCGAGCTGTACGACGAGGTCCGCACCCGGCACGCGACGCCGCAGGTCCGCGACGTGCTCCCGCACACCCTCGGCGAGGGCCTGGGCCAGCTCGCGCCGGGCCCCCGGGTCGGCCAGGAGACGGTCGCCCTTCGGCCTCTCGACGGTGGCGGCGAGGGTCCACGGGCCGGTGACCTGCACCTTGAGCTGTCCGTCGTACCCCCGGGCCTGGTCCTCGAGCGCGTCGAGGTCCTGGGCGAGGAGGGACTTCGCGCGGCGCTGGTCGATCCCGGGCGCGCTGCCCGTGAGCCGCCACCCGGCCGGCTGCAGGTCCGCGCCGAGCTCGGAGACGATGGCGAGGGCGCGCCCGGTCATCCCGGCGTGGACCCCACGGCCGGGCAGCTCGGGCAGGTGGGGAAGCTCGGTGAAGGTGCCGAGGACGACGCGCAGCGCCTCGTCGAAGGCCTCCGAGTCCTCCCCGGGGAGCGACCCGATGCCGGTGGCGACGATCCTCATGCGTGCTGTGGCTGACGGCGCTCGGCGCGGGTGATCGTGGCGGAGCCGACGACCCGGGTGCCGTCGTACACGACCACGGCCTGGCCGGGTGCGATGCCCTGGGCAGGATCGTGCAGCTCGACGACGACCTCGTCGCCGGAGACGGTCACGGTGGCACGGTGCTCCTCGCCGTGGGCGCGGAGCTGGACGGTGCCGTGCAGCGGCTCGGTGGGGACGGTGCCGCACCAGCGCGGACGGAAACCGGTGATGTGGTCGATGGTCAGCGCGTCGCGGGGGCCGACCGTGACCGTGCCGCTGACCGGCTCGATATCGAGGACGTAGCGGGGCCGGCCGTCCGCGGCGGGGGTGCCGATCCGCAGGCCCCTGCGCTGGCCGATCGTGTAGCGGTAGGTGCCCTCGTGGGTGCCGAGCACCTCGCCGGTCTCGTGGTCGCGGATCTCGCCGGAGGTGACCGGGACCCGCTGGCCGAGCTTCTCCTGCAGCCAGCCGCCGGTGTCACCGTCGGAGATGAAGCAGATGTCGTGGCTGTCCGGCTTCCTCGCCACCGAGAGCCCGCGGCGCTCGGCCTCGCCGCGGACGTCCTCCTTGCGGGAGTCGCCGAGCGGGAACAGCGAGTGCGCGAGCTGCTCCTGGGTCAGCACGCCCAGCACGTAGGACTGGTCCTTGCCCATGTCGACGGCGCGGTGCATCTCGATCAGCCCGTCCGCGCCGGTGACGAGCTGGGCGTAGTGGCCGGTGGCGACGGCGTCGAAGCCGAGTGCCAGCGCGCGCTCGAGGACGGCCGCGAACTTGATCTTCTCGTTGCAGCGCAGGCACGGGTTCGGGGTGCGCCCCTCGGCGTACTCGGACATGAAGTCCTCGACCACGTCCTCGTGGAACCGGTCGCTCATGTCCCATACGTAGAAGGGGATCCCGATGACGTCCGCTGCCCGCCTGGCGTCGTTGGAGTCCTCGATCGTGCAGCACCCGCGGGCGCCGGTCCGGTAGGACTTCGGGTTGCGCGACAGGGCGAGGTGGATGCCGGTGACGTCGTGACCCGCCTCGGCCGCACGCGCGGCGGCCACGGCGGAGTCGACGCCGCCGGACATGGCGGCCAGGACGCGCATCTCAGCCCGCCTTCGCCGGTGTGTTGACGAGCCCGAAACCCGAGGCGATCCCGGCCGCGCGGGCCCGCTCGACGACGGGACCGATCGCCTCGACAAGGGCGTCCACGTCTGCCCCGGTGCTCGTGTGGCCGAGGGAGAAGCGCAGCGCGCTGCGGGCGGCGACGTCGTCGGCGCCCATCGCGAGCAGCACGTGGGACGGCTGCGGCACGCCGGCCGAGCACGCCGAGCCGGTCGAGCACTCGATGCCGCGAGCGTCGAGGAGCATGAGCAGGGAGTCGCCCTCGCACCCGGGGAACTGGATGTGGGCGTTGCCGGGGAGCCGGTGGGTCAGCGAGCAGTTCTTGTCGCCGTTGAGGACCGCGTCCGGCACGACCTCCGAGACCCGGCGCAGCAGGTCGTCGCGCAGCGCGGCGATGCGCGTGGCGTACCCCGGCTGCCGGGCCACGGACAGCTCGACGGCCTTGGCGAAGCCGCGGATCGCGGGAGCGTCGACGGTGCCGGAGCGTACGTCGCGCTCCTGGCCGCCGCCGTGCAGCAGTGGGACGAGGTCGATCTCGCGGCGTACGACGAGCGCGCCGACGCCGATCGGGCCGCCGATCTTGTGCGCCGTCAGGGTCAGGGCGTCCACCCCGGTCAGGGCGAAGTCGACCTCGACCTGCCCCACGGCCTGGACCGCGTCGGTGTGCACGGGGATGCCGTGCTCGTGCGCGGTCTCCACGACCTCGGCGATCGGCTGGATGGTGCCGACCTCGTTGTTGGCCCACATCACCGAGACCAGCGCGACGGAGCCCGGGTCGCGCTCGATCGACTCCCGCAGCGCGGAGAGCTCGAGCCGGCCGCACCGGTCGACGGGCAGCAGCTCGACCTCGGCGCCCTGCTCCTCGAGCCAGTGCAGGCTGTCGAGGACGGCGTGGTGCTCGACGGAGGTCGAGAGGATCCGGTTGCGACGCGGGTCGGCCTGGCGGCGGGCCCAGTACATCCCCTTCACGGCCAGGTTGTCGGCCTCGGTGCCCCCTGAGGTGAACACGATCTCACCGGGGCGTGCGTTGAGGGCGCGCGCGATCGTCTCGCGCGACTCCTCGACGACACGGCGGGCGGCGCGTCCGGAGGCGTGGAGGGACGACGGGTTGCCCACGCGGCCGAGCTGCTCGGTCATCGCCGCCACGGCCTCGGGGTACATCGGCGTGGACGCGGCGTGGTCGAGGTACACCGCGCCGGTCGTCGTCCTGGGAAGGGTCATCGCGCCTACCAGGGTACGGCGTGGGCGGAACCGGGCTGAAACTCCTCCGGTGCCACCTGGTTCGATCTTCCCTGGAGGCAGGACCACATCGAAGCCCCGAGTCCCCCGGACCATCAGCGAGTTCCGCCCGAGGAGAGCCATGGAAGACCAGTCGCCGCCCGAGCAGGCGAGCCCCGAGGTACGGGCCCGGATCAGCGACAGCTTCGAGCGCCAGGGGCTGATGAGCCATCTCGGCGCGCGCATCGCTCACATCGCACCGGGACGCGTGCACATCGTGCTCCCCAGCCGTCCGGAGGTGACCCAGCAGCACGGCTACGTCCACGCGGGAGCCACCAGCGCGATCGCCGACAGCGCCGGCGGGTACGCGGCGTTGACCCTGTTCCCCGACACCGCGGAAGTGCTCACCGTGGAGTACAAGATCAACCTTCTGGCGCCCGCCTCGGGCGATCACCTCGAAGCGGTGGGAACGGTCGTGAGGTCCGGTCGGACGCTCACCGTGTGCCGGCTGGAGGTGTTCGGTGTCCTCGGCGACCAGAGGTCGCTCGTGGCCACGGGCCAGCAGACGCTGATCCGCGTGAACGGCACATGAGGCGGCGGCCTCCCGCGGTGGTGCCCTGACCGGCGTGCCGGTCAGACCCACTCCCCTGCCCGCATCACCCGGACCGGCCGGAGGTCGGCGTCGGTGACCAGGAGGTCGGCGCGGTGCCCCGGCTCGAGCACCCCCGCGTCGCACCCCAGCACGGCGGCGGGTGTCCGGGTCGATGCGGTGACGGCGTCCGCCAGACCGACCCCCGCCCCGACACACCGCCGGACGACGTCGAGCAGGTGCGTCGTACCGCCGGCGAGCGGAGCGTCGTCCCCGTGGCCGAGACGCGCGACGCCTCCGCGCACGTGGACCCGCTGGGGGCCGAGCCCGTAGGTCCCGTCCGGCATGCCCGCCGCCGCCGTCGCGTCGGTGACCAGCGCGACCCGGTCGGGACCGAGCAGGTCGAACACCATGCGAACGGTGGCGTCGGCAACGTGCACCCCGTCGGCGACCAGCTCCACGACCGCTTCGCCGTGTGCTGCCGCGGACAGCGCACCGCCCACCGGCCCGGGGACCCTGTGGTGGAGCGGGGGCATGCCGTTGAAGAGATGGGTGACCAGGCCGGGACGGCCGAGAGCCGCGTGCGTGTCGGCGAGGGTACGGCGGACGAGGTCGGCGTCGGCCTCGGTGTGCCCGACGGCCGGGACGACACCGTTCTCGAGCAGGAGCCGGGTCACCTCCTCCGCACCGTCCAGCTCGGGGGCAAGGGTCATCACCCGCACGTGGCCGCGACCCGCCTCGAGCAGCCTGCTGGTGAGCCCCGTGTCGGGATCCAGCAGGTGACGCGGGTCCTGCGCCCCACATCGGGCCCGGCTGAGGAACGGCCCCTCGAGGTGGATCGCGGCGACGGTCCCGGCCTCCACGGCGTCGGCGGCGGAGGCCACGGCCGCGAGCGTCCGGTCCGGGGCGTCGGTGACCAGGCTCGCCACCACGCTCGTCGTGCCGTGGCCCAGATGCTCGCTCGCGGCTCTTCGGAGGGTGTCCGCGGCGACGTCGCCGAACGACGCGCCTCCTCCGCCGTGGTCGTGCACGTCGACCAGGCCGGGAAGCACGAACCCACGCCCGGCGGCCGCGATGACGACGTCACCCGCGCCCCGGGGTTCGTCGCCGTCCGCGCGTCCGACGCGCTCGATGACACCGTCGACGACCGAGACCAGACCGTCCGGCACGACGCCGGAGGGAGTCACGAGCCGGCCGAGCACCTGAGTCCGCACCCGCTGACCCTATCCACGGGACAGGTGCGGAAATGCAGTTGCGGCCACGCACGGGCGCCGACCAGACTCTCCTCCGACATGGAGAGCTGACACCGACCTCACTCGCGCCCGCGGCGGCACCCCTCTTGGCGTGCCCGTGCCCGGCGAGTGCAGACCTCGACCGACGATCGGTGTCGCTCATGCCTGTCCAGACCCACTCCTCCTTGTCCCCGCTCGTCGCCCGTGACCTCGTGCGGTCCTACGGCGACCGCGTCGTCCTCGACGGCGTCGACCTCGTCGCCAACCCCGGCCGCCCCCTCGGGCTGGTCGGCGAGAACGGCGCGGGCAAGTCCACCCTGCTTCGCGTGCTCTCGGGCACCGAGCAGCCCGACGGCGGCTCCCTCGCCGTGCCGGCCGACCTGGCCTACCTCGCCCAGGAGCCCTCGTTCCCCGAGGGTGCGACGGTGGGCGACGTGCTCGACGCCGCGCTGGCGCCCCTTCACCAGGCGGTGGCCCGCCTCGAGGAGCTGGCGGTGGACCTCGACCACGCCGACGCGCAGGACGAGTACGCCGCGCTCCTCGACTGGGCGACCCTGCACGACGCCTGGGACGCCGACCATCGCGCCCTGACCGCCGCCGCCCGGCTGGGGCTCGGCGAGGTGGAGCGGTCCCGGCCTGCGGCGTCGATGTCGGGCGGGCAGCGGATGCGGCTCGCGCTGGCCGCGCTCATCACGCGCCGCCCCGAGTGCGTCCTGCTCGACGAGCCGACCAACCATCTCGACGATGACGCGGTGTCGCTTCTCGAGGAGCTCCTCGTCGGCCTGCCGGGCGTGGTGGTCGTCGCCACCCACGACCGCACCTTCCTCGAGAACGTCTGTACTGCGGTCGTCGACCTCGACCCGATGCACCTCGGCGTCGACGGTGACGGTGGCAACCGGTTCACGGGCGGCTACTCCGACTACCTGCGCGCCAAACGGGACTCGCGATGCCGTTGGGAGGACGCGTTCCTGGCTCACCAGGACGAGCTCGACCAGCTCCGCCACGCCACGAGGACCACGGCCCGGGCGGTGGCGCCGCACAACCGGCCACCCCGGGACGGTGACAAGTTCATCTACCACGCCAAGGGGCAGAAGGTGGCGAAGGCGGTCAGCCGCCGGATCAGGGACACCGAACGCAGGATCGAGGTGCTCGAGCGCGAGCGGGTGCCGAAGCCGCCGAAGCCGCTCTCCTTCCAGGGCACGCTGACCGGAGGCCGCGGCGGCTCGGTCTCCGTGCGGGAGCTCGTCGTCCCCGGTCGCGTCGTCGTACCCCGGCTCGACGTCTCGCCCGGAGAGCACCTGCTCGTGACCGGTGCCAACGGCTCCGGCAAGTCGACGCTGCTCGAGGTGCTCGCAGGCGAGGTCCGGGCGCAGGGCCTCGTGCAGGTGTCCGCCCGTCGGGTCGGCCACCTGCCGCAGGAGGTCGTCTTCGCGCGGCCCGACCGTCCGGTCGTCGACGCCTACGAGGCCGCGACCGCGGGGACGGCCCCGGCGCTCTCCGAGCTGGGCCTGCTGCACCCGCGCGACCTGTCCCGGCCCGTGGGTGTGCTGAGTGTCGGTCAGCAGCGGCGACTCGCCTTGGCGGTGCTGGTCGCACGCCAACCCGACCTGCTGCTGCTCGACGAGCCGACCAACCACATCTCGCTCGCGCTCGCCGACGAGCTCGAGGAGGCGCTGCAGCGGTCGGCAGGCACGGTCGTGGTCGCCAGCCACGACCGCTGGCTGCGTCGCCGCTGGGACGGGTCGGCCTTGGCGCTCGCGTAGGGCCGGCCGGTCAGCGGACCCCCGCTCCCACCTCGGCGATGACCTCCGACACCGGTCGCCGCGGGAGGTCGGGGAACCGCGCCCGGGTGGCCGAGTCCTCGGCGGCCGGGAGCTCGTCCATCGCCAGCGCGGCGCGCGCCTGACGCGCCGTCTCGGGCTTGAACCGGCCGACGGTGCCCGCCATGACCCGCAACATCGGGCGCGGAACCCGTCGCGGACGGCCGGCGACACCGTTGTGGTCCATGTAGGCCTGGGCGAGCTGCATGAGCGTGAGCGCCTCCGGCCCGCAGATCTCGAGCGTCTGCCCCCGCAGGGAGGGGTCGAGCACGGCGCGTTCCACGAGGGCGGCCACCTCTGCGACGTCCACCCACGGGATCGGGTTGTCGCCGCGCCCGAAGACCAGCGGCCTCCCCGACGGGCCCGCCGTCTGGGCGACGATGCCGAGCCAGGCCTGCGCGAACGCGGCACCCCGGACGATCGTCCAGTCCAGCCCGCTGGCCCGCAGGTACTTCTCGGCGGCGTACTTCGCCCGTGCCAGCTCCATGGGGCTGTCGGCGGCTGCACCCGTCATCGAGACGAGCACGAAGTCGGCGCCCACCTGCTTGGCTGCGTCGACGAGGTTGAAGTTGCCCTGCTTGTCGACGCTCGTCGGGGTGACGCCGTCCGGGCCCACGAACCCTTGGACGCACGAGACCACCACCTCGACCCCGTCCACCGCGGCCGCGAGACCGGCGGGCTCCCGCACGTCCCCGCGCCGGACCTCGACAGCGGTGGGCAGCACCCCCGGTTGTCCGGCCATCCCCCGGCTCAGCACCCGCACCTGCTGCCCAGCCTCGCTCAGCCTGGTGGCGACCAGGCTCCCGAGCCGCCCCGTGCCTCCTGCGACGAGAATCATCGCTACCCCCTCGAACGCGAGAAAGGCCCTCCGACCAGTACACCGGTCGAAGGGCCTCACCCAGTAGGGCCGAAGGTCAGCCCTTGCGCTTGTTGACCTCCTCGGTCGCTGCCGGGAGGACCTTGTGGAGGTCACCGACCACGCCGAAGTCGACGAGCTCGAACAGCGGGGCCTCCTCGTCCTTGTTGACCGCGACGATGGTCTTCGAGGTCTGCATACCGGCCCGGTGCTGGATCGCGCCGGAGATGCCGGCCGCGACGTACAGCTGCGGGGAGACGGTCTTGCCGGTCTGGCCCACCTGGAAGGAGTGCGGGTACCAGCCGGAGTCGACCGCGGCACGTGAGGCGCCGACTGCGGCGCCGAGGGAGTCGGCGAACTTCTCGACCGGCTCGAAGTTGCCGCCGGTGCCACGACCGCCGGAGACCACGATCGCGGCTTCGGTGAGCTCGGGACGACCGGTCGCCTTGCGCGGCTCGGAGGCGACGATCTTGGCGGCCTTCGCGGCGTCGGAGACGGTCACGGCGACCTGCTCGACCGCACCGGCGCCCTCGGCCTGCTCCGGTGTCGCGGCGTTCGGCTTCACGGTGATGATCGGAGTGCCCTTGGTGACCTTGGCGGTCACCGTGTAGTTGCCCGCGAACACCGACTGCGTCGTCACCGGGCCTTCGTCGCCGGGCTGGACGTCGACCGCGTCGGTGATCAGCCCGGACTCGGCCTTGACCGCCAGCCTCGCGGCGACCTCCTTGCCCTCCGC
Organism: Nocardioidaceae bacterium; assembly: GCA_035762105.1. Classification (GTDB taxonomy): domain Bacteria; phylum Actinomycetota; class Actinomycetes; order Propionibacteriales; family Nocardioidaceae; genus Nocardioides_C. The sequence goes on along the minus strand of DASTPU010000110.1, from coordinate 18,083 downwards.
CGAGGACGAGACCAGCACCGCAGCCGGGGAGGTCTTCTCCACCAGCTGGGCCAGCGCCTCGGCCTTGGGGGCCACCAGGTAGCCCTTGATCTCCGCATCGTCCACGACATAGATCTTCTCGGCGCCGTACGCCTTGAGCCCGGCGACCGCGTCGTCGGACGGGGCACCGATGAACACGGCGGACGGCTCGCCCAGGCGGCGGGCGATGGTCAGCAGCTCGTTGGTGGTCTTGCGTACCGCACCGTCGACGTGGTCGACCAGAACCAGGACTTCGCTCATGTCTGTTGTCTCCTCAGATCCGCTCGACCGACTCAGATGAACTTCTTCGACGCGAGGAACTCGGCCAGCGCCTTCGCGCCCGAGCCGTCCTCGTCGGTGACGATCTCGCCCTGCGTGCGCGGCGGACGCGCGGTGGTGTCCTCCACGACCGACCAGGCGGCCGACAGGCCCACCTGGGAGGCGTCGACGCCGAGGTCGGACAGCGACCAGGTCTCCACCGGCTTCTTCTTCGCCGCCATGATCCCCTTGAACGACGGGTAGCGGGCCTCGCCGGACTGGTCGGTCACGCTCAGCACGAGCGGCGCGGTGCCACCGATGATCTCGGTCGCGGTGTCGCCGTCACGCTTGATGCGGACCTCCTTGCCCTGCATCTCGACCACCGAGCCGAGCGTCACCTGCGGCAGCCCGAGCCGCTCGGCGAGCATCGCCGGGACGACACCCATCGTGCCGTCGGTCGAGGCCATCCCGCACATGACCACGTCGTAGTCGAGCTTCTTGATCGCCTCGGCCAGCACCAGCGAGGTGGCCAGGGCGTCGGAGCCGGCGATCGCCTCGTCGGTCACGTGCACGCCCTTGTCGGCGCCCATCTGCAGGCCCTTGCGGACCGCGTCGATGGCCTGCTCGGGGCCGACGGTGAGAACGGTGACCTCGGTTCCTTCGTTCTTCTCCTTCAGCTGCAGCGCCTGCTCCACCGCGTACTCGTCGAGCTCGGACAGCAGCCCGTCGACACCAACCCGGTCGACGGTGTTGTCACCCTCGAAGTGCCGGTCCGCGGTCGCGTCCGGAACGTACTTCACACACACGACAATGTTCATGGCAGTCTCGGCCCTGAGGGCCCCTCCTGTGCACTCGGTATGACGGTCCCCCGCCCACGTGTCCTCCGAGGCTACTAGCGCGTAGCTAGCGGTGGAACCGCAGGTGCGGGTGGGTTCAGTCACACGGTTCCGAGGATTCGGAAACGTGTTCTGGCAGCGGCTACGGACGGATGATGCGATCCAGGATCTTGCCGATCACGAGGTAGACGACAGCCGCGATACCCCAGTTGGTCAGGGCGCTCTTGACCCGGCCGTCCTCGGTGTCGGCGAACGTGAAGATCCCCTCGTCGAGGCTGAACGGGCCGTCCAGGAGCTCGGCGCCGTCGAGGATGAACTGCACGATGCTGTTCTCCTCGTTGGCCTTCAGCGCGATCAGCAGGGCGCCGACGGCGAGGAACAGCGCACAGACCACAGCGGCCAGCCACACCACGGACGCGATCTTGCTGCGCACCGCGTCGGCGCCTGCCCTGACCTTGCCCTTGCCTCCGCCGTTCGCGGCTGCGCGACGGCCCGGCTTCTCCGCAGTGCCCGTCGACTCCCTGCCGTCGGTGCCCTTGCTGGCGTCAGTCACTGTGTCTCCTTGTCCGAGGTACCCGCACGATAACGGACCCCGGCAGGGCACGAGAACCTGTTCCGGTGGGTGACCTCGGACACCACCAGGGGCTCGCTCAGCGGCCGACGAACTCCGCCTTGCCCGGACCGTTCTCCACGAAGGACTTCATGCCGATCGAGCGGTCCTCGGTGGCGAACAGCGCGGCGAACTGCTGGCGCTCGATCTCAAGGCCGGTCTCGATGTCGACCTCGAGCCCGCGGTCGACCGCTGCCTTCGCGGCACGCAGGGCGTACGCCGCCGCACCGCTGAACTGCTTGGCCCAGGCGACCGCCTCGGAGTACACCTGGTCACCGGGGACCACCCGGTCGACCAGACCGATCGCGAGGGCATCGTCGGCCTTCACGAAACGGCCGGTGAAGATGAGGTCCTTGGCCTTGGAGGGGCCGACCAGCCGGCTCAGGCGCTGGGTGCCGCCGGCGCCCGGGATGATGCCGAGCAGGATCTCAGGCTGTCCGAGCACAGCCGAGTCGCCGGCGATGCGGATGTCGGCTGCCAGCGCGACCTCGCAGCCGCCGCCGAGGGCGTAGCCGGTGACCGCGGCGACGACGGGCTTGGGGATCCGGGCCACGGCGCTGCAGGCCGCCTGGAGGTCGGCCGACCGCTTGGCCATGTCCGTGTAGGACAGGTCGGCCATCTCCTTGATGTCCGCGCCGGCGGCGAAGATCTTCTCTCCGCCGTAGATGACCACCGAGCGCACGTCGTCGCGTTCGGTCGCCTCGGCGGCGACGTCCCGGATCTCGCCCCAGACCTGGATGTTCAGGGCGTTCATCTTGGGCCGGTCGAGCCGCATCGTCCCGACGCCGTCCTCGACCTCCAGCTTCACGAACTCGCCCACGAGCCACTCCTTTGTCCTTGTCGGCAACTGACACGGACTCTAGACCGGGCGGGCCTGTTCCCGCGTGCCGGGTCACAGGTGGGTGACGACCTGCCGCCACCTGCTTTTCACCTTCCGGGCATCGGGGACAATGGAGGATGTGAACCCCCGCGAATGGTCAGAGCAGGAACCCGCCGCAATCTGGCCGGGCCAGCACCAGCCCCTCGGTGCCACCTGGAGCGAGGAGGCGACGAACTTCGCGGTCTACGCCCCCGAGGCGACCCGCGTGGAGGTCTGCCTGTTCGACGACGACGGGGACGGCGGCGAGGTCGAGCGACGTCTCGAGCTCGGCGAGTACACCCTCGGCATCTGGCACGGGGCCATCCCCGGCGTTCCGGTGGGCCAGCGCTACGGTTTCCGCGCCGACGGGGTGTGGGACCCGGCACGCGGCCAGCGGTTCAACGCCCACAAGCTCCTGCTCGACCCCTACGCGCTCGCCGTGAGCGGCGCCGTCGAGCCCGGCCCCGAGATCTTCGGCTACGTCCTGCCCGGGGCGAACGACGACCGGCGGATGCGTGCGCGCAAGGAGGCGACCCGCAACGAGCAGGACTCCGCGCCGTTCATGGCCAAGAGCGTGGTCGTCCACGACGAGTTCGACTGGGGCGACGACCACCTGGTGCGGCCGCGGGTCAAGATGACCGACACCGTCATCTACGAGCTGCACGTCAAGGGCTTCACCCAGCTCCACGACAGGGTGCCGGAGGAGCTGCGCGGCACCTACGCCGGCCTGGCCACCCCTGCCGTCGTCGACTACCTCAAGGACCTCGGCATCACGACCGTCGAGCTTCTCCCGATCCACCAGTTCGTCTCCGAGCCCGCGCTCGCCGACCGTGGCCTGGTCAACTACTGGGGCTACAACTCGATCGGGTTCTTCGCGCCGCACAACGCCTACAGCTCCAGCGGCGACCGCGGCCAGCAGGTCACCGAGTTCAAGAACATGGTCAAGGCCTTCCACGCCGCCGGCCTCGAGGTGATCCTCGACGTGGTCTACAACCACACCGCCGAGGGTGGGCCGCAGGGGCCGACGCTGAGCTTCCGCGGCCTCGACGACTGCGGCTACTACAAGCACGTCGACCCCGACGTCGACCCGGGCACGTACTGGGACGTCACCGGCTGTGGCAACACCGTCGACGCCTCCCAGCCCCATGCGCTGCGGATGATCCTCGACTCGCTGCGCTACTGGGTCACCGAGATGCACGTCGACGGCTTCCGGTTCGACCTCACCCCGGCGCTGACCCGCACCCGGCTGACCGTGGACATGGGCGGCCACTTCCTGACCACCATCGGCCAGGACCCGGTGCTGCGCCACGTGAAGCTGATCGCCGAGCCGTGGGACGCGAGCATGGACGGCTACCAGACCGGCAACTTCCCGCCGCCCTGGGCGGAGTGGAACGACAAGTACCGCGACACGATCCGGGACTTCTGGCGACTGCGCTCCGGCGGGATCGGCGAGGTCGCCTCGCGCCTGGCGGGGTCGAGCGACCTGTACGCCGACGACGGGCGGTCGCCCTATGCCTCGGTCAACTTCATCACCGCCCACGACGGCTTCACGTTGCGTGACCTCGTGTCGTACAACGACAAGCACAACGAGGCCAACGGCGAGGCCAACCGGGACGGCACCGACAACAACCGCTCCTGGAACTGCGGTGTCGAGGGGGAGACCGACGACCGGGAGATCATCGCCCTGCGCCGCCGGCAGGCGGCGAACCTGATGATCACGCTCTGCCTGAGCAACGGGGTCCCGATGATCACGGCCGGTGACGAGCGCGGCCGCACCCAGCGCGGCAACAACAACGCCTACACCCAGGACAACGAGATCTCCTGGATCGACTGGCGCCCCGACGACGCGTGGCTCGACATCTACGAGCTGACGAAGACAGCGCTCCGGCTGCGCCGGGAGCACCCCGCACTGCGCCAGCGGCACTACCTCGAGGGCAGCCCGACGGTCCCCGGCGGCCCCAAGGACCTCGCCTGGATCCACCCGTCCGGACGCGAGATGACGCAGGCCGACTGGTACGACGACGGGCTGCACCAGTTCGGGATGTTCCTGTCCGGCGACCCGCTCCGCTTCCCCGGCCCACGCGGCGAGATGCTCCAGGACGCGTCGTTCATGATCTGGTTCAACGCCCACCCGGAGGCCGGCGCGGTGTCGCTGCCGGACCAGGACTGGGTGAAGGCCGGCGAGGTCGTGCTGAGCACCGACGAGGACCACCCTCAGGGCGAGCGCGTCGACGCCGGCCAGTCGATCACGATCGCCCCGCGCTCGATGCTGGTGCTCCGCCAGATCTGACCCCTGTACGTCGAACGCCCCGGCTGCCTCGAGAGGCGACCGGGGCGTTCGACGTACCAGTGAAGCTCAGGGAGCGACGACCATGCCCAGCTCGGCCGGGGAGGCCAGCAGGTCGTGCTTGGGCAGCACGCGGGTGGTGTACCCGAACGGGCCGGTCTGCTTGAGCTCGACGTTGCCCTCGTAGCGGTAGCGCCCGGCCTCGTAGGTCTCGGCCACACCGAGCGAGCTGATGTGGGTGTCCACGAGCTCGTCGTCGTGACGGATCCGCCCGTGCACCACCTGGACGTCGACGTCCTCGGGCAACAGGTCGCCCAGCGAGACGTAGACGCTGACGTGGAGGGTCTGCCCGATCTCGGGGGTGTCCCCCACGCCGCTGGAGTCGACGTGGTCGATCGCGACGCCCGACCAGTCCTTGGCCACACGCGCCTTCCACTCCGCCAGGTGCTGCGCACCGGAGTAGTCGTTGTTGAGCGCACGGGACGTCGTGGCCGACGGCGAGTACAGCTGCTCGACGTAGTCGCGGACCATGCGGGTGGCGAGCACCTTGGGGCCGAGCGACTTGAGGGTGTGGCGGACCATCTCGATCCAGCGGACCGGCACGCCCTCCTCGTCGTGGTCGTAGAAGCGCGGCGCGACCTCGTTCTCGATCAGGTCGTACAGCGCGTTGGCCTCGATGTCGTCACGGCGGTCCGGGTCGTCGACACCGTCGGCGGACGGGATCGCCCAGCCGTTGTGGTTGTCGTACCACTCGTCCCACCAGCCGTCGAGGATCGACAGGTTCAGGCCGCCGTTGAGCGCGGCCTTCATGCCGGAGGTCCCGCAGGCCTCGTAGGGACGCAGCGGGTTGTTCAGCCAGACGTCGCAGCCGGGGTAGAGCGGCTGCGCCATCGCCATGTCGTAGTTCGGCAGGAACACGATCCGGTGCCGCACCTGGGGGTCGTCGGAGAACCGGACGATCTCCTGGATCAGCCGCTTGCCGCCCTCGTCGGCGGGGTGTGCCTTGCCGGCGATCACCAGCTGGACGGGGCGCTCGGGGTCGAGCAGGATGCGCTTGAGCCGCTCGGGGTCGCGCAGCATCAGCGTGAGCCGCTTGTACGACGGGACGCGGCGCGCGAACCCGATCGTCAGCACATCGGGGTCCAGCGCCGAGCGTGTCCACTTCAGCTCGGCCTTGGCAGCGCCGCGATGCTCCCACGAGGCAGCGAGACGGGCGCGCGCGTCGTCGACGAGACGCTGGCGCATCCGCCGCTTGGTGTCCCAGATCTCGCGGGGCGGGATCTTGTCCGCGACCGCGAAGACCTCCTCGGGCTGCGCCGTGGCCAGGTCGACACCGGCCTCGGCGGCCAGCGCGTAGACGTCGCGGGCCACCCAGGTCGGCGCGTGGACGCCGTTGGTGATCGACGCGATCGGCCGCTCGTCGGCGTCGAAGTCGGGCCACAGGCCGCCGAACATGCCGCGGCTCACCTTGCCGTGCAGCTGTGAGACGCCGTTGGCACGCTGGGCGAGCCGCATGCCCATCACGGCCATGTTGAAGACCGCGGGGTCGCCGCCCTCGTAGTCCTCGCTTCCGAGGGCCAGGATCCGGTCCACGGGGACGCCGGCGCAGGCGTTCTCGCCGCCGAAGTACTGCTCGACGAGCTCGCGCGGGAACCGGTCGATGCCGGCGGGCACCGGGGTGTGCGTGGTGAACACGGTGCCGGCGCGGGTGACCTCGAGCGCGGTCGGGAAGCCGAGCGCGGCCTGGCCCTCGGTGAGCTCACGGATCCGCTCGAGGCCGAGGAAACCGGCGTGGCCCTCGTTGGTGTGGAAGACCTCCGGTGCCGGCGCTCCGGTGATCCGGGAGTACGCACGCAGGGCCCGGACGCCGCCGATGCCGAGGAGCATCTCCTGCCGGAGGCGGTGCTCGGTGTTGCCGCCGTACAGGCGGTCGGTGACGTCACGGAGGATCTCGGTGTTCTCCTCGACGTCGGAGTCGAGGAGCAGCAGCGGCACGCGGCCGACCTGGGCGACCCAGATGCGCGCGGTCAGCTCGTCCTCGCCCGGCAGACCGACGGTGATCTGCGCCGGGCGGCCGTCCGCCTCACGGAGCACCGACAGCGGAAGCCCGTCGGGGTCGACGATCGGGTAGGTGTCCTCCTGCCACGCCTCCGGGGAGAGCGACTGCTGGAAGTAGCCGTGCCGGTAGAGCAGCCCGACGCCGATGATCGGCACGCCGAGGTCGCTCGCGGTCTTGAGGTGGTCACCGGCGAGGATGCCGAGTCCGCCGGAGTACTGCGGAAGCACAGCGGTGATGCCGAACTCCGGAGAGAAGTACGCGATCGCCCGCGGGGCGGCCTCCCCGAGGGACTGGTACCAGCGATCGCCGGTCAGGTAGGTCTCGAGGTCGGCCCGCGCCGCGTCGAGGCGCCGGACGAACTCGTCGTCCTTCTCGAGCTGCTCGAGGCGGTCGACCGAGACGCTGCCGAGCAGGTGCACCGGGTCGTGGCCGCAGGAGTCCCAGGCCTGGGGGTCGATCGCGGCGAAGATGTCCTGCGTCTCCGGGTGCCAGGACCATCGCAGGTTCTGCGCGAGGGCGCCGAGCGCCTCGAGGCGCTGGGGCAGAACGGGACGGACGGTGAATCGACGGATAGCTCTCACGCCGCACGACTCTACAGAGAATGGATCGTTCCAACCAACGGACCTGACGGTCCGGTCACCTACTCCCACGTAACCCCTTGTCCGCTTCGGCGTTGACGGTGCGTTCCCCCGGCCCAAACGGCCGGACCCACCGCATGCGAGAGGCACACCCATGCCCTTCAGCCCCCGAGCGCTCCGCACGGGCACGGCACTGGCAGCAGCAGGCGTCATCCTCGGCCTGGCCCAGCTGCCCGCGACCGGCACGCCCACCCCCACCGTCGAGACGGCACTGGACCGCACCTTCGCCACGTGGGGTGACTCCCCGCCGGCACTGCCGGACCTCGACCTCCGCGGGTCCGCGCTGCCGACCGCCGCCCAGCGCCGCGCCGTCTCCGCTCTCAGCGCCACCGTGCGCTGGAACCGGTTCGGCACGCCCTCGTCGATCCTTGCCACCGACGGCGACCTCGGCCCGGCCACCGGAGGCGACGAGGTCACCTCGGCGCGCGCGTGGCTCCGCGAGAACCGGGCCACCCTCGGGATCAGCCTGGCGCAGGTCGACGGCCTCGAGCTCGTGTCCAGCCAGGAGCTCGCCGGCAGCGACGCCCGCGCGGTGCTTTTCCGGCAGACCTTCGACGGGCTCTCCCCCGCAATCGGCAGCATGGTCACCGTCGGGGTCGCCGACGGCCGCATCGTCTACGTGTCCTCCTCCCTGACCCGGACGACAGACCGGCCCGAGGCGGCCCGGATCGGCGCCGTCCGGGCGTGGCAGACCGCCGCCGCCGCCGTCGGCCGCGACACCGAGCTCAGCGCGATCACCGACACCGTGCGCGCGGGCTGGACCCGGCTGAAGGTCGACGGCTTCGCCCAGGAGCAGCAGGTCCGTCTCCGCGCTCTCGCGTTCGCCGACGGGACCGTCCGCCCGGTCTTCGAGGCCAACGTCGTGGACTCCCAGGGCGGCCGGTCGCTCGCCTACACGCTGATGGTGGACGCGGTGACCGGCAAGGTGCTCCACCGCGAGAACAAGGTCGAGCACGCAGCCGCCGCGGCGAGCGAGGGCGCCACCCAGATGCAGGGCGCGATCACCGCGACCGAGTGCGGTCCGAAGCACGAGCTCGAGCTCACCGACGGCGAGACCAAGCAGATCGTGGTCACCGCGACCGCGGTCAACCCGGCCAACGACATCGTCGTCAAGATCTTCGGCCCCGACGGCGAGGTGCTGACCAGCGGCGACCTCGGCACGAGCCCCGAGACGGCGACCTACACCAGCGACGAGATCCCCGCCGGGACCTACAGCGCCCAGGTCTGCCCCTTCGACGACCCGACCGTGCCGTTCGTCGCGCCGGGCGAGTACGTCGGCGTGATCACGACCTCCGACAGCGAGACGCCGTCGGCGAGCAGCCCCTACCCGCCGCGGTGGAGCTACTTCACCGCCAACCCGGCGCTGAGCTTCTCGACCACCCACGTGCCCGGCAACCGGGTCACCGGCTGCTGGGAGACGAGCTACCAGGGTGAGCGGGTGGAGGGCTGCGACACGCCGCCCGGCGCGCTTCGCAACCTCGCGTCGCGAGGCCCGTGGGACTTCGACTTCGTCACCGGGCTGCCCACGCTGACCACGACCGGCAACAACGCGGTGACGCGTGAGGCGTGGGCGTCGCCGCTCACGCCCGGCGGCGCCCAGGCGCCGGTCTCGCCCGCGCGCTCCTACACGCCGGAGTTCACCGACGCCTGGCAGAACAGCAAGTGCGACCCTGCCAACCTGGTGCCCGGCGGCAACGACATCGACGCCTCGGTGACGAACCTGTTCGTGGCACACAACCGGATGCACGACTACTCGTACTTCCTCGGCTTCACCGAGGAGAACTACAACATGCAGGTCCGCAACCTCGGCGGCAACGCCGACCCGACACGGGAGAACGACCCCGAGGTCGGCGACGCCCAGGCCGGCGCGCTCACCGGGCACACGGCGGCCACCGGCCTCGGCCGCGACAACGCCAACCAGATCACCCTGCAGGACGGCATTCCCGGTATCACCAACCAGTACCTGTTCCAGCCGATCGCGGCCGCGTTCTACTCGCCGTGCACCGACGGTGGCTTCGACATGAGCATCATCGGCCACGAGTACACCCACGCGATCAGCAACCGGATGATCGGTGGCCCCGACGAGGGCATCACCTCCGAGCAGGGCGGCGCGATGGGCGAGTCGTGGGGGGACCTCGTCGCGGCGGAGTACATGATCAGCCACGGCTACGCCACCGGCTCGAACCCGTGGGCGGTCGGCCCGTACGCCACGGGCAACAAGGCCGCCGGCATCCGCGACTACCCGATCGACCGCAACCCGCTGCAGTACGGCGACTACGGCTTCGACAGCACCGGCCCCGAGGTCCACGCCGACGGCGAGATCTGGAACGGCGTGCAGTACGACGTCCGCCAGGCTCTGGTGAGGAAGTACGCCGACCGGTTCCCCGCCGGTGACGAACGGCTGCAGCGGCGCTGCGCGTCCGGCACGGCGACGAGCTCCCCGCTGCCCGCGGAGCGCTGCCCGGGCAACCGGCGGTGGATCCAGCTGGTCTTCGACTCGTTCCTGCTCCAGCAGGGCGCGACCAGCATGCTCGACGCCCGTGACGCCATGCTCGCCGCGGACCGGATGCGCTTCGGCGGCGCCAACCAGCGCACGCTGTGGACCGCGTTCGCCCGCCGGGGCATGGGCATCGACGCCCGCACTGCGACCGCCGACTCGCACCAGCCGCGTCCCGGCTACCGCGCCCCCGGCGTACGGTCGGGCACCGTGCGCCTGGTCGCGAGGACCGGCGCCAAGGCGGCGGCGGGCACGTTCTTCGTCGGTCGCTACGAGGCACGCGTCACACCGGTCGCGGACACGATCGCAAAGACCGCGCTGGACGACGTCGTGCGGCTCGTCCCGGGCACCTACGACCTCGTCTTCCGGGGGGAGGGCACCGGCATCCACCGGTCGCGGTTCACCGTGAAGGCGGGCCGGCGGACCACCAAGGTCGTCCGCGCCGACCGGAACCTCGCCTCCAAGCACGCCGGCGCCAAGGTGGTCGGGTCCAGCCCGGGCTCGGTGAACGCCGGCAGCCTGATCGACGACACCGAGGCGACCAACTGGGCCGGCGTCAACGAGGCGACGAGCGTGGACGCCAAGGGCGGCAACCCGTTCGTCGTGGTCGACCTCGCCGGAGGCCGCCAGGTCGTCCGCCGGGTCAACGTCAGCGCGATGCTGCGGCCAGCCGGTGAGGACGCGAGCGACCCAGACTCGGGCAGCCGCTTCACCGCGCTGCGCAAGTTCGCGATCGAGGTCTGCACCAGCGGCTGTGGCACCACCGACGCACGGTGGAAGCGGATCTACACCAGCCCGGACAACGCCTTCCCGGCCGTCCGTCCTCGACCGGTCGCGCCGAACCTGCAGCTGCGGTCCTTCGACGTGCCGGACACGGCCGCGACCCACGTCCGGTTCGTGGCGCTGGAGAACCAGTGCACCGGCTTCGGCGGCTACGCCGGGGAGCAGGACAACGACCCGCTCAACGACACCGACTGTAAGACGGCATCGGAGCGCGACCTCTCGGTCCGGGCCGCCGAGCTCCAGGTGTTCGGCCGCAGTTAGGGGCCTCGTACGGTGCCCGGATCGGCGTCCTTCGAGGGGCGGCGAACCGGGCACCGTACCCATTTCTGGAACGATCCATCCCTCACTTGCAGAGGTGGTCCCGATCGGACAGATTGGGGGTCATGGTTGGACGAATTCCCATCATGGACGTCGCCCCTGTCGTCGATCTAGGACGCTATCCCGCCAAGGCTGTGGTGGGTGAACCGTTCGAGGTCACCGCCCTGGTCTTCCGAGAAGGACACGACGCGCTCAGCGCCGACGTGGTGCTCACCGACCCCGACGGCAACCGCCGTCCGTGGGTGCGGATGAGCAAGGACCCCGAGGAGCCGGACCTGTGGGACGCCACGGTGTCTGCGGACTCCGAAGGCGCGTGGACGTTCGCCATCGAGGGCTGGTCCGACCCGATCGCCACCTGGCGCCACAACGCCGAGATCAAGATCCCGGCCGAGATCGACGTGGAGCTGATGTTCGCCGAGGGCGTGCTGCTGCTGAAGCGGGTCCGTGCGAGCCTGCCCAAGAGGGGCAGCCAGGCCGACCAGAGCACGATCGACGACGCGATCACCGCCATGCAGGACACCTCGCGGCCCGACGCCGTGCGGTACGCCGCTGCCGTGTCCCACGCGGTCGACGACATCCTGGACCGCTTCCCGCTGCGTGACATGGTCACCACCGAGGGCCCCTACCAGCTGTACGTCGACCGTCCGCGCGCGCTCTACGGCTCGTGGTACGAGTTCTTCCCGCGCAGCGAGGGCGCCTACGTCGACGAGAAGACCGGCAAGGTCGTCTCCGGCAGCTTCCGCACCGCGGCCAAGCGGCTCGACGCCGTCGCCGCGATGGGCTTCGACGTCATCTACATGCCGCCGATCCACCCGATCGGCAAGGTCAACCGCAAGGGACCCAACAACACCCTCGTGACCGAGGAGGGCGACCCCGGCTCGCCGTGGGCGATCGGCTCCGACGAGGGCGGGCACGACGCGATCCACCCCGACCTCGGCACGTTCGAGGACTTCGACGACTTCGTCGCCCGGGCCAACGAGCTCGGCCTGGAGGTCGCTCTCGACCTCGCGCTCCAGGCCGCGCCGGACCACCCGTGGGTCAAGGCGCACCCCGAGTGGTTCACCACGCGTGCCGACGGCAGCATCGCCTACGCCGAGAACCCGCCGAAGAAGTACCAGGACATCTACCCGGTCAACTTCGACAACGACCCGAAGGGCATCTACAACGAGGTGCTGCGCGTCGTACGCCTCTGGATGTCCCACGGCGTGCGGATCTTCCGCGTCGACAACCCGCACACCAAGCCGGTGGAGTTCTGGGACTGGCTGCTCACCGAGGTCCAGAAGACCGACCCGGACGTGCTGTTCCTGTCCGAGGCGTTCACCAAGCCCGCGATGATGCGCACCCTGGCCACGGTCGGCTTCCACCAGTCCTACACCTACTTCACCTGGCGCAACGCGAAGTGGGAGCTCGAGGAGTACCTCACCGAGCTCTCCCGCGAGACCAGCCACGTGATGCGGCCGAACCTCTTCGTGAACACCCCCGACATCCTCCACGCCTACCTGCAGTACGGCGGACCCGCGGCGTTCAAGATCCGGGCCACCATCGCGGCCACGGCGTCGCCGACCTGGGGCGTCTACGCCGGCTTCGAGCTCTTCGAGCACGTGGCCGTGAAGCCCGGCAGCGAGGAGTACCTCGACTCGGAGAAGTACCAGATCCGGATCCGGGACTGGGACGGCGCCGAGCGCAGCGGACGCACGCTCGCGCCGTACATCAGCCGGCTCAACGAGATCCGTCGCCGTCACCCCGCGCTGCAGCTGCTGCGCAACCTCACGGTGCACCACAGCGACGACGACTCGATCCTGGTCTTCTCGAAGTTCGCCGCCGCCCCGCACGACGGCCGGCACGAGGACGACCTGATGATCATCGTCGTCAACGTGGACCCGCACGCCACGCGTGAGACGACGGTCCGCCTCAACATGCCGGCGCTCGGCCTGGACTGGAACGACCGGTTCGCGGTCCACGACGAGCTCACCGGGGACTCCTGGACCTGGGGCGAGCACAACTACGTGAGGCTCGACCCGCACCACCAGCCCGCTCACATCTTCACCGTTCGGAGGCCGAACCTGTGACCCAGCCCGACACGGAGTCCCAGCAGATGCCGGAGACCGCAGAGGGTCTCCCCGCACACGAGCCGGACTGGTTCAAGAGGGCGGTCTTCTACGAGGTCCTGGTCCGCTCCTTCAAGGACTCCAACGGAGACGGGGTCGGCGACTTCAAGGGTCTGACGGAGAAGCTCGACTACCTCGAGTGGCTCGGCGTGGACTGCCTCTGGGTCCCGCCGTTCTTCACGTCACCGCTGCGCGACGGCGGGTACGACGTCGCCGACTACACCGACATCCTGCCCGAGTGCGGCACCGTGGAGGACTTCCACGAGTTCCTCGACGCTGCGCACCAGCGCGGCATCCGCGTGATCATCGACTTCGTCATGAACCACACCTCGGACCAGCACCCGTGGTTCCAGGCCAGCCGGAGCGACCCGGACGGGCCCTACGGCGACTTCTACGTCTGGTCCGACACCGACGAGCTCTACGACGAGGCGCGGATCATCTTCGTCGACACCGAGTCCTCGAACTGGACGTGGGACCCGGTCCGCCAGCAGTACTTCTGGCACCGCTTCTACTCCCACCAGCCCGACCTGAACTTCGACAACCCGAAGGTCCAGGAGGCGATGCTCGACGCGCTGAAGTTCTGGCTGGACATGGGCATCGACGGCTTCCGCCTCGACGCCGTGCCCTACCTCTACGAGCGCCCCGGCACCAACGGCGAGAACCTGAAGGAGACCCACGAGTTCCTCAAGGTCGTCCGCCGCTACGTCGACGAGCACTACCCCGACCGGGTGCTGCTCGCGGAGGCCAACCAGTGGCCCGCGGACGTCGTCGACTACTTCGGCGACTTCGACAAGGGTGGCGACGAGTGCCACATGTGCTTCCACTTCCCGGTCATGCCCCGCATCTTCATGGCGGTCCGCCGGGAGTCGCGCTTCCCGGTCTCGGAGATCCTCGAGCAGACCCCGGCCATCCCGGACAACTGCCAGTGGGGCATCTTCCTGCGCAACCACGACGAGCTGACGCTCGAGATGGTCACCGACGAGGACCGCGACTACATGTGGGGCGAGTACGCCAAGGACCCGCGCATGAAGGCCAACATCGGCATCCGCCGCCGGCTGGCCCCGCTCCTCGACAACGACGTGAACCAGATGGAGCTGTTCACCGCGCTGCTCCTCTCGCTCCCGGGCTCGCCGGTGCTCTACTACGGCGACGAGATCGGGATGGGCGACAACATCTGGCTCGGTGACCGCGACGGCGTCCGCACCCCGATGCAGTGGACGCCGGACCGCAACGCCGGCTTCTCGGTCGCGACCCCCGGCAAGCTGCACCTGCCGGTGATCCAGGACCCGGTCTTCGGCTACCAGCGCGTGAACGTCGAGACCGAGCTCGAGAACGCGTCCTCGCTGCTGCACTGGACCCGTCGGATGATCCACGCCCGCAAGAAGCACGAGGCGTTCGGGCTCGGCGACTTCACCGACCTCGGCGGCTCCAACCCGAGCGTGCTCAGCTACGTCCGGGAGTTCGTCGCACCCGACGGCGCCGTGGACTCGGTGCTGTGCGTCAACAACCTCTCGCGCTTCCCGCAGCCGGTCGAGCTCGACCTGCGGAACTGGGAGGGCACGGAGCCGATCGAGCTGCTCGGCGGTGTCCGGTTCCCGAGGATCGGAGAGCTCCCCTACCTGCTCACGCTCGGGGCCTACGGCTTCTACTGGTTCCGGTTGCCCCGGCCCGCACCCGCCGAGGAGGCGCTCGCCCCGTGAACACCGACATCGACGACAAGATCCTCCACGCGCTCGCCGCCTACATCAGCGAGGCGCGGTGGTTCGGCGGCAAGGGCCGCGAGATGCAGGTGACCGGCGTACGCCGGCTCGGCTGGATCGAGCCCGACCCCGAGCCCGGCTCACCGCACACGCGTGTCGAGCTCTGCCAGATCCAGTACGGCGGCGACCCCGGCGACCTCGAGTACTACCAGGTGCCCCTGGCCTACTACGCCGAGCCGCAGGAGCGGATCGCGCACGCGCTGGTGGGTGTCTGGGAGGACGAGCAGCTCGGCGAGGTCCACGCCTACGACGCGGTGCACGACCGCTACGCCACCCAGCAGTGGCTCAGGGCGTTCGCCCGCGAGCAGCGCGGGGACGACATGGTCTTCCACCTGCTCGAGGGACACGACCTCGACCTGGACGTGCACTCGTCGCTGTTCTCCGGCGAGCAGAGCAACTCGTCGGTGCGCTTCGGCGACGACAGCCTGATGAAGGTGTTCCGCAAGATCACCCCGGGCCGCAACCCCGACATCGAGATCCACGAGGCGCTCACCCGCGCCCAGTGCGAGAACATCGCTGCGCTCTACGGCTGGCTCGAGGCTCCGGCCACGACCTCGGAGGAGCCGCTGCACCTGGCCATGCTCCAGCAGCTGCTGAAGACGGCCAGCGACGGCTGGGACCTTGCGCTGGCCAGCGTCCGCGACCTCTACGCCGAGGCCGACCTGCACGCCGACGAGGTGGGCGGGGACTTCGCCGCCGAGGCCGAGCGTCTAGGCGGCGCGACCGCCGAGGTGCACCACATCCTTGCCCGCGAGTTCCCCACGCACACGTGGGGCCCCGCCGAGCTCGGCGAGCTGGCCGACGCGATGCAGCAGCGGCTCGCCGACGCCGTCGCCGCGGTGCCCCGGCTCGAGCCGCACCGTGCGGCTCTCGCGGCGCTCTTCAAGGCGGTCGCCGACCTCGACGAGCCGGTCACCGTGCAGCGGGTGCACGGGGACTACCACCTCGGGCAGACCCTGCGCACGACGCGCGGCTGGAAGATCGTGGACTTCGAGGGCGAGCCGGCCAAGGCGCTTGCCGAGCGGGTGCGACCGGACTCACGGTGGCGCGACGTCGCCGGCATGCTGCGGTCGTTCGACTACGCCGCCCATGTGGTCGAGGCAGACGTCGAGGACCGCGGCCCGCAGATCGCCTACCGCGCCAACGAGTGGTCCGAGCGGAACCGCAACGCCTTCCTCACCGGTTACCTCGGCAGCGGTGAGGGTACGTCGGAGGAGACGCCCGTGGTGATGAGCTCGCAGGAGCAGACGCTGCTTCGGGCGTACGAAGCCGACAAGGCCGTGTACGAGACGGTCTACGAGGCCCGCAACAGGCCCACCTGGCTCGACATCCCGCTGTCGGCCATCGACCGGCTGACGAGAACCCCCGAGACCGACACTTCGCAGGAGGCGAGCGACCGATGAGCACTGCCACAGCCCTCCCCCTGGACCGGCACGTCCTCGAGCAGCTGGTGAACGGCGAGCACGGCGACCCACACGCGGTCCTCGGTGCCCACGAGCACGACGGCGCGGTCACGGTCCGGGTCTTCCGCCCGCTCGCGGACTCCGTCACCGTGATCCACGACGACGGACGGACCCGGCTCGAGCACGAGCACGGCGGGATCTGGCGGGGCGTGCTCGACGTCCCGAAGATCCCCGACTACCGGCTCGAGGTCGCCTACGCCGGCGGTGAGCCCTACGTCGTCGACGACGCCTACCGGTACCTGCCGACGCTCGGCGAGATGGACATCCACCTGATCAACGAGGGCCGCCACGAGGAGCTGTGGAAGGTGCTCGGCGCCCACGTGCGCACCTACGACAGCCCGAGCGGACCGATCACGGGCACGTCCTTCGCGGTGTGGGCCCCCCACGCACGCGGCGTCCGGCTGAAGGGCGACTTCAACGACTGGGACGGCCGCGAGCACCCGATGCGCCAGATGGGCACCTCGGGGATCTGGGAGCTGTTCGTCCCCGGTGTCGGCGCCGGCACGAAGTACAAGTTCCTGATCCTCGGCGCGGACGGCCAGTGGCGTGAGAAGGCCGACCCGATGGCCTTCCACACCGAGGTGCCGCCGTACACCTCCTCGGTCGTCTTCGACTCCGGCTACAGCTGGAGCGACGACGCCTGGATGACCGAGCGCGGGCAGAAGACCGACCCGCAGGCCCGGCCGATGTCGGTGTACGAGATGCACCTCGGCTCGTGGAAGAAGCACCTCGACGGCCGCCCCTACACCTACGCCGAGGTCGCCGACGAGCTCGTGCCCTATCTGCAGGACCTCGGGTTCACGCACGTGGAGCTCCTGCCCGTGATGGAGCACCCGTTCGGCGGCTCGTGGGGCTACCAGGTCACCTCCTACTTCGCCCCGACCTCGCGCTTCGGCGACCCCGACGGCTTCCGCTACCTCGTCGACCGGCTGCACCAGGCCGGCATCGGCGTGATCGTGGACTGGGTCCCCGCGCACTTCCCCAAGGACGAGTTCGCGCTCGCCCGGTTCGACGGCACCCCGCTCTACGAGGACCCGAACCCGACCCGCGGCGAGCACCCCGACTGGGGCACCTACGTCTTCAACTTCGGGCGCAAGGAGGTCCGCAACTTCCTGGTCGCCAACGCGCTCTACTGGCTCGAGGAGTTCCACATCGACGGCCTCCGCGTCGACGCGGTCGCCTCGATGCTGTACCTCGACTACTCCCGGGAGGACGGGCAGTGGACGCCGAACGTGTACGGCGGCCGCGAGAACCTCGAGGCGGTGCAGTTCCTCCAGGAGATGAACGCCACCTGCTACAAGCGGGTGCCGGGCGCGATGACGATCGCCGAGGAGTCCACCTCCTGGCCCGGCGTCACCCGGGCCACGCACCTCGGCGGTCTCGGCTTCGGCTTCAAGTGGAACATGGGCTGGATGCACGACAGCCTCGGCTACATCCAGAACGACCCGGTGCACCGGCAGTACCACCACCACCAGATGACGTTCTCGATGGTCTACGCCTACTCCGAGAACTACATCCTGCCGATCAGCCACGACGAGGTCGTGCACGGCAAGGGCTCGCTGCTGCGCAAGATGCCCGGCGACCGCTGG
>DASTPU010000109.1:0-24806 GCA_035762105.1 Nocardioidaceae bacterium | reverse complement strand
GTCTTGCCGGTGCCGGGCGGGCCGTAGAGCAGGACGCCCTTGGGGATCTTCGCGCCGACGGCCTGGAACTTCGCGGGCTCCTGGAGGAACTCCTTGATCTCGCCGAGCTCCTCGATGGCCTCCTGGCAGCCGGCGACGTCGGAGAACGTCGTCTTGGGCATGTCCTTGCTGATCAGCTTCGCCTTGGACTTGGCGAACTGCATGACCCGGCCGCCGCCGCCCTGGACCTGGTTCATCAGGAACAGGAAGAGCAGGATGATCAGGGCGAACGGGAGGAGCGTGGCGAGGATCGAGCCGAGCAGGCTGGGCTTGGGGACCTCGACGTTGAAGGACTCGATCTGGCCGGCCTGGACCTGCTGGTTGACCGCCTTGACCAGGTCGTTCTGCTGGCCGGTCACCCAGGAGGACATGACCTCCTTGCCGTCGTCGAGCGTCGCCTGGATCTCCTGGTCGCCGTCGACGAACGTGATCTTCTCGACCTCGCCGTCCTCGATGTAGGCGACCATCTCGGAGGTGTCGACCTCCTGGAAGCCGCCGTTGGGCGCGAGGTACTGCAGCGCGACGAGCACGCCGACCACCGCTACGACGATCCACACCCAGGGACCACGGAAAATGCGCTTCACGTTTGTTTACCGGGACCCGCGGTCCCGTCCTCCTGCCCGATCACACTGCTGAGACCTTCGACGGTACACGTCGACGGCAACGCTCCGCCTGCCGTCTGCACTGACATGCAGGCGAGCGTCGTACCCCCATCTTCCCGCTTCAACGTCGCTGACCGCGAATCCGTTCCACAGGAGGACCGGTCAGGTCGGGTCAGGAGTAGACGTGTGGGGCGAGGGTGCCGATGCAGCGCAGGTTGCGGTACTTCTCGGCGTAGTCGAGCCCGTAGCCGATCACGAACTCGTTGGGGATGTCGTAGCCGACGTACTTCACGTCGACGCTCATCCGCTGCGCCTCCGGCTTGCGCAGCAGCGTGCAGACCTCGACCGAGGCGGGTCCGCGGGAGGCCAGGTTGGAGACCAGCCAGGACAGGGTCAGGCCGGTGTCGATGATGTCCTCGACGATCAGGACGTGGCGGTCGCTGATGTCGGTGTCGAGGTCCTTGAGGATCCGGACCACACCCGAGGACTGCGTGCCCGATCCGTAGGACGAGACCGCCATCCAGTCCATCTCGACGTGACGGCCGAAGTGGCGGGCGAGGTCGGCCATCACCATGACCGCGCCCTTGAGGACGCCGACGAGCAGGATGTCCTGGCCCTCGTAGTCCTTCTCGATCGCCGCGGCCAGCTCACCGAGCCGGTTCTGGATCTGCTCCTCGGTGTAGAGGACGTTGACCAGGTCGCCCTCGATGTGCTTCGCGTCCATGGGCGTCAGCCTGCCACAGGGCCGTTCGCGCCCGGCTCCGCGGGTCCGTCGGTACGTCGAGCACCCGGCGTTCAGGTACGTCGATCGCCCGGCGTGGTGAAGCGCAGCTCGTCGTCCTCCCGCACCACGTGCACGTGTCCGGGCAGCTCGACCCGGACCTGGCCCCGGTACTCCCACACCAGCTCGTCCATCGCCAGCACGTGCACCCGGAACAGCTCGCCGGGCGGGGAGCCGGCCGCGACCGCGGCCAGCCGGAGCACCCGGCGCCGGATCGCGTCGTCGTAGGTCTCGAGGCGGGTGATGTCGAGGCCGGTGTCGGTGCGCACGTCCGCGAGCGCCTCGTCGGCGACGTCGTCGAGCGCCTCCATGTCCTCCCGCAGACCCTCGGCGGTGCGGGCCAGCGCGGCCGCGACGCCGGGGCCGAGCTCCTCCTCGAGCATCGGCATCACGCGGTGCCGGATCCTGGCCCGCGTGAACCGGGGGTCCTCGTTGTGCGGGTCCCGCCAGAACTCGATGCCCTCCGCGCGGCAGGCGGCCTCGGTCTGGGCGCGGGTGATCGCGAGCAGCGGCCGCCGGAAGGGGTGGAAGGCGACCCGCATCCCCGCGATGGACCGCCCGCCGGAGCCCCGGGTCAGGCCGAGCAGGACGGTCTCGGCCTGGTCGTCGAGGGTGTGCCCGAGCAGCACGACGCTCGAGCCGAAGTGGTCGGCGAGCTGCTCGAGCGCGGCGTAGCGGGCCTCGCGGGCGGCGGCCTCGACGCCTCTCCCGCCCGGGTCGACGCGGACCTTGACGGCCGCGGTCTCGTAGGCCCCCATCGCGGCCATCTGCTCGACGACGGCCCCGGCGTGGTGTCCCGACCCTTCCTGGAGGCCGTGGTCGACGGTGACGCCGACGACACGCCAGGGGTGCTTCCGTGCCTCGAACACCGTGGCCGCGAGGAGGGCGAGCGAGTCGGCGCCTCCGGAGCACGCGACGAGCACCGGATGTTCCCCGACGTCGACCAGCATCCGTCGTACCGCCAGCCGGACCGCGGCGACAGCGGGATCGGGTCCCATCGGGTGGGTCAGCCGTGCACGCGGCGGACCCAGGCGGACGGGTTGCCGATCTCGTCGCGGGAGGGGAGGTTCTCCGGGGAGACCCACACCTTGTTGAAGCCCTCCATGCCGACCTCGGCGACCGCCCCGCGGACGAACGCCGCGCCGTTGCGGTACTGCGCCATCTTCGCGTCGAAGCCGAGGAGCTTGCGGATGATCTTGTCGAGACCGGTCGCGCTCCTGCGCCGCTGGTTGAACTTGCCGCGGATGTGGTCGACCGAGGGGATGACCTCGGGCCCGACTCCGTCCATCACCACGTCGGCGTGGCCCTCGAGCAGGGACATCACCGCGGTGATCCGGTCGAGCACGACCTTCTGCTCGGGCGTCTGCACGAGGTCGAGGATGCTGACCTCGTCGTCGCCACGCAGCAGGTCGCCGATCCGCTTCACGCCCTCGCCGAGCATCCCTGCGAGCTTGCCGGGGTCGACCTCGACGGAGTCGATGAGCGCGGCGATCTCGCCGTGGATGTGGTCGCGCATCCACGGCACGGCGGTGAACTGGACGCGGTGGGTCTCCTCGTGGAGGCACACCCACAGCCGGAAGTCGGTGGGGTCGACCTCGAGCTCGTTCTCGACGTGCACGATGTTCGGCGCGACGAGCAGCAGGCGGCCCGCGGTGTCGGAGCCGGCCGGCGCGTGGAACGGGTCGAACTGGCCGAGCACCTTGGTCGACATGAACCCGAGCAGGCCGCCGAGCTCGAGCCCCGTGACGCGCGAGCCGACCGCCTCGGCCATCGGCGAGGGTGCGCCGCGCTTCGCGCGCATCTTGTCGATCAGCGGGCTGAGGATGGTGGCGAACCCGTCCACGTTGGCCTGGATCCACCCCGGCCTGTCCACGATGAGGATCGGGGCCGTGCGCTCCTCGGCAACCAGGCCGGTGTACTCCCGGACCAGCCCCGTCGACCGGTGCGCGCCCGCGCGCAGCTCCGCGACGGCGGCTTCGGCCTCGGCACGGCTGACCATCGGGCCGGGCCCGGACATCTTCGACGCAGCGAGGACGGCGAGGTCCCAGTCGATCATCGTGGAGCGGTTCGGCATGTCCCGACCCTACTTCGCACGCGCAACAAGACCTGCCCGGACGGTTCGTGAGCTAGCTGCTGTCGGGGGACGAGCGACACCGCGGTTGCTCACGAACTGCCGCAGGGGCGGGTGGTCAGGCGCCGCAGTGGCAGGCGGCGAGCGCGGCGGCCACCTGGTCGAGCCGTTCGCGGGCGTCGAGGGTGTCGGCCACCTTGACCCTGTCGGCGATCGCGACGAAGGACAGCACCGTGCCGTCGAGGTCGGTGACCACGCCGGCCAGGCCGTGGACGCCGGTGAGGGTGCCGGTCTTCGCACGGACCCGGCCGAGCCCCTCGTCGGCCCCGGTGTCGAACCGGTAGGTCAGCGACCCGGTGAACCCGGCGACCGGCAGCCCCGACACGACCGTGCGGAGCTCGGGGTGCTCGTCGGAGGCCGCGACGCCTAGCGCGCCGAGCAGCGTCTCCGTGGACAGCCGGTTCTTGCGGGACAGCCCGCTGCCGTCGAGGATGCGCGCCCCCGTGAGGTCGACGCCGAGGCCGGAGAGCACCTCGCGGACCGCGGCGGCGCCTCCGGTGAACGAGCCCGGCCTCCCGGTGGCCAGGGCGACGTGGCGGAACAGCACCTCGGCGGCCTCGTTGTCGCTGATCTCGAGGACCCACTGGGCGATGTGGGAGAGCGGCGCGCTGCGGACCGCGGCGTACTCCTTGGCATCGGGCTGCGCGACGGCGGGCTGCGGCTTCCCGCGGACGACGATCCCCTCCCGCTCGAGGGCCCGCGCGAACTCGAGCGCCGCCCCGAGCGCGGGGTCCTCGGCGCGGTAGACGGTGCCCTGCCGCTCCCGGCCCTCGTCGACCCACAGCGGCGAGATCCGGCTGACCACGTGCTCGGCGACGTACGACGGACGCCACGCCGGGCTGTCCGACGGGCCGGAGAACAGCGTGGCGTCGTAGCCGAGCCGGATCCGGATCCGGCCCAGGTTCTTCAACGAGCGGGCGGTGGCCTTGGCCAGGGTCACGATGTCCGCCCGGGCCGGGTACACGTCCCCGTCCGGCGCCCGGGCGAGCAGCGGGTCACC
The DNA here is from genome assembly GCA_035762105.1 of Nocardioidaceae bacterium. Lineage (GTDB taxonomy): Bacteria > Actinomycetota > Actinomycetes > Propionibacteriales > Nocardioidaceae > Nocardioides_C. Next base: position 20,253 of record DASTPU010000109.1, on the reverse strand, counting down.
GCCTCCGACGAGGACGACGTCGCGTGTGGACCGGCCGGCCACGACCGTCGTACGGAAGGTGTGGTCGGGACCGAGCGCCGAGAGCGCGGCGGTCGTGGTGAGGATCTTCATCGTCGAGGCCGGCGTCATCGTCGCGGGGCCCGTCGAGAACAGCTCCGTGCCGTCGGCGAGCGAGTCGACCGCCACCGCGACGCTCCGGCCGAGGTCCTTGTCGCGGAGCAGGCGGGCGACCGCGCGCCGTACCGCGTCGGGCGACCCTGCCGACGGCTCGGACTCGGCGGCGACGACGGCCGCGGCCGACGGCGTGGGCAGGGTCAGCCCCGGTGGCGGGGCCACGGAGGCAGGCTCGGTCAGCGGCGAGGGGTGGTGCCAGCCGAGCACACGCGGACCGAGGTCGAAGGCGTAGGACGCCAGCGCGAGCGCCAGGACGAACGCGACCAGCCCGCTCCCCCAGCGACGGAGGCGCCGCCCCGAGGGCACGTCGGAGTGGTGTAGGTCACCTCCGGCCACCTGACACCCCTCCCGACTGCGCGTTCCGCCCGTTCGTGCGCGACACTAGCCGCACCGCATCGGAGACTGTGAGTGGAGGAACTGTGGAGTTCGACGTCCTGGTTGAGATCCCCAAGGGTCAGCGCAACAAGTATGAGGTCGACCACGACAGCGGCCGCATCCGCCTCGACCGGACCCTGTTCACCTCCACCCAGTACCCGGCCGACTACGGCTTCATCGAGAACACCCTCGGCCTCGACGGCGACCCGCTCGACGCGCTCGTGCTGCTGCAGGAGCCGACGTTCCCGGGCTGCCTGATCCTCTGCCGTGCGATCGGGATGTTCCGGATGACCGACGAGGCCGGCGGCGACGACAAGGTCCTGTGCGTGCCCTCGCACGACCCGCGCCTCGAGCACCTGCGCGACATCAGCCACGTCTCCAAGTTCGACCGTCTCGAGATCCAGCACTTCTTCGAGGTGTACAAGGACCTCGAGCCCGGCAAGTCCGTCGAGGGCGCCGAGTGGGTGGGCCGCACCGAGGCCGAGGCGGAGGTCAAGGCGTCCTTCGAGCGGTTCAAGGACTCCCACAAGGAGAACCCGGACCCGCTCCACGACTGACCTCCCCACCTCCTTCACCCGAGGCTCTCCCAGCTCACGCAGAAAAGGTCACTCCCCTCGAGGAAACCGTCGAGGGGGGTGACCTTTCTCGTCGGTGGGGGGCCGCCCCGCCCCGGCCGCCCCGGCCGGTACGGCGGACGGCGGGGCGCTGCTACCGCACCGGCTGGATGATCTCCGCGCGCAACATCTCCGGTGGGATGTCGAAGGCGTCGACGAGCTGGTCGGCGATCGGGCGGACCCGACGGCACAGCTCGTTGACCATCGCGGTGACCGCCTTCGACTTCGCGTTCGAGAACCGGCCGTGCTCCATGAACCAGGCGCGGTCGTCCTCGATCGCCGACAGCGCGAACAGGTCGCAGACCAGCTGCATCGCGAGCTTGTTCTGCCCCTCGGGCATCGTCTCGACCTTGTCCACGAACGCCTCGAGCATCAGCCGCTCGACGTGCGCCCATGCCGCCCCGATCACGTGGTCCTGCACGTTGCTGAAGACCGCGGCCGGGTCGGCGCCGGCGTCCATGCCCTTCTTCAGCCGCCGGGCGACGGAGGCGAGCATGTGCTCCTCCCGCCAGCGCAGCAGGTTCAGGTGGTAGGAGGTGTCGAGGATCCCGGAGTCGGGATCGGTGTCCCGGTCGGCCGCCGGCAGCACGTCGCGGACCCTGTCCAAGAGCTTGTGCACGCTCGTCCGCTCGATCACGGTCTCCACCGCGACCCCCGCGACGAAGCGCATCATGCCGAGCTGGTCGAGGTTCTCGAACTCGTCGGCGTAGTCGGTGAGCAGGCCCTTCGCGACCAGCTGCAGCAGGATGTGGTTGTCGCCCTCGAAGGTCGTGAACACGTCGGTGTCGGCCCGCAGCGCGTCGAACCTGTTCACCGACAGGTAGCCGGCTCCGCCGCAGGCCTCCCGGCACTCCTGGATGGTGCGCGACGCGTGCCAGGTGGCGACGACCTTGGTGGCCGCGGCGCGCGACTCGAGCGCACGCCGGTCGTGCTCGTCCGCGCCCTCCTCGGAGAACACGTCGTGGAGGTCGCTGCGCACCCGCTCCTGGGCGAAGTGCAACGCATAGGTACGAGCGAGCAGCGGCAGCAGGCGCCGCTGGTGCATGCCGTAGTCGAGCAGGACCTCCTCGCGCCCTGATCCCGGAGCCCCGAACTGACGGCGGACGAGCGCGTACTTGACCGCCACCGACAGCGCCACCTTGCTGGCGCTGATCGCCGCGCCGCCGATGCTGACCCGGCCCTGGACCAGGGTCCCGAGCATCGTGAAGAAACGCCGGTCGGGGTTCTCGATCTCGGAGAAGTAGGTGCCGTCGTCGCGCACCTCGGCGTACCGGTTCAGCAGCGCACTGCGTGGCACCCGCACCTCGTCGAACCAGATCCGGCCGTTGTCCACCCCGTTGAGGCCGATCTTCTGGCCGCAGTCCTCGATCCGCACGTTCGGCAGGACGTTGCCCTTGTCGTCCCGGAGCGGTACGACGAGCGCGTGCACGCCGCGGGCCTCGCCGCCGACGACGAGCTGGGCGAAGACGACCGCGAGCCGGGCGTGCATCGAGGCATTCCCGATGTAGTCCTTGCGGGCCGAGTCCGTCGGCGTGTTCACGACGAACTCGTCGGTGTCCGCGTCGTACGTCGCGGTCGTCTCGAGCGCCTGGACGTTGGAGCCGTGGCCGGTCTCGGTCATCGCGAAGCTGCCGAGGAGCTTGCCGGTGATGGTGTCCGCGAGGTAGGCCTCGTGGTGCTGCTCGGTGCCGAGGTGGAGGATCGCGCCTCCGAAGAGCCCGAACTGCACGCCCGCCTTCACCAGGACGGAGAGGTCCCCGAAGGCGAGGGTCTCGAACGCCGCGATCGACGCCCCGACCTCGCCGCCGCCGCCGTACTCCTTGGGGAAGCCCATGCCGGTCTGGCCGGTCTCGGCCATCAGCAGCAGCACCTCGAGGACACGCCGGCGGAACTCGTCGCGGCCCATCCGCTCGGCGTCCTCGAGGATGTCGGAGTACTCCGCCAGGTTCTTGCGGACCAGCTGCCGCACCTCGGCGTGCTTCCCGTCGAGCATCTCGGTCAGCGCGGAGACGTCGACCGCCGGTGTCACATATGAGGACGAAGAGGTAGGGGACATGGGCTTACCTTGTCAGCCCTTGCCCGGCCTCGGAAGTAGCCGCGATCAGACGCGTGCGAAGAAGTTCGGCGGCGTCCAGTAGTACATGCTGTCGACCGACACCGGCCGGCCGGTGCGCGGCGCGTGCACGATCTGGCCGTTGCCGATGTACATCGCGACGTGGTGGATCGAGTCCGGGCTGCTGGACGTACCCCAGAACACGAGGTCGCCGGGGCGCAGGTCGGACGACGAGATCGGCGTACCGGCGTAGTACTGCGCGACCGAGTAGTGCGGCAGGTACACGCCCGACTGGCCCCACGCCTCGAGCATCAGGCCCGAGCAGTCCCACGAGTCCGGTCCGGCCGCGCCCCACACGTAGGGCTCGCCGACCTGCGCGGTCGCGAACGCGATGGCCCGATCGGCTCCGCCACTGCCGCTAGGGGGTGGAGGCGGCGGTGGCGGAGCCGGCGCCGGCGGGGGGGATGCCGGCTGGGGGGTGTTCAACGGGGTCTGCTGGTCGGCCTCGCGGGGCTCGCGCGCCTCGCGCTCTCGCTCCTCACGGGCCTGGCGGTCGGCCGCTGCACGTGCCTGCGCCGTGGCCTCGGCCTCGCGGTCGGCCGCTGCCTTCCGGTCGGCCACCGCCTGTGTGCGCGCCTCGCGCCGGGCCTCGGCACGGTCGCGAGCCTCCTGAAGGGCCTGCTGCCGTGCCGTCTCCTCAGCCTCTGCACGGGCCCGCGCGGCGGCACGTTCGCGGGCGATCTCCTCGAGTGCGGTCTGCCGCTGGCGGGCCAGGGAGACCGAGATGTCCTGGGCGTCGGCGAGCTCGCGGATCAGCCGGTCCTTCTCCTCGGCGATCTCCTGCGCGACCTGCTGGGCTCCTGCGGCGGCCTGGGCGGCCTGGTCCTTCGCCTCGCGGGCCTCGGCGGCGAGCCGCTCGGCCTTGGCGCGCACCGTCGCGGCGTGCTCCTCGTAGGCCTCGGCGAGCGCCTCGGTCGCCGCGAACCGGTCATAGTCGGCCTGCAGGGTCTCGGAGACGCCCTGGAAGGTGACGTACTGGTCGAGGACGCCCTCGGGCCCGTCGGCACCCATCATCGCGTTGAGCGCGGTGAGCTCGCCGCCGTGCTGGTACGACGAGGCGACGAGCGCGCCGATCGACCTGCGCTGCTCCGCGACCCTACGACGGGCGGCGGCTGCCTCACGCCTCGCACCGGCGAGCTCCTCCCGCGCGAGGCCGAGCCGCCACATCGCACCGTTGTACTTCTCCGACGCCATCTCCGCCGCCACCGCGGCAGCCTCGAGACGCTGGTTGGCCATCAGCAGGGACGCCTTGATCGCGCCGACGTCGCGTGCGGTCTCGGCCACGCGCTGCTCGGCTGCGACGACCTCGTCCTGGGAAGGGAACGCGTGGTCGGTCTTGTCCGCGGAGGCCGAGGGGACCAGTCCGACCAGCAGGACACCGGAAAGGAGTGCCGGGGCCGCCAGACGTCGCGCGGTCGCTGCTCGCGGCATGCTGCGCGGCCGGCGCTGTCCTCGGGCGGTGCCCATGTGGCGTTCCCTTTCGGAGGGTCCGCGAGCCCAATCCCCGAGGGCTCGCGGACCGTGTGTGAACTGGTCCCTCAACCGATCCGGCTCGACCAGCGACTGGCCCTCCCAAGCCAGTCACCGGTGGAGCAACGAGCCGCCCGAGCAGCGCCGTCGAAGAAACGCTAGTACTCATCTGTCACATTGGGAACACTTTCAACTTAAAAAACTTTGGTCACACGGCGTGTCGGCTTGACGAACTACATGGTTGTAATTTTCGCGGCCTGGCGTCGATGAGCGGTCTGTGGCGCGACGGACCGGGTCCCCGGGACCTGTTACTGCTGCCGCAGAGGTCGATCCGCAGCGATTTCCGCGCCGTAGGACCTGCACCGTCCCCCGAGAACGCGACAGCCACGACGGTCGTTGGGCCCGTCGTGGCTGCCGGTGTCCCCGGCCGCGAGGCCGGGAACGTCTTTCCCTCATTCCTCTGGGAGGAGAGGAGTGAGGCTCCCCCGGCGCCGCCCTGCATGGGACTCCAGGACGGTGCCAAGTTGGTGCCGGTAGGGAGACCGGCGGCCGCGGCTCGTCAGCCGCGACGTCTGGCTGCGATCAGCTCTCGCCGCCGCGGCGGCGGCTCCGCAGGGTGAGGGCGCCGCCCAGGAGCATGACCAGCCCTGCCCCTGCCTGCGCCGCCAGGTTCGAGCCCGCACCGGTGTCGGGGAGGAGCAGTGCCGGCGGGCGGTTCTTGCCCGACCGCTCGGCCACCTGGTCGAGGACCTTGTCCCCGCGGGACGGGTCGTCCCGGATCGCCTCCGGCTGGAGCGGCAGCCGGCCACCCGGCATCTTCACCACACCGACCACGGTCGGGCCGCCCTGGCCGGGCTTGCTGCCGTGCGGGCGCTCGCTCTCCTCACCCAGCACGTCGGGCCCGGACTGCTTGCCGTCGTTGATCAACTTGCCAGGCACCCCGGGCTCCGGAGACTCGACACTGTCGTCCGGTGACGGCGCGGGTACGACCACCTCAGGCAGGTCATCCTCCTCGGGCGGAGTGACGTCGACGTCGGGTGCGCTCTCGCCACCGATGACCGGGACCGGCACGGTCTCGCCACCGGTGACCGGGACCGGCACGCTCTCGCCACCGGTGACCGGGACCGGCACGGTCCCCCCGCCGGTGACCGGGACCGGATCGATCCCCCCGCCGGTGACCGGGACCGGCACGGTCTCCCCGCCGGTGACCGGGACCGGATCGATCACGACCGAGTCGGCACACGGGAGGAAGTCGGTCCCACCGTCGTAGTGGCCACCCGTCTCGTGACCGCGAGTGCCGTTCTCGCTGATCACGATGACCTTCCCATTCTTGTGGCAGTGCTCCACCCGCAGCTGGCTCTCGGGAACGGTCCCGGCGTCCTCGTTCGCGTGCTCGCCTGCGCTTTCGCTCGCGTGCTCGTTCGCAGCCCTCGCCACGAGCGTCCCGACGGCGGCATCGGCGGACGTCACGACCCTGTCGTCCTCGCGCATGGGCACGGTGGTCGTCTCCGTCGTGGTCACGCCGTCCACCGTCGTGGCCGTGACCTGGGTGGCGGCAGTGGCGTCGGTGCTGACGGCCGAGATCTCGATCACCTCGGTGCCGTTGCCGGCCTTCTTGTCAGCAGGCTTGTCGGCCGGACCGGGGTCGGCCGGACCGGCGCCGGCGGCGGGCGTCGTACCGGCGGTACCGGCGACCCCAGCGTCCTGAGCCTGCTCCTGAGCCTGCTTCGGGGCTTGGTCCGGGGCGGCCTGAGCGACCCCGCCGAACCCGAAGGTCAGGAAGAGGGCGAGGCCGGCGGCGGCGAGGCGAGCGGCGTTGCCGGCAGCGACCCGCGAACGGTGGTCAGCTGCGACCTGAGAGGCGTGCGAACGCGCGCCGGCGTACTTCGACATGACTGTCTGATCTCCCCCCGGCCCTCGCGGACCAGATTGTCGAACCGGCCCCCCAGCCGGCTGCGCCGCTTCCCCAAGCGGCACATTTCCCTTGGATCAAGACTAAGCGGGCAATGTGCCAAAAAGGGACAAACGAACGCCTCAGCTTCTCCACGAATCCGGGCGTCCCGGCATGGCCCCGAGTGACTACCGGCAGCCCGATCTCCACGTCCGGGCAACAGCCGGGCAACAGCAGGGCAACGCGTCGACAACAGCAACCACAGGGCCGTCAGCGGCCCGCGGGGGCTCCCTCTTCGACCGGTACGTCGGCCGTGCTCGTCGTCGGATGGGAGGCCCAGCCATGGCGGTCGAACTTCTGGCCGGTGGCGAGGCCGCCGACGTACACCGAGACGACCGCGATCAGCGCTCCGGCGACGTCGTCGGCGATGTAGTGCCACCCGAAGTAGATGGTGGCGATGACCGTGGTGACGAAGAAGAACCACAGCGACGCACGGATCCACGCGTGCCGGACGGTGTAGTGCGCGACGAGGGCCGCGACCAGCGTGATCGCCACGTGGAGGGAGGCGAACCCCGCGACGCTCTGCACGCCGTCGGCGTTGAACGGGTCCCAGATCACTTCGGTGCGCCCGTAGAACAGGGAGTCCTGGAGCTGCGTGACGCCGGTGTTCTCGAGCCCGGCGTACAACCACACGTAGTAGAAGGCCGGGCCGAGCGAGGGGATCGCGTAGTAGCTCGCGGTGCCGAGGGCCCAGGCCAGGCACTGCGCGGTGACGTACCAGTACCCGTAGCTGATGTTGCGCGACCACACGAGCCAGGCCGTGACCGAGACCGGGACGAACGGCAGGAAGATCAGGTAGATGAACGACAGCACGTGGGCGCTGACACCCTCCCCCAGCACCGTGTGCAGCAGGATCGCGGGGTCGTTGCCGAACAGCAGCGCCTCGTCGACCGCCTTGAGCAGCGGGTCCTGGGTGCCCTCGCGGATGAACGGGAGGAAGTTCTTCAGGTTCCGGTAGCCGACGTACGTGACGTAGAAGCTGGCCAGGCCGATGACGACGAGCGTGACCCGCTCCCGGGTCCAGTGCTCGCGGACGATCGCGCGGGCCTCCTCGCGGAACAGGCCGGGCTTGCCGCGGGAGCGCCACAGCGAGCGGGGTACGACGTCGGCGAGGAACGCGCCGAGGACGAGAAGCGGGAGCCGGATCCAGGCCGGGCCGAGGAAACCCTCGGGGTCGCGGATCGGAAGGCCGAGCGACTGGCTGGCGACGACGGCGAGAACACCCGTCATCACTGCGACTCCCACCAGGAGCCCGTACGCCCGCCGCTTCACAAGCGCGGAGTCTAACGAACGGCCGTGTCAAGACCTCGGGCAGGAGAATCCCCAGGCAGTACGGCGGTTCGCGACATGTCGACGGCCAACCGGACGTCGTGGTCGATGCGCACGTCGGCGTCCTGGGGAGCGACCGCGTGCATCTCTCCGAGGCCGTCGACCAGCACCCGCAGGCGTACGACGTCCCGGCCCAGCGTCGCGGAGAGGACCCGGCCGCCGACGGGGCCGTGATCGGCGACCTGCAGGGCCGACCGCCGCAGGGCGATCTCGCCGACCACCGACGGGTCGGGGTGGTCCCCGGCACGCGCGAGGAGGTGGGCGGCGGCGCCGGAGAGGATCGTGGGGTAGCCGAGCAGGAGCGCCGCCTCGCCGCTGACCGGGGCGCGCCACACCTCGTCCAGGGTCCCGGCCTGGAGGATCCGGCCCGCCTGCATCACCGCGACCCGGTCCGCCACGGTCCACACCTCGTCGTGGTCGTGGGTGACCAGCAAGGCGGTCGTCCCGGCCTTCTTCAGGATCGTGCGGAGGTCGCCGGCGAGGCGTTCCCGCAGCTCCCGGTCGAGGGCGGACAGCGGCTCGTCGAGGAGGAGCAGCCGTGGGTCGGCGGCGAGCGACCTGGCCAGGGCGACGCGCTGCCGCTCGCCGCCGGAGAGCTCGGAGGGGAGCCGGTCGCCGTAGGCCGGGAGGCCGACCAGCTCCAGGAGGTCCGCGACCCGCGAGGCGACCGCCGGCCGACCCGAGCCCCGGAGCCGCAGCGGATAGCCGACGTTGGACGCCACGGTCTGCTGCGGGAAGAGCTGCCCGTCCTGGAACATCAGCGCGAAGCCCCGCTTGTGCGTGGGCACGCCGGCGAGGTCCCGGCCGTCCCAGCTGACGGTGCCCGAGGTCAGCTGCTCGAGGCCCGCGATCGCCCGCAGGAGCGTCGACTTGCCGCATCCCGACGGACCGAGCACGGCGAGCACCTCACCGGTCGGGAGCTCGATCGACACGTCGTCGACAGCGGTGACGCCGTCGAAGCGCACGGTGAGGTCGCGGACGGTGAGCATGTCAGAACGATCCCATCGACCCGACGCGCAGGCGCTCCACGGCCCCCATCACGGTCACCGTCACCACGCCGAGGACCACCGAGGCAGCGAGCGCCATGCCGAAGTTCTCCGCCCCGGGCCGGGAGATCAGCTGGTAGATCACCACCGGCAGCGTCGGCCGGTCGGACCGGGCGAGGAAGCTCGTCGCCCCGAACTCCCCCAGCGACACCGCGAACGCGAACCCGGCCGCGGCGAGCGCCGGGCGCCACGCGATCGGCAGGTCCACGACGAGCAGCGCCCGCCACGGCGAGGCGCCGAGCGTGGCCGCGGCCTGTCGCTGCCGCGGGTCGACGGAGCGGAGCACCGGCACGAGCGTCCGCACCACGAGCGGCAGCGCGACCATGGCCTGGGCGATCGGGACCAGCAGGGGCGAGGAGCGGAGGTCGAGCGGTGGCTCGTCGAGGGTGATGAGGAAGCCGAAGCCGATCGTCACCGCCGAGACACCGAGCGGCAGCATGAACAGCCCGTCCAGCAGCGCGCGGCCCCGGCGCTCCGCTGCCCCCCGGGCGGGGCGCGAGACGAGGAAGGCCACGGTCAGCCCGAGGAGCAACGCGATCGTCGTCGCGTCGACGGCGGTCCGCAGCGAGTTCTCCAGGGCGGTCCACACGGGCACGAGGAGCGCGTTCGCCCCGCCCGTCGTACCGAGGGCGCGGTAGTTGCCGAGCCCCCAGCCTCCGCCGTCGCGCAGGGACCGCGCCACGAGAGCGACCAGCGGCGCGGCGAGGAAGGCCACGACCACCGTGGTGACCGCCAGCGCGGGGAGGTCACGGCGGCCGGGACCCCGGCGCGACCGTCGGGTGTCCCGGGGCAGCGCCGACGCGCGCCCCCGGGTCCGCCCGGCGAGCAGGAGAAGCACGACGATCGCGAGCAGCTGTACGACGGACAGCACGGCCGCGGCCCGGAGGTCGAGGAACTGTGTCGTGAGGATGTAGATCTCGGTCTCCACTGTGCCGTACTTCAGCCCCCCGAGGGTCAGCACGACACCGAAGGCCGTGGAGCAGAAGAGGAAGACCACCGTCGCGGCCGAGACGATGCCCGGCTTCAGGGCCGGCAGCGTCACCGTCCGCAGCACCTGCGCCGGCGACGCGCCGAGCGCCGCCGCGGCCTCCTCCTGCCGCGGGTCCAGGCCCTCCCACAGACCGCCGACCGTGCGCACCACGACCGCGAGGTTGAAGAACACCATCGCGGCGAGGATCGCGAGCGCGGTGCCGTCGAGGCCGAGGAAGCCGAGCGGGCCCGAGGGGGCGAGCAGGGTCCGGAACGCCACGCCGACCACGACCGTGGGCAGCACGAACGGCATCACCACCATCGCGCGCAGTGCCTGCCTGCCCCGGAAGTCCAGGCGGTAGAGCACGTACGCGACCGGCACGCCGAGCACGAGCGTCAGCGCCGTCGCGGTCAGCGACGCCCAGGCGGTGAACCACAGCACCCGGTGCACGCGGGGCCGGGCCAGCGTCTCGGTCAGCCCGGACAGGTCCAGGGACCCGTTCACCCAGAAGCCCTGGGCGAGCATCCCCGACAGCGGCAGCAGGAAGAAGACGCCGAGGAACGCGACCGGGACCACCGCCAGCGCGACGGCCCCGAGCCGGCGTCCTCGGAGGCCTCTCACCGGGTGGTGATCTCCCCCCACGTGGTCAGCCACTCGTCGCGGTTCGCGGCGACCTCGGCCGGGTCGACGCTGAGCGGCTGGTCCGGGACCTTGGCCCAGCGGGCCCACAGGTCGGGCAGCTCGACGGACTCGTCAACCGGGAAGACGTACATGTTCTCCGGCAGCGCAGCCTGGAAGTCCGGCCCCACCATGAAGTCGACGAACGCCTGCGCACCCTCCGGGTTCTCCGCCCCCTCGAGCACACCGGCGTACTCCACCTGGCGGTAGCAAGTGTCGAGCAGCGCGCTCGTGGTCGGCTCGGTCCCGCCCTCGGGGATCGTGAACGGCGGGGACGAGGCGTAGGACAGCACGATCGGCCGGTCGCCGTCGCCGCCGCCCGCGGTGAAGTCGACGGTGTAGGCGTCGGTCCAGCCGGAGGTGATCCGGGTGCCGTTGGCCATCAGCTCCTCCCAGTACTGCTCCCAGCCGTCCTCCCCGAACTCCGCGATCGTGGCGAGCAGGAAGGCCAGGCCCGGTGAGGAGGTGGTCGCGCCGGGGGTGACGAAGAGGTCCTGGTAGGTCTTCTCGGTGAGGTCGGCGAGGTTCTTCGGCGGCTCGATCCCCTCGTCCTGGAACCACACGTCGTCGACGTTCATGCACACGTCGCCGAAGTCGACCGGAGTGAGCGCCTCGTTGCCGGCCTGGTCGGGCATCTCGAACATGCTCGCCGACGCGGGCTGGTCGGCCGGCTCGTGGTCGGCGAACACGCCTTCCTCCACGGCCCGGGACGCGAACGTGTTGTCGACCCCGAAGACCACGTCGCCGATCGGCGAGCCCTTGGTCAGCACGAGCTTGTTGGTCAGCGCGCCCGCGTCGCCGGCGGCCTCGACCGTCACCTCGTAGCCGGTCTCGCGGGTGAACTGCTTCATGAGCTTCGCGGGCACGTTCCACGACTCGTGGGTGGCGAGGACGACCTGCTTGTCCGCCGGACCGGCCGTGCTGCCGGTTCCCTCGTCGGCCGTGTCGTCCGCCGTACCGCCGCCGAGGGAGCAGGAGCTCACGGCGAGGGTGAGGGCTGCGACGGATGCCAGACGCGTGGTGCGCCGGTTGATGCTGGACATGTGCTCTCCCATACGTTCCGGGAGGGGATCGCACGCATGCGATCGAGACTCGACTTCCTTCGCCGGTATGAGCCGGATCAGGTTCGAGGGTCTGCGGCCGTTCCGCACTCTCAGCGCCGGTCGGCGCTCCCCTGTCGTTCTGCGGCCAGGCTACACCGAGCGCGCTGGGACGCCCCCTTAGGTTGGGTGTCATGGCTGTGATCCCCGACGACGAGATCCGACGCGCGCTGGTGGTCACCGCGCACCCCGACGACGTCGACTTCGGCGCCGCCGCGACCGTGGCCGCGTGGACGAGCGCCGGGATCGCGGTGACCTACTGCGTGATCACCGACGGGCAGGCAGGCGGGTTCGACCCGGGGCTCGACCGCGCCGAGATGCCCCGGATCCGCCGCGGGGAGCAGACCGCGGCCGCCGGGCACGTCGGCGTGAAGGACCTGGTCTTCCTCGGGTACGTCGACGGCGAGCTGTTCGTGACCCGCGAGCTGATCCGCGACATCACCCGGGTGATCCGGCAGGCGCGGCCGGAACGGATCCTGATCCAGAGCCCCGAGCGGAACTGGAAGCGGCTCGCGCCCTCCCACCCCGACCACCTCACCGGCGGGGAGGCGGCGACCCGGGCGGTGTGGCCGGCCGCGGGGAACCCGTTCGCCTTCGAGGAGCTGCTGCGTGACGAGGGGCTCGATGCCTGGTCGCCCCGCGAGCTCTGGATCATGGAGCACCCGACGGCCAACCACGTCGTCGACGTCACCGACCACTTCGACGCGAAGATCGCGGCGCTGATGAGCCACGAGAGCCAGCACCCCGACCCGGCCCGGATCCGGCAGCTGATGCACGACAAGCTCACCGCGACCGGCGTGGAGTACTCCCTCGGCGAGGGCCGGCTCGGCGAGAAGTTCGCCGTCCACCCGCTCCCCTGACCGCGACCCGTCAGTGTCGGGCCGTGCCTCCTCGCGCGAGTGACGGGGCGGTCTCGACGACCACACCGTCCTCGAGGTGCCAGACCGTGTCGGCCATCTCCTCGATCAGCGGGTCGTGGGTGGCGACCAGCGCGGTGACGCCCTCGTTGGCGACCACCTCGCCGAGCAGCTCCATGATCCGCACACCGGTCTCGCTGTCGAGCTGTGCCGTCGGCTCGTCGGCCAGCAGGACCCTCGGCCGGTTGGCGAGGGCCCGCGCGATGGCCACCCGCTGCTGCTGCCCGCCCGACAGCTCGTCGGGCCGCTGCCGGGCGTGCCCCGCGAGGCCCACCCGGTCGAGCAGCTCCTGCACGCGCGCGTCGCGCTGCTTGGACTCGGTGCGCGTGATCCGCAGGGGAACGCCCACGTTCTCCTCCGCCGTGAGCAGGGGCAGCAGCGAGAAGTCCTGGTAGATCACGCCCACCGTGTCCCGGCGCAGCGCGGCGAGGTCCTTCTCGTCCGACGCGGTCACGTCGATGCCGGCGACCACGATCTGCCCCTCGTCGGCACGCTTCAGCCCGGCGATGAGGCTGAGCAGCGTGGACTTGCCCGCGCCGGAGCGGCCGGTCAGGGCCACGAGGTGCCCGCTGGGCACGACGAGGTCGACGCCACGGAGCGCATGGACCGCGTTGGGGCCGTGGCCGTAGGTCTTGTGGACCCCGCTGACGCCGATCCCCGGCTCCCTCTCCTCCGCCGTCACGACGTCCCCTCCTCGGTGGCCTGCGGCCAGATCTCGACGTGGTCGTCCACGAGCTCGACGCGGACCCGGTGCCGCAGGCCGAGCGCCTCCACGAACTCGCGCGGCAGCTGCAGCCGGCCCACCCGGTCGAGGACCGCGTACTCCTGAGCCGTCACGTGGTGGTGGCTCTCCCCCTCACCCCGGTGGCGCAGCGTCTCCGATGCCGTGCGTCCGTCGCGGATGGCCACGGTGCGCCGCACCTCCGCCTGAACGGCCGGGTCGTGTGTCACCACCACGACCGTCGTGCCGTCGCGTTCGTTGACGGCCTGGAGCGCGCCGTACACCTCGTGGGACCCCGCCCGGTCGAGCTCGCCGGTCGGCTCGTCGCAGAACAGCACCTGCGGCCGGTTGGCGAGCGCGACCGCGATCGCGAGTCGCTGCTGCTGCCCGCCCGACAGCTCGGCCGGGCGGCGGTCCGCGACGTCGGCGATGCCGAGCTCCTCCAGCACCTCGGTGGCCCTCTCTCGGGCATCGACGGCACGGCGGCCGGCCAGCCGCTGCGGCACCTGGACGTTCTCCAGCGCGCTCAGGTACGGGACGAGGTTGTCGCCGGGCTGCTGCCACACGAAACCGCAGGTCTCGAGCCGGTAGCGGCGCCGTTCGGCGCGCCCCATGGTCAGCAGGTCGTGCCCGGCGACGTGGGCGCTGCCCGCGCTGGGGGTGTCCAGCCCGGAGAGGATGTTCAACAGCGTGGACTTGCCGCTGCCGGACGCACCGACGATCGCCATGAGCTCACCGGGCTCGACGTAGAGGTCGAGACCTTGCAGCGCGACCACCTCGACGCCCTTGCGCTTGTAGATGCGCACGAGCCCCTCACAGCTGATCAGCGGTGTGCCGGGCGTCATCTGCTCTCCCCTTCGTGGTCTGCAGGCCATGCTCTCCCCCGCCTTGCCTGTCTGGAGGAGGCGGCTGCCGCGAGTACGACGATCCCGGCCAGTGCGGCCGCCGTCAGGCCCCAGGACGTTCGTTCCAGGCCCAGTGCGACCCCCTCGGCACCGCCGGTGAGAGCCGCGAGGTCGACGCCGTGACCGATCACGGAGGTGAGCAGCACGGCGCAGACGAGGGCCGCCACCCCGGCGCCGACCAGGGACGGCACGAGCTCGACGGCACTCACCCAGCGGCCCTGACGTGGGGCGGCTCCCAGCGCGTGCAGGACCGACAGGGTCCGGTCGCGCAGCGGCCCGCCCAGCGCGACCGCGAGCCCCGACGCCAGGAGGGCCAGCAGCACCGACGCGACGGCGGAGATGTCGGCCACGAGCAGGGTCCGCTCCGCGACTGGTTCCTGCAGGATGCGGCCGGCTGCCTCCGCTCGGTTCTGCACCGAGGCGGTCGGCCATGCCTGGCGTACGACGGACCGCAGCTCGTCCGGGTCGGGATCACCCGAGACGAGCATCGTCTGGGCCCGCAGCAGCCGGGTGTCCATCGAGTCGCGGAAGTCGGCCACGTCCACCAGCACGAACGACTCCCCTGCGGTGACCCCGGGAATCTCCCCGACCCGGTCCGTGACCGTGACCGGTGCTGTCGAGCGTGCGTAGAACAAGCTGGTCTCCGAGGACAGGAGGTCGAGGTCGGAGGACACGACCGCACCCATCGCTCCCTCGGCCGGACCGGGCGCCGGGACCGACACCGGAGCCTCCCGCTTCACGGCCCGCAGGCTCGCCGGGTCCACCGCGATCGCGGTCACCGACTCCCGGCCGCTTGTCGTCCGCAGGAAGGCGTTCATCGAGTGCACCGCGGCGACGGCGGTGACGCCGGGAAGCTGCTCGACACGTCGCACGAGGGCCTCGTCGAACTGCCCACCCGTGACCGCCGCGTCGGCGCCGACGGCGTCCCAGGCCAGGCGCTCCGCGCCGCGGTGGACGGTGTCGTCCACCGACACCGCCATCAGCGCCGAGCAGCCGGCGAGCACCACGGACACGGCCGGGAGCGTGACGTGGTGCGCAGCAATGCCGGCCTGGCTGAGACCCACCAGGGGAACGAGCCTCCGGCCGCGATCGGCGGCGCGTTGCAGGACCCCCGTCAGCAGCCGCACCCCGCGGACGGCGACGACGGCACCCGCGGTGCCGAGCAGGCCTGGGAGCGCGAGCAGCAACGGGTCCGTGGGATCGAGCCGGTCGCGGCCCCACATCAGCGCAGCGAGCCCGATCGCGACCACGACGGTCACGATCTGGAGCGCGTCTCGGGCAGGGAGCCGGACCCGGTCCGGAAGACGGCGCCACGGAGCGGCCTGTGCTGCCGCCAGGACGGTGACGCAGACGGCGGTCGCGACCAGCGCGGGCACGAGGTCCGCGGGGACGCCGGGACCGAGCAGGACGATGGCCAGCGCGCCGAGCAGGCCGGGCGTGCAGACGAGCAACGCCTCGGCTCCGCGGGTGACGGCGAGCTGGCCGGTGCTGGCACCTCGGGCACGGAGCACGTCGCTGACCTCGCGCCGCCGCATCTCGAGCACCGACGCTGCCGCCAGCAGCAGGGCCAGCACGGCCGCCGCGAGGGAGGCGAGCACCAGCGCGGCAAGGGTGTCGCTGGCGTCCTGTTCCGCCACGAACGCCTCGGCCAGGTCGCCGATCCCGGTCACCGAGGTGCTGACCGGGCTCTCCAGCACCGGGGGCCACGGCTGGACGGCAAGACGCTGCGCGTCGTCGACGACCGCCTCGGCCTCGTCGGCGGTCGGGGTGCCGTCGGGGTCGAACGTCCAACGGACCTCGGGGTCGGCCGCCCAGGGCGCCTGCAGGACCGTCGGCACATCGGCCGCCAGCGCTGCGGCACGCACGAGCGTGAACTCCGGCAGTGTCGAGATCGCCGGCTTCCGGAGGTTGTCGACGTCGTCGAGCGGCGACGGGTACGCCGTGGCGGACTCGTAGAGGCCCGTGACCCGCAGCAGGGCGAGCCGGGCCGGCGCGTCCGGAGAGTAGCGGCGCGGGACCAGGTCCAGGTAGGAGCCGACCTGCACCTGCATCGCATCCGCTGCCTCCCGGTGCAGCGCCACCTCCACGACGGGGACCCGGCGTGGGCCGTCGTAGGTCACGGCCAGGCGCCTTGGCAGCGTCTCCATCCGGTTGCCCGGCCTCGGGAAGCTGCCCTCGACCACGTCGACGTGGCTCTGCGCGTCGACGATGCCCACCACGGACGTGTAGGCCGGCGAGTACCTCGGCTGCTTGGGCAGTGCCTCCATCACCGCCTCGGTCGTCGCGACCGTGTGCCGGGGCGGCCGTACCAGCGCGCTGACCTCCGGCGGCAGCGACTCGTACAACGTCGCGCCGGCGGCGTCGGGGATCTCGGGGTCGGCCGCCTCGGCGTACAGGACGGCCAGCTGCCTGGCCGGGTATGCCGCCTCACCGAACACCTCGGTCGCCAGCTCGTCCGCGGTGGCGCGGAGCCAGGCACTGGCCCACGGTGCGCCGATCACGACGAAGGCGCAGAGCAGCGCGGCCAGCGCGACGATGCCTCGGTCGGCGAGGGTCGGGCGCGGGAGGAGGCGCTGTCCCAGCAGCCGGCCGGTCATGGGCGTCCACCGCCCGCCCGAAGACGCCGCCGGGCGCCCGGTCGGGTCGCGGCCTGCAGGGCGACCATGGGGACGGCCAGCAGCAGACCGAGCAAGGGCAGCATCCAGCTCCAGGGCACGTTCAGCTCGGCCGCCGGGACCAGCGGCTGGCCGCCCGGGCCGAGCGACGTGGCGTGCAGGGCGACGCCCGCCGTCAGCACGCCCGCGATGGTCCCAGCCACGATGCCGCCGCCCGCGGTGACGGTGTACTCCGTGGCCAGGGTCAGGGTGATGTCTGCCTCCGAGGCGCCGAACGCGCGCAGCGCCGCAGCCTGCTCGTCGCGCTCGCGGCGTCGCAGCACGACGACCGCCGAGAGCAGGACGATGCCCACCAGCAGCGAGCCGACAACGGTGACGGTCATGACGTCGGAGAGGGCACGCCCTCCGGTGCCAGGGTCGGCGGCCAGCCGTCGCAGCGCCTCGGCCCTCGTGACGGTCTCGGCGGCCAGGCCGGGCCGGGCTCCGAGCGCGGCAGCCACCGCATCCACCTCGGCGGGCTCGACCGACAGCCACCACTCGTCGGTGGTTAGCGTGCTCGCGCTGGGAGCGACCGCCAGCAGCGCCGCCTTGTCGACCAGCAGACCGGCACGCCCGGCGGTCACCGTCGGCACGTCGGCCAGGACCACCGCCACCTCCAGCGTTGTCACCGCGTCACCGATGGCGAGCTCGAACCGGCTGCCCACCTCGAGCGCCGCGGCGTCCACGAGCTGTTCCGTCACCGCGACCGGTACGGCGTCCGTGGCGCGGTCCCCTGCGAGCAAGCGTCCGAGAGCCGGGCCGATGTCGCCGGATGCGGCGACCAGCTCACGGCCCACCTGGCCCCCGAGGTCCGCGACGAGCAGCTCGGCAGGTGCATCGCCGATGAAGTCGAGCTCCCGGTGCACGCCGCTGACGTCGCGGACCCCCCGCAGCCCCGCGAGCTCGTCCCGCTCGTCGGCCACACCCGCCCGGAGGCTCGGCGGCGGCGCGGTGACCCGGATGTCCGCGCCGACGTCGTACGACGCACGCGCCTCCCGCGCCGCCACCTGGCTGGCATGCCCCACGGCCGCGAACGCGATGCCGCCGGCGACGAGCGCGACCACCAGGGACAGCGGGACCGCCTTCGCGGGGGCCCGCGACACAGCCCGCGTACCCAGGGCCAGGACCACGCCGCGGGTGCGGACAGCCCGCTCGGTGACCCGGAACAGGACCGGCAGGAGCAGCAGGGTCAGCACGGTGACCGCGGAGAGGAGCAGGAGCGACGGCGCCGCCACGACCAGCGGGTCGACCGCGCCGGCTCCGCTGTCCGCGAGCACCTCGGCGAAACCGTCGAGAGCGACCACGGCAACCACGCCGAACGCGACCATCAGGAGGACCAGCGCGAAGAGCGAGGTGAGGACCCGGCGGCGCCGCCGCTCGACCGACAGCTGCTCCCCGCGGTCCCCGCCCAGGGCGCCCGCGACCACCGGGAGGACCAGCGCGACCCAGCACACAGCAGCGGCCACGAGGCCGGCGGCCCAGGCGAACGGCTCGAGCGTCGGCCGGACCCCGCCGATCCTGACCAGAGCCGCGGCGAGCGGAGGACCTACCGCCGCACCGAGTGCGCAGATCACCAGCGCCTCCAGGGCGGTGGGTCCCACGAGCTGCCTACGGTCGGCCCCACGCGACCGGAGCAGCAGCTCGTCCGGGCGCCGGTTGTCCGCCAGGGCGGCGGCCACCATCACGGCAGCCGCCGCACCGAGCAGCAGCAGCATCAGCGCCGGCACGAGGAACAGCAGCCGCTGCGCGGTCAGCTCCCGCGCCCGTGCCTCGACGACGGCGACGAGCGGGTTCTCCAGACGAAGGCTCGACCCCACGCTCTCGGCGACCGCGGCCACGTCCTGGTCGACCGCCGCCGCGGCATCACGCAGGTCGTCGAGCTCGTCGGGCCGCAGGCGGTCGGTGTCGGGGGCGGCGCGCCAGCGCACGGACGAGGCCCGCCCGGCGACGGAGCCGAGGTCGCCGTCGGCCACGAGCAGCGACGAGCCCGGAGGCTGTCCAACAGCCGGCGCCGAACCGGCGGCAGGCTCCCACGTCCCGACGACGAGCGTCCGGACGCGGCGACCGTCGACCGGGCTCACCAGCGTCATCCGCGTGCCGAGTGGCGGCGCGTCAGCTGCCGTGACCGGGACGGCGACCTCGACGACCCCGTCGGCCCCGTCGGCCCCGTCGGCCGTCGGCAGGCGCCCGGCCACGGCCACGGCGGCGGCAGGCGCCCCGCCACCGCTCACGGCCAGGAACGACCAGACCGCGCCCTCCGCCTGCTCCTCGTGGCCGACGGTCTCCACGACGCGCACCACGCGGCCGGCAGCGGCCGCCGTGACCGGGGCGAGCATCTCGCGGACCCCGCTGTCCTGCTGCTCGGCGGTGTCGGCGTCGTAGGAGGAGACCACCTCGATGACCACGTCGTCGACCGGCTGCTCCTGCATCGCCGCGCGCAGCGCCTGCCGTTGGAGCGTCGGAAGCGAGGCCACGACCCCACTGACCAGGGCGCACACCGTCAGCACGGTGACGACGGCAGCGAGGACCGACCCGGGGTCGACCGCGCCGCGCCGGACGGCGATCAGCCGCGGGCTGGGCGTGACCACATGCACCTCCGCGGCGTCGACCGTGCAGGCGACGGGACCAGATGGGACGCGCAGACGATAACCCAGCCGGGGCCCCGGAAGCGTGGCAGTTACACGCTCAGCCTGCTTCCAGCCGAGGCCGCACCGAGCCAGCCGTGCGGGTTGCCTGCCCAGCACCAGCCGAGCCGGGGCGCGCCCTTGCTCATCCAGAAGCTCGGGATCCGCCTGTTGCCGGCCCGTGACGCCAGCGCCTGGAAGGCGTTGTGCTCGGTGAACACGTCGGGGAACTGCGTCACGAGCGCGACGCCCTCGTCGACGGTCAGCGGTGTCCGGCCCTGCGCGCGGACCATCGGCAGAGCGTCGTCCGGCCGGACGCCCAGGGTGTCCGCGCCGGTGTCGACGTCGAGCAGGATGTAGAGCGGCGCCTGGGGCACGGCGACCCCCTCGATCGGTCGGTAGCCGGCAAGCTCCTCGGCCATGTCCGTCCAGCCTGCCTTGCCCTTCACGGACCAGCGTGCGACCGCGTCGGCGGTCGGGACGAGGGTGCTGCGGGCGACGAGGAGCAGCGGGATCGGCCCGTCGGCCGCCTCGGGCAGCAGGTCGTAGAGCGGTTTCACCAGCAGGTCGAGGTCCTCGTCGCTGATGCCGGCCAGCGCCGGGTAGCCGAGG
>DASTPU010000108.1:0-21961 GCA_035762105.1 Nocardioidaceae bacterium | reverse complement strand
CCGCAAGCGGGTGCCGTCCACCGATGAGTACCACGGCCAGAAGTTCTGGGTGAAGAAGGCCGGCAAGTGGGTGGCCACCCCGCTGTTCACCGTGCTGGTCCTGGTCGAGACCACCGACATCATCTTCGCCGTCGACTCGATTCCCGCGATCTTCGCGGTGACCCAGGAGCCGTTCCTGGTCTTCACCAGCAACGCTTTCGCCATCCTCGGCCTGCGGGCGATGTACTTCCTGCTCGCCGACCTGATCCACCGGTTCGTCTACCTCAAGGCCGGCCTGGCCGCGATCTTGGTCTTCGTCGGCGTCAAGATGCTGCTGCTCGATGTGTGGAAGGTGCCGATCTGGCTGTCTCTGACCGTGATCGCGACCAGCATCACGGTGGCTGTCGTGCTCAGCCTCCGTGCCACCCGAGCGCTGCCACCCGCGCGGCCCTCTCAGCCGGAGTCCCACGTTCTCACCAGCGCCGGCGACGGCGCGCCGAGCTCGACGCGTGAGGAGTAGCTGTGGATGCGGACCTGGTCGAGCTCACTGCGGTAGCGGTTGTCATCGCGGCACTTGGGCTCCGCGTCCTGCCGGTCACGCGGCGCTGGGCCCCGCGTGGCCGGCTGGGCTCGACGAGACCGCGGCCCGGGCCGCCCCCGGGGTCGGTGTCAACGGTCGCGAGAACGCCTGCCGAGCACGAGGTCGAGGAACTCACCCAGCTTGACCTCGGCCTCTAGCTCGTGTCGGAAGTGCGCGGACCTGACCACCCGGTACCGGTTCCGACGGCCGACCTTCTCCTTCTCGACGTAGTCCTGGTCGACCAGGTCACGAACGATCTGCTGAACCGCCCGCTCGGTGACCCCGACCGCCTCGGCCACGTCTCGCATCCGGACCTCGGGATCGCGGGCCAGACAGACGAGGACGTGGCCGTGGTTGGAGAGGAACGTCCACTCACCTGCTTTCACGGAATCACAATACGCGACTTTTGCTTCGTTCGTGGGCGGATGAGCCCGCAGCGTCCGGCAGGGTCCAGGTGATAGTGGCGGATGTCCTCCAGTCACGGACGACCACGGCCTCGCCGCAGCCAGGGCAGTACGTGGTGCCCTCCATCAGGGTCGTGCGTGTTGCCGGTGTATACGAACCGGAGGCCGTTCGCGTGCGCGATCTCGCGTGCCCTGCGCAACGCCGCAGGCGGTGTCGGCGGGACATCGCGCATCTTGTAGTCGGGATGGAACGCAGTGAAGTGCACAGGGACGTCGGTACCGAGCTCACGGGCGATCCATTGTGTCTCGGCACCGATCTCCTCGTCGGAGTCGTTGTGCCCGGGGATGTGCCGGTAGAGCTCCCGGCGCGGCTCCGCGCACATGTAGCCGGCGGTCACCGCGAGCGCCTTGATGTCCCGGTCGTGGCAGGCGTCGGCGGCGTACTCCAGAAGATCGTCGGGTCGTTGTAGGTGAACGCGACACTTCGGCAGCCGAGTGACTGCGCTGTTCTGGCCAGGGCCTCGGGCGAGGCGCTGTCCGCGAGGGTGTCCACCTCGCGGGACTTGGACATGTCCCAGTTCTGGCAGGACTTGCACGCCAGGTTGCATCCCGCGGTACCGAACGAGAGCACCGGCGAGCCGGGCAGGAAGTGGTTGAGAGGCTTCTTCTCCACAGGGTCGACGCAGAAGCCGCTGGAGCGCCCGTACGACGTGAGCACCACCTCGTTCTCCACACGGTGCAGGGCATCACGGAGTCGATTCACCCCCGGCTGGGGGATGTCCCTGGTCCGATCGGCAACCGGGCAACCCGCCCTTTGGGCCCTTGTAGGAGCCGCTCGAGAGGCCCATGCTTCTAACTGGCCTGCGAGACTGGCGAGGGAGCCGAAAGGCTGAGAGGTCAGAAGCTCGAAAGATTGACTGACGACCCCCATTACCTGATCCGGACAATACCGGCGAAGGGAAAGCGCCTCGCAGGTCCCTGCATGTCCACGGCCAGGGTCACAAGCCAGACGCGAGCGGCCAGGGGAGGCCGCGCGCCTAGCTCTGCGGGTAGTCCTCGTCGGCAGGTGCGGATGGTTCCGGTTCGAGCACGTCATTCGGGGTGTGGTGGAACGACAGGTCGTCCACCAGGCATGTGACGTCCTCGACCTCTGACCACTTCTCGACCACCTCGGCGGCCTCCTCGTCTGACTCACACAGGTGACGCTCGATGACGTCGCCGTCCCGGAAGACGCGAACCTCGATGCTCGGCGTGCCCTCCGCGGTGTACTGCTCGGACATGTCCTCGCCTCCTCGGCATGAGTGACAGTCCAAGGCTCTGCCCGCTGGTTTCGCCCGTCCAGAGGCGTAGGGCCCTACGGTCGCTCCGGCTCACTCATCCTCGAGCCGCACCGACTCGTAACCGGTCGGAGCAAAGACCTGTGTGATCACGCCGCCTGTCCGGAAGATGAGGGCTCCTGCGGCGACTTCGAGTTCGTCCGCCCTCACGACGTGCTCACGCTCGGCGGGGCTGACGATCACTGTCCATATCGGCATTCAACCAAGTCTGCCAGGTCCGACTCGCCTCGGTGGCGCAACCGGCGAGCGACGCATCGGCCGCGAGGGCTGGTCGCCGCTCCATGTCGGGTCGCGACTGCGCGGGCCGCGGTACGAGGACCAAAGCCTCTGGCCCCCACCGGCGACCCGCGCTCGGATGGGGAAGAGGGGTGATGACCATGGCGCCCAGCACCGACAGGCATGTCGATGCCGTGTGCACGGCATTGGTGCGTAACGCCGAACAACTCGCTGCGGTGCTGAGACAGATCAGGGATCCGGCCCCGAAGGCAATCGGGATCTGGAGCATCGGCGAGACCGCGAACCACGTGGCGGGAAGCCACGAGTACTTCCTGGCTGCGGCGCGTGGTGAGGCCGCGCTCGAGGGCCTGGACGAGGTGGATGCCGGTAACGCGCAGAGCCTCGCCGAAGATGCCGAGCGCGACCCCTCGGTGCTCGCTGACCGCCTCGAGGGCGGCGTCAAGGAGCTGGTGCGCTACGCCGGCACGGTGGAGGGCAACCCGGCGGTGAAGCCGTTCATCGGTGTCGAGGTACCGCTGTCGACCCTTCTCGCCGTCGAGCTCGGCGAGGTGCTCGTGCACGGCTACGACATCGCCCATGCTGCTGGACTCCCATGGAGGATCGAGGCATCGGACGCGTTGGTCGCGCACCGAGAGTTCTTGCCACTCTTCCCGTACCTGCTCGACGAGAAGCGCTCCGCAGGGGCCCGCGTGAACGCCGAGATGCGGATCAGGGGGATGGACCCGTTCGTCGTGAGCGTCCATGACGGGATCCTGGAGCTCGAGGAGACGACCGGACAGAAGGTGGACTTCACCATGTCGGTCGACCCAGCCGTGTACCTGCTCATGTACTTCAACCGGGTGAACCCGCTGAGCCAGATGCTGCGCGGAAAGCTGCTGCTGTGGGGTCGGCGGCCGTGGAAGATCGGGACCTTCCAGTCCGTCTTCATCACGTAGCAACTTGCCGAGCCAGTTCCGTGGCGCGACGTCACGTCAGCGCGGGAGGGACCGCTTGCCGTCCTGACCGCCACCGCGGCTCAGTCCTGAGCGCCGCCGAACCAGGTGGCGTAGATCTTGCCGTAGCCGCCGTCCTCCTCCAGCGTGGCGAGCACCTTGTTGATCGAACGCAGCAGGTCGACGTTGCCGTTCTTCTTGACGGCCATGCCGTACTGCTCACCGGTGTCGAACTCGGCGGAGACCTCGAGGTCAGGGTTGTTGGCCACCACGTCGCCGACGACGGTATTGTCGTAGACGGCGGCGTCCACCGCGCGCGTGCTGAGGGCCTTCTCCATCGCGGCCGCGTCCTTGAGCGGCATCACGTCCGCGCTGGGCGGCGCGTTGTCGGTGACGTAGAGCTCACCGGTCGTGCCGCCCTGCACACCGATCCACTGGCCGGCGAGATCGTCGAGCGAGTCGATGCCGGAGCCCTTGGCGACCACGAGCGCCTGCGAGGCGTCGAAGTACGGGCTGGAGAAGTCGAGCACCCGCGCCCGCTCGCCGGTGATCGTCATCGCCGAGATCGCGAGGTCGCACTGGTCGGAGTTGAGCGCGTCGCCGGACTGGATGGCGTCGAAGTCGGTGTCCTTGATCTCGAGGCGGAGGTCGAGCTCTTCGGCCACCTCGCGGACGAGGTCGATGTCGAAGCCGACCGGCTCCCCGTCCTTGATGGACTCGAACGGCTCGTAGGGCATGTCGCTGCACACGGTCAGCGCCCCGTCCTTGATGACCTGGGGAGCGCGGACGGAGCTCGTGTCTCCCTCGGCCTCGGCGGCGCAGCCGGCGGCCAGGGTCAGCATCAGTACGGCGCCCACGGCGCGCGTGGCCCGGCGGGCGGGTGTGTGGCTCGGCATGTCAGTTCGCATTCACGGTGAGGGACTGGGTGAGGCGGAGCAGGGCGTACTCGGTGACGCGCACCAGCGCCTGCTTGGCGGACGCGCGGTCGCGGGCGTCGACGCGGATGATCGGCACCTCGGGGGGCAGCGCGAGCGCGGCGGCGACCTCGTCGAGCTCGTACTCCCTGGTGCCGTCGAACTGGTTGACCGCGACGATGAACGGCAGGCCCTTGGACTCGAAGTAGTCCAGCGGCGAGAAGGACTCGTCGAGCCGGGCGGTGTCGACGAGCACGATGGCGCCGATGGCGCCGCGACACAGGTCGTCCCACATGAACCAGAAACGCCGTTGACCCGGTGTGCCGAAGAGGTAGAGCACGAGATCCTCGGCGAGCGTCAGGCGACCGAAGTCCATGGCGACGGTCGTCGTGGCCTTCGTGGGAACGGCCGCCAGGTCATCGACGCCCTCGGACTCGTTGGTCACGAGCGCCTCGGTGCGTAGCGGCACGATCTCCGAGACGGAGCCGACGAGGGTCGTCTTGCCCACACCGAAGCCGCCGGCGATGACGATCTTCGTCGACGCGGCCTTGCGTGGCGCGCTAGTAGGAGCGAAGTCCACGGAGGGTCCTTTCGATGAGCTCGATCCGCTCGTCCTTCGACGAACTCTCTGTGATGGTGGCCTGCACGCCGACGAGGCCCTGCTGCACCAGGTCGCCGAGCAGGACACGGACGACGCCGATCGGCATGGACGCCAGTGCGGAGACCTCTGCGACCGAGCGTCGGTCGCACAGCTCGAGCACCCGCAGCGCGCCGACACCCAGGTCGGCGTCGGTGCTGGCGTCATGCGGCTGGATGCGCAGGGTCGCCTCCAACGGGAGGTCGACGGCAGCCTTCGTCCGCCCCGCCGTGATTGTGTACGGCCGGACGAAGCGAGCGGGTGCGACCGGCTCGTCGTCCGGTCCGCGGGCGTCTTCGGGTGCCACGGCTCGTCCCGGTCAGGCGCCTGTCGCGACGCGGGCCTGGGCCTGCACCGCCCGGCCCACGCGGTCGACGAGCAGCGCCATCTCGTACCCCACCTGGCCGATGTCGGCGGCCTCCTGGGTGAGGACGGCCAGGTTGGAGCCGTCCCCGACGCTCATCAGCATCAGGTAGCCCTGCTCCATCTCCACGACGGTCTGCAGCACGGCGCCGCCCTCGAAGAGGCGAGCCGCGCCGACGGCGAGACTGGCCAGGCCGGACGACACCGCGGCGACCTGCTCGGCACGCTCGCCCGGGATGCTGGCGCTGGCTGCCATCAGCAGGCCATCGGCCGACACGAGGATGGCGTGGGCCGCGTCGGGTACTTCCTCCACGAAGCGAGTGACCAGCCAGTCGAGGTGACGAGCGTCGGTCGGAGCCTTGATCTCGGTCATCAGGAACCTGCTTCCGTCAACGAAGGGTCGGGTACGGCGGTGGCGGCGGCGCGACCTCGCGAGACGCCGGATGCGTGCGCTGCGAGTCGGGCCCGGATGGCCTCGGGGTCACGGACCGTGGCCGTGGGGGTCGTGGTCACGCCGCCCGGCACGAGCCTGCTGCCGGGGCGTCGTATGGGGAGCCCGGACTCGCTGACTTCCGGCTCGGGCGTGGTCTCGGCGACCTGGTCTGCCATCTCCCAGCCGACCTCGATCTCGGACGTGCGCCACGGCTGCGCGTCGTCGCCGGAGCTCAGCCAGGCCGAGCGCAGCGACCGGAAGATCGGGGTGTCGAAGCCTTCGTCGCCCGGGTCGGTCCAGTCGCCGTCGAGGGCGTCGTTGGCGGCCAGGGGTCCCCGGGTGGTGAGTGCCGGGGTGGGCTCCGGCGCCTGCGCGGCCGCGGGTGCGGCGACAGGGGCGGCCGCGGGTGCGGCGGGGGCGGTCGCGGGTGCGGCGACAGGGGCGGCCGCAGGTGCGGCGGGGGCGGTCGCAGCCGTCGGCCGCGTGTCCTCCGCTGTTTCCGGCCCGCTGGTGGCCGGCTCGGCCGCGGCGCCCTCCCCGCGTGTCGGGAGGTCGGTCTGCCGGGAGGTCGGCTCGGTCGAGGGCTTGGGCGTCGGCTCGCTCCGTCCGGGTGACGGCTTGACGGGGGCTTCGGCCACGAGCTCGGCAACCGGCTCAGCGCCCGCCTGGACGACCGGTTCGGAGGGCGGGCCAGCGGGCTCCACCGCGGGCGCTGGGTGCGGCCCGTGGCGCAGAGGCCGGAGAGCCGCCAGTGCGGCGGACGCCGTCGAGGGGGTGACCATCGCAGGCGCCCCGGCAGCGGCGCCCGGCCTGCGGGTAGGCAGCCCCAGGGCGGCGTCGATCCGGGCCTTGATGTCCATCTCCCCGGGCTTCTCGCCCTTGGCCTCCACAGTCTCCGGCTTGCGGTCAGACCTCTTGGGCTTGCGCTCGGTCTTCTGGGGCACGCGGGTCGCCCCCGCCGTCGGAGCTTCCGGCTTGGGCGCCGCCTCGCGCGGCTTGGGCGCCGCCTCGCGCGTCCTGGGCGCCGGGCGCGGGGCCAGGTCGGGGAGGATCGCGACGGGCAGCACCACCGTGGCCGTCGTACCGCCTTCGTCGTTGGCGCGCAGACTCGTGGTGAGGCCGTGGCGCTGCGAGAGGCGGCTCACCACGAAGAGGCCCATCCGGCGAGCGGTGTCGGGGGTGACGTCGCCCCCGGAGCCGAGGGTGTTGTTGATCTTCGTCAGCTGCTCGGCGGGGATGCCCAGACCGGCGTCCGCGACCTCGATGACCACCCCTTGGGCGGTGGTCGTCGAGCCGACGGTCACCGTCGAGGTGGGGGGCGAGTAGGTCAGGGCGTTGTCGACCAGCTCGGTGAGCAGGTGGACGACGTCGGCGGCAGCGCTGTCGTCGATGCGCATCGGGTTGGCCGAACGGATCCGCACCCGCTGGTAGTCCTGCACACCGGACGTGGCCGCCTGCAGAGCGTCACTCACGGTGAGACCGTCGACGACGGCGTTCGCCGTCGGCGCGTCAGCGAGGATCAGCAGGCTGTCCGCCGTACGACGCATGCGGGCGGCGAGGTGGTCGAGCCGGAACAGGCTCTCGAGCCGCTTCGGGTCCTCCTCGTCGCGCTCGAGCCGCTCGATCAGCCCGAGCTGCTGGTTGATCAGGGAGGTGTTGCGGCGGGACAGGGTGACGAACATCTGGCTGACCTGCGACCGCAAGCTGGCCTCGCCGGAGGCCAGCACGACGGCCTGACGGTGCATGTCGTCCACGGCCCGGGCCAGCTGGCCGATCTCCTCCTCCGTGGTGACGTCGATCGGCGTGATCTCGCCGGGCTCCTCGCCGGCACGGATGCGAGCGACGGCCTCCGGCAGCCGCTCGTGCGCAACCGCCAGCGCGCCTTCACGAACCCGCCGGATCGGGTTGAGCAACAGGCGCGAGATGAGCAGCGCGAGCAGGATCGCAGCGACCAGGGCGGCCAGGGTGACCGCCGCGTTGACGAAGGCGCCGGTGCGGGCCTCGGCAGCCGCGGCCTCGAGCTCGTCGTCGATGCCGTCCTGCAGGGTGCTGATGATGGTGTCGTAGTCGGCATACGCGTTGGCGCCGCCGAGATCCGTGCCGCCGGTGCGAACCGTGCGGAACCGCTGCGCGTTCGCCGTGCGCAATGACGCCACCGCCTTCTCGCTGGCGCCCAGCGCACTGGCGATGCGGTCGACCGCGGCGCCCTCGGCGCCGAGCTCGGAGAAGAGCTCGAGCGAGCCGGTCTCACCGGTGCGCTCGGTCGCGACGAGCGCCTGCTGCATGGCCAGCGAGAACCGGCCGGCCAAGGTCTGCGAGAGCAGCTCGAGCCGAGGTTCGGGGTTGATCTGCTCGTCGACGATCGTGGTGATCAGCTGAGTCACGCCCGACTGCAGCTGGCGTAGCTGCGCCACCCAGGTGCCGGGGCTGAGGGTGATCGCGTCGTCGGCGCGCAGGACCTGGCTGAGGTCCAGAACCGCGTCGACCTGGTAGCGCTGGTCGTCGGTGAGGTCGGCGGACTCCTTCGACTCGAGCAGCTCCCGCCCCGCCGAACGGATGTCGGCGAGCGACTCCTCGAGCGCGGCCTTGCTGTCCTCGTCGGTGCCGACGGCGGCGATCATCGCCTGCTCGGCGGCGGTGAGGTAGTCGACCGCCGGACGCAGCGCGGTGACCTGCCTGGCGCTGGAGGACGAGTTCGATGCCTCGACGAGGTCGCTCTGGACCCGTAGACCACCCAGGGTTCCGGCGAGCACCAGGGGGATGGCCAGGGCGAGGGCCACCTTTCGGCGCAACGGCCAAGCGGAGATGGCCAGCGCGGACCCTCCGCCGCGCTTGGCAGGGCGCTCGGTGCTCATCACTCACCCGCGGCTCTCGGGATGGACGCCGCCGGAAGGCAGCGTGGCGGTCGATTTCGGTCAAAGTAGGGTGATCTGGACCACGGCGCAGGCGAACGCGGGGAACTAGCCCTATCGGGTGGTCTTTCGCCACCCGATCGAGGCAGGCGTCCGGTGCCCTCGGTGCTCCTGCGGCGGGTGTAGCGCGCGCACCAGAACCGCACCCCGCGGTGCGGTCCGGAAGCGGCCGGGACGCCCTTGTGGGTGGGACTGCGCGGGTGTCACCGGAATCTTGATCCACTCCAGACCGAGGGGCATACTGCGCAGCGTGCCCACGTCCTCGGACTTCGAGCGCATGCTGCGCGAGTCCGCACTCCGCGTGACTCGTCCGCGGTTGGCGGTGCTGGCTGCGGTGCATGCACATCCGCACGCCGACACCGACTCCATCTTCGGCGCGGTCCGTAGGGAGCTGCCCGAGGTCTCCCACCAGGCCGTGTACGACGTGCTGCGCGCGCTGACCGCGGCGCAGCTGGTGCGGCGTATCCAGCCGTCCGGCTCGGTGGCTCGCTACGAGTCGCGGGTCGGGGACAACCACCACCACGTCGTGTGCCGGTCGTGCGGTGCCATCGCCGACGTCGACTGCGCGGTGGGCGACACCCCGTGCCTGACCGCGTCCGACGATCAGGGCTTCTCGATCGACGAGGCCGAGGTCACCTACTGGGGCAGTTGCCCCGTGTGTGCCGCGGCCCCAGCCCCCAGTTGACGTAAGAGACATCAAGACAGGAGAAGGACCGACATGTCTGATCACGGCAGCGAGAGCGAAAACCCTGTAATCTCAGCGCCCACGCCGACCCCGAGCCGGCCACGGTCGAACCGGGACTGGTGGCCGAACCAGCTGAACCTGCAGGTTCTCCACCAGCACTCGCCGCGGTCCAATCCGCTTGGTGAGGACTTCGACTATGCCGAGGAGTTCAACACCCTCGACGTCGAGGAGCTGAAGCGGGACCTCCTCGACGTGATGACGACGTCGCAGGACTGGTGGCCGGCCGACTACGGGCACTACGGGCCGCTCTTCATCCGCATGAGCTGGCACTCAGCCGGCACGTACCGCATCGAGGACGGCCGGGGCGGTGCCGGCGACGGCGCCCAGCGCTTCGCCCCTGTCAACAGCTGGCCGGACAACGCGAACCTGGACAAGGCACGCCGGCTGCTGTGGCCGGTCAAGAAGAAGTACGGGCGGAAGATCTCCTGGGCCGACCTCCTGGTCCTGGCCGGGAACGTTGCTCTGGAGTCGATGGGTTTCCAGACCTTCGGCTTCGGCTTCGGGCGCGAGGACATCTGGGAGCCGGAGGAGATCTTCTGGGGGCCCGAGGACACGTGGCTCGGAGACGAGCGCTACAGCGGTGACAGGGAGCTCGCGGCCCCGTTCGGTGCCGTGCAGATGGGCTTGATCTACGTGAACCCGGAGGGCCCCAACGGCAAGCCGGACCCGCTCGCTGCCGCGCGGGACATCCGCGAGACCTTCCGTCGCATGGCGATGAACGACGAGGAGACGGTTGCCCTCATCGCCGGGGGCCACACGTTCGGCAAGACGCATGGCGCGGGTGACCCCAGCCTGGTCGGCCCTGAACCGGAGGGAGCGCCCATCGAGCAGCAAGGACTCGGCTGGACGAGCACGTCCGGCAGTGGCAAGGGCAAGGACACCATCACCAGCGGGCTCGAGGGCGCGTGGACGCCCACCCCGATCACCTGGGACAACAGCTTCTTCGAGACGCTGTTCGGCTACGAGTGGGAGCTGACCGAGAGTCCTGCCGGCGCCAAGCAGTGGAAGCCGAAGGACGGCGCCGGAGCGGACGCGGTGCCCGACGCCCACGACCCCTCGGTCAGGCATGCCCCGATGATGGCGACGACGGACCTGGCGCTGCGCCTCGACCCGGTCTACGAGAGGATCTCTCGGCGCTTCATGGAGAACCCGGACCAGCTGGCCGAAGCGTTCGCCAAGGCGTGGTACAAGCTGCTGCACCGCGACATGGGGCCAGTCTCGCGCTACCTCGGTCCGTGGGTGCCGGAGCCGCAGCTGTGGCAGGACCCGGTCCCGGCGGTCGACCACGAGCTGGTCGGGGACGAGGACATCGCTGCTCTCAAGACAAAGCTCCTCGCATCGGGACTGTCCATCTCACAGCTCGTCCTCACTGCTTGGGCGTCGGCAGCGAGCTTCCGCGGCACCGACAAGCGTGGCGGCGCCAACGGGGCGCGGATCCGCCTCGAGCCACAGCGGAGCTGGGAGGTCAACGAGCCGGCCGAGCTCGCAACGGCGTTGCAGTCCCTCGAGCAGATCCAGCTGGAGTTCAACAGCTCACAGTCCGGGGGGAAGAAGGTCTCGCTCGCCGACCTGATCGTCCTGGGTGGGTGCGCAGCCATCGAGCAGGCGGCGAAGAACGCCGGCCATGACGTCGCGGTTCCCTTCGTTCCCGGGCGCACGGACGCATCCCAGGAGCAGACCGACGTCGAGGCGTTCGCCGTGCTCGAGCCGAAGGCGGACGGGTTCCGCAACTACCTCCGAGCCGGGGAGAAGCTCGCCCCGGAGACCCTGCTGCTGGACCGGGCCAACCTGTTGACCCTGACCGCGCCCGAGATGACGGTCCTGGTCGGGGGCATGCGAGCCCTGAACGCCAACGTGGGGAACACACGGCACGGGGTCTTCACCGACCGGCCCGAGACGTTGACCAACGACTTCTTCGTACACCTGCTCGACATGGGCACGGAGTGGAAGGCGTCCACCTCGGCCGAGAACGTGTACGAGGGCCGGGACCGTGCCACCGGGGAGGTCAAGTGGACCGCCACCGCCGTCGACCTGGTCTTCGGTTCGAACTCCCAGCTCCGAGGCGTCGCCGAGGTCTACGCCGGCGACGACGCGCAGGAGAAGTTCGTCAAGGACTTCGTCGCGGCGTGGGTCAAGGTCATGAACCTGGACCGGTTCGACCTCGCCTGACGCGATGCGGCCCCCGGTCGCCGAGGAGGTGGCCGGGGCCGCCCGCACCGGCCGTGCTCGGTCCGGCGCGGTGGTCCGTTGCCGCTCCCTGCCCGCGCTGCCAGCATGGTCGCGTGCACGTGAGAGTCGTGGGAAGCGGAGACGCGTTCGGGTCCGGCGGGCGCTACCAGACCTGCATCGCCCTCGCCGACGAGTCGCAGGCGCCGCCCACGGTGTTGCTCGACTGCGGCGCGACCAGCTTGACCGCCCTGCGTGAGCAGCAGATCGACCCGAACCAGATCCGCACCGTGTTGCTCAGCCACCTCCATGGTGACCACTTCGGTGGGCTGCCCTTCCTCATCCTCGACGGGCAGTTCCGCCACCGCACAGAAGACCTGACGGTGGTCGGTCCTCCCAGCACACGCGGCCGTCTCGAGGCGGCGATGGAGACCTTGTATCCGGGCTCCAGCCAGGTCAAGCGACGGTTCGAGGTGCGCGTGGTCGAGCACGTCGAGCGCCAGTCGCTGGCCGTCGGCGAGCTACGGTGCACCCCTTTCGAAGTCAGGCATGCCTCTGGCGCTCCTGCCTACGCGCTCCGTGTGGAGCACCCGGACGCTTCGGTGACCTACTCCGGCGACACCGAATGGACAGACGCCCTCGTCGAGGCCGCAGACGATGTGGGCTTGTTCCTGTGCGAGGGCTACAGCCCCACGCCGGTGCGCTGGCACCTCGACCTCGAGGCGCTCGCGGGCCGGCGGGCCAGCCTGTCCTGCCACCGGCTGATGCTGACCCACCTGTCACCCACGGCCCTGGCGAGCGACCTCAGCGGCTGGGAGGTCGCCCACGACGGGCTCCGCATCGACCTCTGACGTCGACGGCAGCACACTCGGAGAGACCGCACGGATCGTCGGGCTCGCACCACAGGAGTCACCCCAGAGGGATGAGGCCGCAGCGGAGGGTCCGGTGTGACCCTGCGGGTATGAACACACGGCGTCTGGCAGGAACCCTCGTCTCGCTCGCTCTCACCGGATCGCTTCTCGTAGCCTGCGGCGGTGAGGAGCAGGCGGCCGTCTGCGACGACGTGGACGCACTGCGCACGTCGCTGACCTCGCTCCAGGCATTCGACATCTACGACACGAACGTCCTTTCGGACCTCCGGGTCGTGCTCGACCAGATCAGGACAGAGGTCGAACAGCTCGCAGACGACGCGGCGGACGAGTACGCCGCAGAGATAGAGGTCGTACAGGCGAGCATCGACGACCTCGAGTCGAGCGCGGAAGCAGCCACCGAGACACCGACGGCCGCCTCCCTCTCGACGCTCGCAGACGCAGTCAAGGCCTTCAGCGCGGCGTTCAAGGACCTCCGGGCAGCGGTCGGCGACACCTGCTGACCGTCGCAGGAGCCGGCGTAGGTCAAGAGGCGGACGGAGCATCTCCCGGGCCTGCGCCTGGGCCTCTGGCCTCGGAGGCAGAGGGGAGTGGGACTGTCATGGCACTCTGCCCGGGGTGGACGTCGCTGGTGCTGCTCGCGGGTCTCGCGCTTCCCGCCGGCTGCGACGGCGAGGCCGGTACGACGGACGCCCCGGCCGGCCCCTCGAGCAGCCGCGCCGGGGCCTCCTCCACGCTCCCGCGGTCGGACGAGCCGCACGCGCTCGACCCCGCCGACCTCAGCCCGGACATCGACAACCGCTACCTGCCGCTCCAGCCGGGCACCCGATGGGTCTACGGCGAGGTCGACGAGCAGGGCCAGGAGCTTCGCGTCGTCGTCACGGCCACGGCGGTGACCAAGGCGATCGCCAACGGGGTGACCGCGCGGGTGGTCCGGGACACGGTCACCCAGGACGACGAGGTCGTCGAGGACACCTTCGACTGGTTCGCCCAGGACTCGAGCGGCACCGTCTGGTACCTCGGTGAGGACACGGCCGAGTTCGAGGACGGCGAGCTCACGACACGGTCCGGGTCCTTCGAGGCCGGCGTCGACGGGGCGATGGCCGGAGTCGTCATGCCGGGCGAGCCGGCTGTGGGCATGTCCTTCCGGCAGGAGTACTACGAAGGCGTGGCCGAGGACAGCGGCGAGGTGCTCAGCCTCGACGAGATGGCTGACGTGCCGGCAGGACACTTCGACGACCTCCTGCTCACGAAGGACACCGACGCGCTCGAGCCGGAGGTGCTGGAGTACAAGCTGTACTCACCCGGAGTGGGAGTCGTGCTCACGCTCGACGTCTCGGGCGGGGCGGGTCGGGAGGAGCTCCTCGCCCACACGACGGTGTCACCTGACGTCGCGCGGGCTGCCGGAACCACGCCGCTCGGCCGCCCCTACGGCTGAGTGGCCGACGCCCGGCGCGTGACCTGCGAAGCGGGACGGGGGACCGACATCTGCCCGGAAGCGAGGCTGACAAGGGCGACAGCAGGTGTTCCGCGGCCGCGTCTGGGTAGCACCGGGCCATGAGCGAGGCAGAGAGCAGGAACGACGTGGTGGCGCTCCTGAAGGAGCAGCACCAGCGGATCCGGGCGATGTTCGACGCCGTCGGGCAGGCGGTGGGGGAGGAGCGCCAACAGCGCTTCGACGACCTCCGCCGTCTGCTCGCCGTGCACGAGACCGCCGAGGAGATGGTCGTCCACCCCCGGGCACGGCTCGGCGAGGGCGGCAACGACGTCGTCGACGCCCGGCTTGCCGAGGAGCACTCCGCCAAGGAGCTTCTCGCCGACCTGGACAGGATGAAGGCCGGCGATGCCGGCTTCGACGCCAAGCTCGGCCGGCTCCGCTCCTCGGTCATCGCCCACGCCGACAACGAGGAGGCGGAGGAGTTCCCGCTCCTCGAGGCCGAGACCGACGAGAAGACGAGGGCCACGATGGCTGCCGCCGTACGCGCCGCCGAGGCGTTCGCCCCCACCCATCCGCACCCCGGTGTCGAGTCGGCGACCGCCAACCTGGTTGCAGGCCCGATCGCGTCGGTGGTCGACCGCACCCGTGACGCGGTGCGGTCGGTGCTCGGCCGCGGCTGACGCCAGAGGGCCGTCGCGCGGACGTGGCGTGCGCCGACCGACGCATGCGCGGCACGTTGAACGGACGAGCGGCGGCGACCGGCCGGGTCACCTGCACCTAGCCCGTTCGGGTGATTTTGCGACAGGCCGGGCAAAACCACGACAGGCAAACGCGTTCTCGCCGTCTTTCATGGTGACCTTGAGTGAAACGACTCACATATGGGAGACCAAGAAGTGATGAGCAAGAAGACCGGCAGCATGGCCCGTGGCAAGCGTGTCCAGGGCGCTGTCCGTCGGCCGGCATCGGCCGGCAAGTGCCGCTGCGGGCAGGACCTCGACGTCTGCTCCCGCGCACACTGCCCACGCTGTGGCAGCACCCTCCGCGCCGAGTGACCTGACCCCTCCCCACCCGCCGCGTTCGGGGCACCGCCTGTTACGGGCCGACGGATAAGGTACGTCTCGTCAGGACCAACAGGCGCACTGAGGGAGACACGTGAACGAGCAGGCCGCCGCGGCTGCGGTGAACGCCGACCGTGTCCTGACCCTCCCGAACATCATCAGCATCGTCCGGCTGGCGGGGGTGCCGCTGTTCCTCTGGCTGGTGCTGGGCCCCGAGGCCGACGGCTGGGCGCTCGCCGTCCTCATGGCGTCCGGTATCACCGACTGGCTCGACGGCTACCTCGCCCGCAAGCTCGACCAGACCTCCAAGCTCGGCCAGATCCTCGACCCGGTCGCGGACCGGCTCTACATCCTCGCCGTCGTCATCGGACTCGCCTGGCGCGACATCATCCCGTGGTGGCTGGCGGTCCTGCTCCCCGCGCGCGACCTCCTGCTGTGGGGTCTCGTGCCGTTCCTCCGGACCCGCGGTTACCACGCGCTCCCGGTCCACTTCCTCGGCAAGGCCGCCACCTTCAACCTCCTCTACGCGTTCCCGCTGCTGCTCCTCGGGGACGGCGAGACCGTCGTCGCCTCCCTGGCCCGGGTGTTCGGCTGGGCCTTCGCGATCTGGGGCACCGGCCTGTACTGGTGGGCGGGGATCCTCTACGCATGGCAGGTCCGCAAGCTCCTCGCGGACCGTGACCGAAGGGCGCCCGACCTCCATGTCAGATGAGCCCCGCAGCAGTACGACGGAGGTCCCGCCGCAGGTTCTCATGCCCCTGCTGGACTACATCACCGCGCACTCGATGGACGAGGACTACGCCCACGTCGCCGAGCGGGAGGGCGCGGAGAAGCCGAGCCAGCAGGTACGTCCGGGGCTGGCCGCGCTGATCGTGATGGGGCTCTTCGGGGTGCTCGTCGCCACGGCCGCCATGCAGACCGCGCGCAACGCCGAGGAGCAGTCGGGGGGCCGCGACTCCCTGGTGACGCAGGTGAAGGCCCGCACGGCGCAGCTCGATGCCCGGCGCGCACGGGTGACCAACCTGCGGCAGGAGATCGAGGGGCTGCAGACCCTCTACCTCGAGACCACCAGCCAAGGCCGGCTGTTGTCCGCGCGCCTGGACAGGCTGAGCCAGGTCACCGGCGCGGTGCCGGTGACCGGACCGGGCGTCAAAGTGGTGGTCGACGACGCGCCCGGAGCCGTCGGCCCCGTCGAGCAGGTGCTGGACGAGGACCTGCAGAAGCTGGTCAACGCGCTGTGGGCATCCGGCGCCGAGGCGATCTCCATCAACGGCCAGAGGCTGAGCAACCTCTCGGCGATCCGCTCTGCCGGCCAGGCGATCACGGTCAACTTCGTGTCCCTGTCCCGCCCCTACACGGTCCTGGCCATCGGCGACCCCGATACGATGCCGGCACGGTTCGTCGAGACCGAGCACGGTAGGGACTGGCTGGATCTGCACGCGGTCAACCGCCTGCAGTTCACGATGACCGAGGAAGACTCTCTGCGGCTGCCCGCCGCTCCGAACCGGCGCCTGACCCTGCGCCACGCCAACCAGGGGGAGACACCATGATCGCAGGCCTCGGGCTTCTGGTCGGGGTGATCCTCGGCCTGATGCTGCAGCCGGAGGTGCCGCTGTGGCTCGAGCCCTACCTCCCGATCGCGGTGGTGGCGGCGCTCGACGCGGTGTTCGGTGCCCTGCGTGCCTTCCTCGACGGCATCTTCGACGACAAGGTGTTCGTCATCTCGTTCATCAGCAACGTGCTGATCGCGGCGCTGATCGTCTACCTCGGCGACAAGCTCGGGGTCGGCGGCCAGCTGTCCACCGGCGTGATCGTCGTGCTCGGAATCCGTATCTTCTCCAACGTGGCGGCGATCCGCCGTCACATCTTCCACGCATGAGGTTGTCCAGGTGAGTGACTCCGAGGGCCGCGACCGGCTGGTGTCGTCGGTGAAGAAACCGCGACCCAGGCGGCAGGTCACGGCTGCGATCCTGCTGGCGATCGTCGGCTTCGCCAGCGTGGCGCAGGTGCAGGCCAACGAGCGGGACGACGACTACGAGGGGATGCGTGAGGAGGACCTGGTCCAGCTCCTGAACTCGCTGACCAGCGCCGCCCAGCGCGCCGAGAACGAGATCGCCCAGCTCGAGCAGACCCGCTCGTCGCTCCGCAGCGACACCGACTCCCGGCGGGCCGCCCTCGAGCAGGCCCGGGAACGCGCCAACGTGCTCGGCATCCTCGCCGGCACACTTCCCGCGGTCGGCCAGGGCCTCGTCGTCGAGGTCGAGGACCCGGAGGGCAACGTCGGCATCGACCACATGCTCAACGGCATCGAGGAGCTGCGCGACTCCGGCGCCGAGGCGATCGAGATCAACGACAGCGTGCGCGTCGTCGCGCAGACCGCGTTCGAGGACGGCGAGGAGGGCCTCATCGTCGACGGCACGGAGCTGAGTCCGCCGTACACCCTGGAGGTGATCGGTGACGCAGACACCATGGCCACCGCGCTGAACATCCGAGGCGGCTTCGTCCAGGACATCGAGGACCCGGTCGCCGTGGGTGGAGACGTGACGATCGAGAAGTCCACCGACGTCGAGGTGGCGACACTCGCCGAGCTCGAACAGCCGGAGTACGCCGAGCCCGTCGAACCCGAGTAGTAGCCTGCACCCGTCCGCACCCGGCGGACGACGAGCCGACCGACAGCCGACCGACGAGGAGCGCCGTGTACCCCGAGGACCTCAAGTACAGCAGCGAGCACGAGTGGGTGCGCAGCCCGGGCGAGACCGACGGTTCGGTCCGGATCGGGATCACCCACTACGCCCAGGACGCGCTCGGCGACATCGTCTACGTGTCCCTCCCCGAGGTCGGCGCGGAGATCAGCGCAGGCGACACCGTGGGTGAGCTGGAGTCCACCAAGTCGGTCAGCGACGTCTACGCACCGGTCAGCGGCAAGGTGGTTGCTCGCAACGAGGCGCTCGACGGCGCGCCGGAGCTGGTGAACTCCGACCCGTACGGCGAGGGCTGGCTGTTCGAGGTGACCGGCGCCTCCGACGCCGAGCTCGACGGCCTCATGGACGCCACCGCCTACCAGGGGACTCTCGAGTCCTGACCCGCCCGCCCGGGCTGCGCATCCTGCCCGGGCGTTCCGACTTGATCGGTGGCCTGTGGCTGATAGGTTCAGGTAACCGTCAACCTCGACTAGCTGTTGAGGGTTCGTCGAATGGTGGCGCCAACTGCCAACAGGAGGCTGGAGATGCCGTTCTGCACCGAGTGCGGACACCGGAACCCCGACGACGCTCGTTTCTGCTCCCAGTGCGGCAAGCGGCTCGTCCCAGAGGAGGCCCCTGCCGGGTCCACCGCGGATCGTGAGTCGCCGGGGGAGACCACCTCGACGATCACCTTCGGCGCCCCGGTCAAGCCCGAGGGCGCGGAGGACCGCGCGGCGCTCAACGAGGCCGACGCAGCAGCCGTCGACGCCCTCCCGGCGGGCAGCGCCCTCCTGGTCGTGCAGCGCGGCCCGAGCGCCGGCAGCCGCTTCCTTCTCGACACCGACGTGGTCGGCGCGGGCCGTCACCCCGAGAGCGAGATCTTCCTCGACGACGTGACGGTCTCACGGCGGCACGCGGAGTTCCGCCGAGGGTCCAACGGCTACCGCGTAGCGGACGTCGGCAGCCTGAACGGCACCTACGTCAACCGGGACCGCATCGACGAGGTCGAGCTGCAGAACGGAGACGAGGTCCAGATCGGGAAGTACCGCCTCGTGTACTTCGCCAGCCACGCAGGAGCGGGCAAGCAGCAGTGAGGCAGGCGGCGTCGCGGTCCCGGATGAGCATCGGGGAGGTGCTCTCGCTGCTTCGGGCCGACTTCCCCGAGATCAGCATCTCCAAGATCCGGTTCCTCGAGGCCGAGGGGCTGATCGAGCCCGAGCGGACGCCCTCCGGCTACCGGAAGTTCTCCCACCGCGACGTCGAACGGCTGCGCTACGTGCTCACCAGCCAGCGTGAGCACTACCTGCCGCTGAAGGTGATCAAGGAGCACCTCGACGCGATCGACCGAGGCCTCGAGCCGCCGGCCGTGACGGGTGGCGGACCCCAGGTTCCCCGCGTCGTGCTCGCCGGTGACGGCTACCCGTCGCCTGAGACGTTCGGCACCGACGCCTCGGAGCTGCGCCTCTCGCGCGCCGAGCTGCTGCAGGGGGCCGAGATCGACGAGGCGTTCCTCGAGCAGCTCGAGACATACGGTCTCGTCAATCCCCGTTCGGGCTCCCACCACTACGACGGCGACGCGCTCGTCGTCGCCAAGACGGCCGGGGAGCTCGCCTCCTTCGGTGTGGAGCCCCGGCACCTGCGGGCGTTCAAGACCGCCGCCGACCGCGAGGTCGGCCTGGTGGAGCAGGTGGTCTCGCCGATGCGCCGCGGACGGGACGCCGGGGCCAAGGCCCGTGCCGAGGACACCATCGCCCAGATGGCCGCGCTGTCCGTGCGCCTGCACGCCACGCTGGTCAAGCGGGGACTGCGCTCCTCGCGCTGAACCACCCGTTCGGCCCGGATGCAGGTCTTGTTCCCGGGAGTACTGTGGTGGTGTGCGAGAAGTCGATGTGATCGGGGTCCGGGTCGAGATGCCCTCGAACCAGCCCATCGTCCTGCTCCGCGAGGTCGCGGGGGACCGCTACCTGCCGATCTGGATCGGTGCCGTGGAGGCGACCGCGATCGCCTTCGCCCAGCAGGGCGTCGTCCCGCCCCGCCCGCTGACCCACGACCTGATGAAGGACCTGATCACCGCCACCGGCAACGACCTGGCAGAGGTCAGGATCACCGAGATGCGCGACGGCGTCTTCTACGCCGTCCTCGTCCTCGGGTCCGGCGTCGAGGTCAGCGCCCGCCCCTCCGACTCGATCGCCCTGGCACTCCGCACGGGCTCCAAGATCGTCTGCGACGAGGACGTCCTGGCCGAGGCCGGCCTCGCCGTCCCGGACGAGCAGGAGGACGAGGTGGAGAAGTTCCGGGAGTTCCTCGACCACGTGACCCCAGAGGACTTCGAGAGCCACTGAACGCGGTGCCGAAACCCTCAACCTAAACCTCTACTTGAGAGTTGCGACACGCCGGACCGAGCTCTCCGGTTGTCGTTGACCCAGGGTGGCCCCAGGCCTACCTTGGGAGTGTCTTCGTTGTAACTCCACCGTTGTGCTCCACCCCGAGCACACCGGCTTCCCCTCAGGAGTTGCGGGCAAAGCGGAGCCGACGAGAAGAGGTTGACGTGACGACGAACGGCGACGAGGCTGCCAAGACAGCTGACGAGACCGCTGCCGAGCAGGCTGCTGTGGCCGCCGGTGAGCAGGGGCTGCTGTTCGACGACGACGTCTCGCCGCTCCCGCAGGACGCGGGCTACCGCGGTCCGACCGCCTGCAACGCCGCCGGCATCACCTACCGTCAGCTCGACTACTGGGCCCGCACCGGCCTCGTCGAGCCCAGTGTCCGCGGAGCCTCCGGGTCCGGCACGCAGCGGCTCTACTCCTTCCGGGACATCCTCCTGCTCAAGGTGATCAAGCGTCTCCTCGACGCCGGGATCTCGCTCCAGCAGATCCGCACCGCGGTCCACCATCTCCACGCCCGCGGCACCGACGACCTGACCCGCGTCACGCTGATGAGCGACGGCGCCAGCGTCTACGAGTGCACCAGCAACGACGAGGTCATCGACCTCCTGCAGGGCGGCCAGGGCGTCTTCGGCATCGCGATCGGCGGTGTGTGGCGCGAGATCGAGGGTTCCCTCGCCGAGCTGCCCAGCGAGCGGGCGGTAGGCACCGAGGACCCGTCGTCCGACGAGCTCGCGGCACGCCGCCGCGCACGCCAGGTCGGCTGACGCAGCCAGTACCTCTCCGAAGACCCCGGTGTCCGACGGACCCGGGGTCTTCGCATGTGCTGATAGCGTGTACGTGCTGACGAAACCGCACGGGAGAGTCTCCGTCGGAGCGGCCTCGCAACACCGGCCGGCTCTGTCGCGGAGCGCCGAAGGGGCAAACCTCCCCGGAACCTCTCAGGCGCCAGGACCGAGCGGACGAGGCGACTCTGGAAGTCCCATCCGGGACCGACAGAGGGGGAGGCGACCCATCACGCCGTCATCGGGAGCCTCTGTGTCCGACTACCCGCACCTCTCCGACCTCCACACCGCCACCGGCTTCGTGGACCGCCACCTCGGCCCGGACGAGTCCGAGCAGCGCACGATGCTCGAGGCCCTCGGCTTCGCCTCGCTCGACGCCCTCATGGACGCGGCGGTCCCCTCCGCGATCCGCAGCAACGCCGGGCTCGGTCTTCCTACCGCGGCCGGTGAGTCGGAGGCGGCGCGCATGATGCGCGAGGTCGCTGCCCGCAACAACCCGCTCGAGGCCATGATCGGGCTCGGCTACCACGGCACGGTCACCCCGCCCGTCGTACGCCGCAACGTGCTCGAGGACCCGAGCTGGTACACCGCGTACACGCCCTACCAGCCGGAGATCTCGCAGGGCCGGCTCGAGGCGCTGCTGAACTTCCAGACCGTTGTCGGCGACCTGACCGGGCTGCCCACCGCCAACGCCTCGCTGCTCGACGAGGGCACCGCCGCGGCGGAGGCGATGACGCTGGTTCGACGAGCGAACAAGACCGCGACCGGCCGGTTCGTGGTCGACGCCGACGCGTTGCCCCAGACCATCGCGGTCGTGCAGACCCGTGCCCACGCGATGGGTATCGAGGTCGAGGTGGCGGACCTGACCGACGGCCTGCCCGAGGGCGAGGTCAGCGGCGTTCTGGTGCAGTACCCCGGCGCCAGCGGCCGGGTCCTCGACCCGCGGCCGGTGATCGAGGCGGTCCACGAGCGCGGCGGCATGGCCGTGGTGGCCGCGGACCTGCTCGCGCTCACGCTGCTCGAGTCACCTGGCGCCATGGGCGCCGACGTGGTCGTCGGATCCACCCAGCGGTTCGGCGTCCCACTCTTCTACGGCGGCCCGCACGC
>DASTPU010000107.1:0-38496 GCA_035762105.1 Nocardioidaceae bacterium | reverse complement strand
CGCCAGCTCGCGCAGCCCCTCCAGGAAGCCGGGCTCGGGAAGCACGATCCCGATGTTCGTCAGGGCCGGCTCGGTGAGGATCGCCGCGACGTCACCATGGGCGAGCTGCTCCTCGACGCCGGCGAGGTCGTTGAACTCCGCGACCCGCGTCGTCTCCGACAGGGGCACGGGGGCGCCGACCAGGCCGGGCCGGGCGGCCGCCGTACCGTCGGGGCCGGGGACGGCGAACGCCTCGTCGACGGACCCGTGGTAGCAGTACGCGAAGGTCAGGATCTTCGGCTTGCCGGTGGCCAGGCGGGCCAGGCGGATCGCCCACCGGTTGGCGTCGGTCGCCGTCAGCGTGAAGGACCACAGCGGCAGCCCGAACCGGCGGGTGAGCTCGGCGCCGACCCACTCGGCGTCGGCGGTGGGCAGCATCGCGGTGATCCCGCCGAGCACGCCGATCCGCTCGGTGACGGCCTCGACGGTGGGCCGCGGGCTGTGGCCGGCCATGGCTCCGGTGTCGCCGAGGGCGAAGTCCACGTAGTCCCGCCCGTCGACGTCGGTCACCCGGTTGCCGGAGGCGCGGTCGAGGTAGATCGGGAAGCCACCGCTCCACATCGCCATCCAGGTCATCGGCACGCGACCGAAGAGATGGTCGGCCGCGCCGAAGAGCTTCGCCGAGGCCGGGTGGTCGGAGGTGTACGTCGAACGCTCGCGGTCGACGAGGGAGGCGAGGCGGGACCTGTCGATGGGGGACATGCACGGACTCTCGCCGTCGACGCCCGGAAGCGTCAACTTGTGACGCAGGACTCACGGCAGGCTTTACGCATTCGTCTGAACCAGCCGGGGTCTCGTTCCTAGAATCTCGCCTGCGATCAGTCACGTGTCACGGCAGGCAAGCAGGACGGCGGACCGACGCCGTGTCCCCGTCCACCCTTCGCTCGAATGTGCACGCCCGTGTCTGTCGTCATGCTGGTCGGCGCCGTCGCCGCAGCCCTGTCCGTCTACGCCACCGTCCCTCAGGTCCTCCGGGCAGCCCGTACCCGCTCCGTCGAGGGGGTGTCGTGGAGCTCGACCC
The DNA here is from genome assembly GCA_035762105.1 of Nocardioidaceae bacterium. Taxonomy (GTDB): domain Bacteria; phylum Actinomycetota; class Actinomycetes; order Propionibacteriales; family Nocardioidaceae; genus Nocardioides_C. Next base: position 37,436 of record DASTPU010000107.1, on the reverse strand, counting down.
TGCTCAGCCTGGGCACGATGACGCTGTGGGCGGTCTACGCGGTCGCGGTGTCGGACGCCATGCAGATCGTCAACAACACCCTGGCACTGCTCCTCCTGGCCGCCCTGGCCGTGGTGGTGATGCGGGCCGGGGTCCCCAGCAGCGCGTGGCTGCCGGTGGCGATCGTCTTCGCGACCGCACTCGCCTCGATCTGGGTCGTCGACGTGGCGAACTCGTTCACCCTGGCCATGGTCGGCACGGTGGCCAGCTCGATGCGCATGCTGCCGCAGACCCGGCTCGCCGTCTCTGGCGCACCGCTGTGGGGGTTGTGCCCCTGGTCGGTGCTGCTGGCATGGAGCGGCACCGCGCTGTGGCTGCTCTACGCCCTGATGGCGTGGGACGTGGCGCTGGCGATCTGCTGCTCGGTGCTGCTGGTCATGCAGACCGTCGTGGTCGTGTACCGGCTCCCGCTGCGCCGTACCCTTGCCTCCCTGGCGGCCGGCCGGCTCGGTCGGCCCGTGGCCCGGGTGGCGGCGCCGCTGTCGCAGCGGCTGCCGCAGCGGCGGGTCGAGGTCGAGCTCGCCGCCTGAGCGTCACCGGGACGATCGCCGGCCGGCGAGCCCCACCCGGCTCGCGGTCGTCGCCTCAGACCGCGCGGATCGTCCAGCGTGCCTCGTGGCTCTCGCCCGGCTCGAGGACGACCAGGTCGGTACCGGAGTTGAAGGCGTCGGGCGGGCAGGTCATCGGCTCGACCGCCAGGCCGCGGCGAGACTCCGCCGGCTCGGGCAGGTCCGCGGTGTGCACCTGCACCCAGGGCAGCACGGTGGGGTCCCATGCGATCTCGGTGCCGTGGCCGTCCGCTCCGGTCACCGTGACGCGGACCAGGCCGTCGCCGCGGGGAGCCAGACCGGTGTAGGCGTGGTCGAGCTCGATCCCCTCGACCCGGCGCGGCGCGCGGAAGTCGAAGGGCGTGCCCTCGACGGCGCGCAGACCGATGGGCACGAGCCGGTCCGGGGTCACCTCGAGCACCTCGGAGGCGGGAGCGTGGAGCGTCCAGCCGTCGACCTTCCCGGGACCGCCGACCAGGTAGGGGTGAGGTGCGGTCCCGTACGGTGCCCGCCGCCGGCCTGCGTTGTGGGCGGTGACCGTGCAGGCCAGCCCGTCGTCCAGCCGGTAGCCGACCTGCAGCTCCACGGAGAACGGGTACCCCTCACGCGGCACGAGCCGGTGGGTCAACGTCACCTCCGAGGGGGAGGGCTGCGCGGCCTCGAACCGCTCCCAGCACACCAGCCCGTGGATCGCGTGACGACGCTGCGGCTCGCTGAGGTCGAGCTGCAGCTCCTCGCCGTCGAACCGGTACCTGCCGTCGACGACACGGTTGGGCCAGGGAGCCAGGAGGGCACCGCGGTACTTCGGGCGGACCGCCCCCGTGTCGTAGGGAAGGAGCAGGTCCCGGTCGCCGTGCCTGAGGAGCCTCAGGCCCGCGCCGACCTGGGTCACGACGGCGGTGTACTCGCCGTTCCGCAGCTCGTACTCGTCCCCGCCGGCGCTCATCCGGTCAGGCTATCGGTGCCCCGGCGGTTCCCGGCGGTTCCCGGCGGTTCCCCGCGGTTCCCCGCAGTTTCCCGGCAGTTCTCTGGGGTCGTCGGCGGCTCCGACGACGTCGCCCTGTCTGGACTGCCTTGCCCGGACCCTTTTCGGGGCAGGCGACCAGAGGTACCGTCGATTCGTCGATACCCCCAGGGGTATCGACATCTCCGTCCATCCTGGTCGTTCCCGTCCGAGCCCACCTGGAGAGGCCCATGGCATCATCCATCCACCACAAGGTCGTCATCATCGGTGGCGGCAGCGCCGGCATCAGCGTCGCTTCGCGGCTCCGCCGGGCCGGGGTCACCGACATCGGTCTCCTCGAGCCGTCGGACACGCACTACTACCAGCCGCTCTGGACGCTCGTGGGGGGCGGCCGCGCCGAGATCGGCGAGACCGCCCGTCCCCAGGCGTCGGTCGTGCCGGCAGGGGTTGCCTGGGTCAAGGCCGCCGCCGAGTCGGTGGACCCCGAAGCCCGGACGGTGACCACCGACGCCGGCGCCACGATCAGCTACGACTACCTCGTGGTCGCTCCCGGGATCCAGCTCGACTGGGACAAGGTGCCGGGTCTCGTGCAGGCGCTGGAGACGCCGTACGTCTCCAGCAACTACAAGTACGAGCTCGCTCCGAAGACCTGGGAGCGGATCCGTGCCCTGCGGTCCGGGACGGCCGTGTTCACCATGCCGGCGGGCCTGATCAAGTGCGCCGGAGCCCCGCAGAAGATCGCCTACCTGGCCGCCGACCACTGGCGCCGGCAAGGTGTCCTGGACCAGATCGACGTCCACCTCGTGCTGCCGACGCCGGGCATGTTCGGTGTGAAGGTGTTCGCCGACGAGCTCGAGCGCGTGGTCGAGCGGTACGGCATCACGGTGCACAAGAACAGCGAGGTCGTCGAGATCGACCCGGAGGCGAGGCGGGCCACGGTCGCGGACCTCACCGGCGACGGCGTGACGACCCTGGACTACGACTTCATGCACGTGGTCCCGCCGCAGTCGGCCCCCGACTGGGTCAAGGCGACCCCGCTGGCCAACCCCGACGACCCGGCCGGCTACATCCAGGTCGACCAGTACACGATGCAGCACACGCGGTACCCCGACGTCTACGCCCTGGGGGACGCCGGCTCCAGCCCGAACTCCAAGACGGGCGCGGCCATCCGCAAGCAGGCCCCGGTGGTCGCGGAGAACCTGCTCCGCACCATGGCGTCCCAGGAGCCCACGGCACAGTACGACGGGTACGCCTCGTGTCCCATCACCACGGCGCGCGACAAGATGCTGCTGTGCGAGTTCGACTACCAGCTGGAGCCGAAGCCGTCCTTCCCGCTCATCGACACGACCAGGGAGCGCAAGGACATGTGGCTGCTCAAGAAGTACGGGCTGCCGAAGCTGTACTGGCACCTCATGCTGCCCGGCAGGGCGTGACCACGAAAGCTGTCCGCGGCGGCGTCTAGGCTCGCTGCGTGGTGGACCTGACCCTGCTCCTCGCCGACCCGGACCTGCGCCTGCGGTTCGGGTCGGCGACGTACGACCGGGCGGTCGACTACGTCCGCCGGGGCAAGGTGCTGGCCTGCCGCCACGAGACCGACGACGAGGGCGACCTCGACATCCGGGGCAGCGTCGAGGGCTCCGCCGGCGAGGTCTACAGCTGCCTGGTCAGCGTGGGGCGGAGCGGCCGTGGCGTGTGGACGTACGGCCGGTGCAGCTGTCCGGTGGGCGAGGGGTGCAAGCACGCGATCTCGCTGCTGCTCACCGTCCGGGCGCAGCAGGCCGAGGAGCACGCCGCGGACGGGTCGCCCCGACGGTGGGAGCGGCAGCTCTCGTCGGTGCTCGACGAGCTCGACGCCGTCCCCGCGACGAGCCGGGAGCTGAAGCCACTCGCCCTCCAGGTCGAGCTGAACCAGCGCTCCACCGGCAGCAGCTACCGCCGCTGGGCCGACGACCCCGGCCCACGACGCGGGAGCCTCCGGCTGAGGCCGCTGCAGAGGGGGGCGCGGGACAACTGGGTGCGCTCCGGGATCTCGTGGACCGACCTCCAGCACCTCGGCTCGCGCGGCCGTGGCTTCCCGCCGGAGCAGGTCGCCCTCCTGAGCGAGCTGCTCGCCGCCTACCGTGCGGCCCAGCGCAACCTCTACTTCGGTGGCGCGGACACCCACCTGCCCCTGGCCTCGTTCGGCTCCTCGCTCTGGAGCATGCTCACGCGTGCCCGGGAGGCCGGCCTCGAGCTCGTGCCCGGAGCCGGGATCGAGACTGTCGACGTGCTCCCCGAGCCGGTGAGCATCGAGCTCGACGTCAACGCCGCCCCACGGCGTGACGCGCACCTGCGGCTCGGGGTGAGGGCCGGTGGGGAGTGGTACGGCGCCGACGCGATCGACGTACTCGGGGAGACCGGGCACGGGGTCGTGCTGTGGGGCCCCGGTGAACGCGACACGTGGGCCGTGAGGCTGGCGCCGCTCGCCCGGCCGGCGGGTCCGGAGGTGCGCCGGCTGCTGAGCCTGAGCGAGGAGCTGGTCGTGCCCGCGTCGGACCGGGCGGACCTGGTCGCGGAGTACCTTCCCCGGCTGCAGCGGCACGTGCCGGTGATCTCCTCCGACGGCTCCGTCGCGGTTCCCGAGCCCGTGGAGCCGCGGCTGTGCCTCACCGTGGACTGGCGCGAGGTGGACCGGGTGGTCACCGGCTGGAGCTGGCGCTACCGGGTCGGCGACGACGACCGGATCTACCCGCTCGGCGAGACACGCGGCCTGCGGGGCGTGCGCCGGCCCGACCGCGAGCAGGAGCTCTTCGAGGAGCTCCAGGAGTCCCTGTCCGACGAGCAGGTCCAGCGGCTCTACGGCAGGTACCAGCGTGACGCCCTGACCACCCCGGAGCTCGTCTTCCACGACGTCGCCGCGATCGGCTTCGCCGAGGACGTCCTGCCCGGGCTCGAGGCGGGCGGTCTCGTCGAGATCGAGGAGATCGGGCCCCGACCCGACTACCGCGCGGCGACGGGTGCGCCGGTGGTCCGGTTCGCCGCCTCCGAGCAGGGCGACGGCGCCGACGAGGCGCGCACCGACTGGCTCGACCTCGAGGTCGTGATCAGCGTCGACGGCCAGTTCATCGCGCTCGCCCACGTGCTCGAGGCGCTCACCCGCGGGCTGCCGCGGATCATCATGAAGAGCGGCCTCCACATCGACGTCGACCGGCCCGAGTTCCACCAGCTCGCCGAGCTCGTGCAGGCGGCCGGCGAGCTGCACGACCAGCCCGACGGGGGAGTGCGGGTCGGACACCACGACCTCGGGCTCTGGGACGAGCTCGCCGAGGTCGGCATCGTCGACGCGCAGGCCGACCAGTGGGTGCGCGCGGCGCAGGCGCTGCGCGGGATGTCCGCGCTCCCCGACGTGGAGCCGGTCGGCCTCAAGGCTGAGCTCCGGCACTACCAGCACGAGGGCTTCCGGTGGCTGGCGTTCCTGTGGGAGTCCGGGCTCGGCGGGATCCTCGCCGACGACATGGGCCTCGGCAAGACCGTGCAGACGCTGGCGCTCGTCGCCCACGCCCGTGAGCGGGGGTCGGGTCCGTTCCTGGTCGTCGCGCCCACCAGCGTGGTGTCCACCTGGGCGCACGAGGCGGCCACCTTCACGCCGGGCCTGGTGGCGCGGACGGTGACCGAGTCCCATGCACGGAGGGGTACGTCGATCGCGGCGCTGTTCGAGGAAGCCGACATCGTGGTCACCTCCTACACGCTGTACCGGCTCGAGGTGGACTCCTACGCCGGGCTGCGCTGGGGCGGCCTGATCCTCGACGAGGCGCAGACCGTGAAGAACCACAACGGCAAGACCTACCAGTCCGTCCGGCGGCTCGACGTACCGTTCCGGCTCGCCCTGACCGGCACCCCGCTGGAGAACCGGCTCATGGAGCTGTGGTCGCTGCTGTCGATCGTGGCGCCCGGGCTCTACCCGTACCCCCGACGCTTCCTGGAGCTGGTCGCGAACCCCGTCGAGCGTCTGGGCGACCAGCAGGTGCTCGACCGGTTCCGGCGACGGATCCGGCCGTTCCTCCTCCGCCGTACCAAGGACCTCGTCGCCTCCGACCTGCCGCCCAAGCAGGAGCAGGTGCTCGAGGTCAGGCTGACGCCGAAGCACCGCAAGGTCTACGAGACCCACCTCCAGCGCGAGCGTCAGGCGGTCCTCGGTCTGGTCGACGACTTCGACAAGCACCGGATCGCGATCTTCCGGTCGCTGACCCGGCTCCGGCAGCTGAGCCTCGACGCCGCGCTCGTCGACGAGGAGTACGACGGGATCGCCTCCGCCAAGCTCGACGTCCTGGTGGACCACCTGCTCGAGCTCCGGGCCGAGGGGCACCGTGCGCTCGTCTTCAGCCAGTTCACGTCGTTCCTGCGGCGGGTCCGATCGCGTCTCGACCGGGAGGGGATCGCGTCGGCGTACCTCGACGGCGCCACCCGCAAGCGGGGTGAGGTGATCGACGAGTTCAAGGCCGGCGACGCCGCGGTGTTCCTGATCAGCCTGAAGGCCGGGGGAGTCGGGCTCACGCTCACCGAGGCCGACTACGTGTTCGTGCTCGACCCGTGGTGGAACCCCGCCGTCGAGGCGCAGGCGGTCGACCGGGCCCACCGGATCGGTCAGGACAAGCCGGTGATGGTCTACCGGCTCGTCTCCGCCGGCACCATCGAGGAGAAGGTGATGGAGCTCAAGGCCCGCAAGGCCGCGCTCTTCGCCCGGGTCGTCGACGGCGACGGCGGGATGGGCACACCGATCGACGCCGACGACGTGCGTGCGCTGTTCGCCGACTGACCGGCCGACTGACCGGCCGACTGACCCGGGCCGACTGACCCGGGCCGAGCTCCGCAGTGCGCGTTCAGTCGGTGGCGACCGACGCCAGCCAGCGCCGCCGGACGCCGAGGGTCAGCCCTGCCACGAGCACCACCAGCAGGACAGCGGTCGCGCCCGTGCCGGTGCCGGACGACCGGAAGGCACGCAGGACGGCGAGCCCGACGCTGAGGTACATCGCTGCCCAGATCAGCGCTCCCACGGTGAGCGCGGGCAGGTAGTACCGCAACGGCATCCGCAGGAAGCCCGCGGTCAGGTTCATCGCCGACTGGAAGCCCACGGTCAGGAACGACGCCGACACCGCCGGTGGCCCGAAGCGCCCCACGAGCCGTTCACTGCGCCTGACCAGCGGCCGGGACAGGAGCCGGCCTGCGCGGGTGCCGTCGCCCGCTCGCCGGGCAAGCCGACCCAGGACGTAGGTGCCTCCGGCTCGCAGGTGCACCACCACCACGAGGAGCGCGTAGGCGGCGACTTCGAGCGGCAGATCGGAGGGCACCCCGGCATTGTCCTCCGCGCCCGCTCCGCGAGAAACGGGACCAAGGACCCGACCCGATAGCCCTCTGCGCCCTGACCTGAGATCGGAAAACCTATGGAAAGAACTCTTTCGAAAGAGTAGTTTCCATCCATGACCGTCGACCCCTCCCCGCCAGGGACACCCGAGGAGACACCGCCCGCCGCCGAGGCGCGCCGGCGGACGATCACCGACGCAGCGGACCTGAAGGCGATCGCGCACCCGCTGCGCCTGGACCTGCTCGAGGCCTTGACCGTCCACGGGGCGAAGACCGCGACCGAGCTCGCCGCGCGCCTCGGCGAGTCCCCGTCGAACTGCTCCTGGCACCTGCGCAAGCTCGCCGAGCACGGGTTCGTCACCGAGGTCGAGGGGGTGAAGGGTCGCAGCCGTCCGTGGCGTACGACGAGCGAGGGCATGAGCTGGGGCAAGGGCGAGACCGACCTCGAGCCCGAGGCGAGTGCGGCCGGCCACGCCCTCACCGACGTGCTGCTCGAGCGCGAGGTGCGACGGCTCCGCTCGGCACGTCGCGCCGAGCGGGACGAGACGCCCGAGTGGCGCGAGGCGTTCACCGTGATGCAGTCAGGTCTCTGGCTGACGGCCGAGGAGGCCCGCGAGGTAGCCGAGCAGCTCGAGGCGCTCTTCATGACCCACCACGACCGGATGCGCCATCCGGAGCGGCGCCCCGAGGGTGCCCGGCTGGTGGCCCTCGTCGGCTGGCTCACCCCGTGGCTCGAGGACGACACCGACCACGACACCGACCACGACGTCGACCACACCGTCCCACCCGACGAGAAGCAGGAGGGCGCACGATGAGGGCCGCCTTCCGGACCCCCGGGTTCAAGCGGCTCTACGCCGGTCTCGCGGCCAGCATGCTCGGCGACTCGCTGATGCTGATCGTGCTGAGCATGTGGGTCAAGAAGCTCACCGACTCCAACGGCGCGGCGGGTCTGACGTTCCTGTGGCTGACCATCCCGGCCCTGCTGGCTCCGCTGTTCGGGTACGTCGTGGACCGCGTGCCGCGGCGCGCGTTCCTGGTCGCGGTCAACCTCGGCTCGGCGCTGGCGATGATGCCGCTGCTCCTGGTCAGGGACGCCTCCGACGTGTGGATCATCTACACGGTCGCGTTCCTGTACGGCGTCTCGTTCGTCGTCGTACCTGCGGCGCTCAACGGGCTGCTCAAGGACATGCTGGCCGAGAACGTCCTGGTCGAGGCGAACGCGTCCCTCTCGGTGACCCGCGAGGCGCTGCGCCTGGTGGGGCCGATCAGCGGTGCTGCGCTGTTCGCCCTCGCGGGCGGAGCGGCGGTCGCGATGGTCGACGCGGCCAGCTTCGTCGTCGCGGCGATCGCCGTCGCGAGCCTGCGGGTGGTGGAGAAGCACGAGGAGCACGAGCCGATGCACTGGCGTGCCGAGGTGGCGGCCGGGGTGACGCACGTGAGGCGGAACCCGCTGCTGCTGCACAGCACGTTCAGCCTGAGCATCTGCCTGCTCGTGCTCGGCTTCGCGGAGTCGGCGATCTACGCGGTGGTGGACGCGTTCGACAAGCCGGTCGAGTTCGTCGGCCCGATCCTCACGGTCCAGGGCGTCGGGGCGCTGGTCAGCGGCCTGCTCTCGAGCCGGGTGATCCGCCGGACCGGCGAACCGCGCGCGATCGCCCTGGGTCTGGGCCTGCTCGCCCTGGGCGTCGGCGGCGTCGCGGCCGGGACCGAGGTGTGGCACCTCGTGGTCGCGGTGGCCGTGCTGGGCGCCGGGATCCCGCTGATGATCGTCGCCTACAACACGCTGCTGCAGCGCCAGACGCCCAGCCGGCTGATGGGCCGCGTCTCGACGGCCACGGAGGTGCTGATCACGACGCCGCAGGCGGTCTCGATCGCCATCGGTGCGCTGCTGGTGACGCTGGTCGACTACCGGCTGATCTTCACCATGATGGCGGTCGGTACGGCGCTCGCGGCGGTGTACCTGCTGGCGATGCTCCGCGGTCGACTGGACACGGTGGCGCCCGCGCCCCGGGAGCCCGTCGTGGTCGCGCCGGCCGCCACGCCGACCCTCACCGGCGACCCCGGCCCCGCGGCGTCGGCCGGCTGAGGCCGGCGGCCGGGTCGGGCATGATGAGGCGATGAGCTCGGACCAGCACGGCATCGTCTTCCCCCGCTCCGCCGACGGCCGCCGCAGTACCGCGGAGGTGGGCCGGGCCGTCGTCGCGGACGCGCTCCGCGGGGTCGACCCGGTCGGCGCCCTGAACGCCTCTCACGAGACCAACTGGCGCAGCGGGTACCTCATCCACTTCCGCCGCCTCGTCGAGGCCGGCCTCAGCTCCCGGGAGGCCGCACTCACCATCGCCCGGGACGGCCTCGGCTCGCTCCACGACCGGATGCGGGTCGTGGGACCCGACGGCGCCGACCTGCCTCTCGCCGAGTGGCCCCAACAAGGCCGCGAGCTCGGCACGGTCGCGGTGCACGGCGAGGGGGAGCCGGAGACCGAGCTGTCCCTGCCTTACCACGGTCGCCGGCTCCGCGGCGACGACCTCCGGTTCCGGCTGGACGAGTGGGTGTCGGCCGGCGTCATGGAGCCGTCCGCGGCAGAGGCGGTGCGTGAGGTGATGGCGCACCCCGAGTGGCTGCGCCTCGAAGGGCACACCGTCGCCGTCCTCGGCGCCGGCGCGGAGATGGGGCCGCTGCAGGCGCTGCTGCACTGGGGGGCCACGGTCGCCGCGGTCGACCTGCCGCGACCCGAGATCTGGGACCGGGTGCTCGACGCGGCGCGGCGCGGCGCCGGCACCGCGCTCCTGCCGATCGAGCCGGCCGGCACCGGTGACCTGCACGAGCACACCGGAGCGGACCTGATCGCCGAGGTCCCGACCGTCGCGAGCTGGTTGGCTGAGCAGCAGGGCACGCTCGTGCTCGGCAACTACGTCTACGCCGACGGTGCCACCAACGTGCGCGTGTCGATGGCGGTCGACCTGCTCACCACCGGGCTGCTCGGCACACGCGAGGACCTGGCGCTGGCGTTCCTCGCCACCCCCACCGACGTCTTCGCCGTGCCGGGCGAGGCCGTCGACCAGGCCACCGGCAACTACGAGGGGCGGTCCTCGGTGGCGAAGCTGGTCGGCCGGCCGCTGCGCGCCGTGAGCGGTGGACGGCTGCTGCACCGCTCCTACGTCGCCGGCTCCGACCCCGGCATCAACGACAGCCTGGTCGCGCAGCAGGGCCCGAACTACGCGCTGGCCAAGCGCCTGCAGCGGTGGCGCGCCTCGGTGGCCCGCGACGCCGGTACGACGGTCTCCATGAACGTCGCTCCGCCGACCCGTACCCGCTCGGTCGTGAAGAACCGGGCGCTCGCGGCGGCCTACGCAGGAGCACACCGCTTCGGGGTGGAGGTGTTCGAGCCGGCCACGTCGAACGTGCTCATGGCAGCGCTGCTCGTCCACGACCTGCACACCGGCGGCGGGCCGAAGCACGACCACCCGTGGCAGGACGAGGCCTACGCCGCCGTCCACGGCGGGCTCTGGCGCAGCGGGTACGCGCCCCGGAGCGCGCTCGGGCTCGCCGCGCTGCTCGGCTACGGCGCGGCGCGAACCTGATCGGCAGCCGCCGTGGCCTCGCGGCGCTTCGTGATCGACGTCGTGGCGAGGTGGATCACCGCTGCCGCGGCGAACGCCACCGCGAAGACGGTGAGCGCACCGACCGGCTCGTTCATCGTCGCCGGTGAGACCAGGACGGTGCCGGCGAGCGCCAGCATCGTCGTGCCGGCGACCAGCTTCAGCAGCCTGCCGTGGTGCTCCTGCATCTTCGTGGCCCGCAGCGTCACCACCGCCACGGCGAACACGATCAGCTCGTCGAGGAGGAACGGCGCCATGTACAGCCCGAACAGGCCGACCGCCTCCGCCGTACCGACGCCGTTGGCTGCCAGCAGACCGCTCCAGAGCACCGGGAACCCGGCGGTGCACGGGGTCTCGAGCAGGGAGACACCGACGGCGAGGAGCACGGTGGCGCCCAAGGCGGGCAGCAGGGCGTCGTGGCCGGCTGCTGCGCGCATGCGCCGGTAGATCCCCGGCTTCGCGGAGTCCTTGATCGTGAACGAGATGCCCTTCTTGAACGCGAAGTAGTCCTTGACGCTCACGATCCCGAAGACGCCTGCGACCAGGGCGACCACCAGCTGGATCGCGCCGAGATGCCCCATCACGCTCATCGCGGAGAAGATGCCGACCATGTAGACGGCGTACATCGCCGCGGTGACGAGCAGGAACGTCGTGCCGATCGCGAACACGCGTCGCCGGCTTCCGGTGCGTACGACGATGGCCAGCAGCACCGAGATCACCCAGAGCGAGCACGGGTTCACGCCGTCGACGAACCCGATGACCAGGGTCGAGAGGACCAGCGAGTCGCTGCTGACCGTCACCTCGCCGACCAGAGGGACGTCGACCGTGCTCGATGACGTCTCGCCCTGCTCGGTGACCATGGCGCCGGTGGCAGCCTCGGCGATGGTCAGCTCCATCTGCGCCTGGACAGCGTCGGAGAACCCGATCCAGTGCCGTTCGCCGATGATCGTCACCGGCACGCCGGAGGGCTCGAAGCCCATCTCCTCGGCGGTCTCCGCGAGCAGCGCGCGGTTGTCCTCGTCGAACCAGACCTCGTACTCGGTGACGACGAGGTCCGGGTACTTCTCCTTCGCCTCCTCCAGCCACTCGTGCTCGGCAGCGCAGTGGGGACACCCGTCGCCCCAGAACAGCGTGAGCTCGACCGGCTCGCCGTCCGGTGCCTCGGTCACGGCGGCCGCCGACTGCAGCCCGGCGAGCGCGAACAGGGTCAGCAGGACGGTCGCCAGCATGACCAGGGCTCGGGTCCACTTCCTCACACCCTCACCCTCCCTGTCCGAAACGTCCCTCGGGAGGGCCGACCGTCGCGGGTCGACGGGACCATCGGCCGGGTCCCCGGCCGTCTTGCGCCACGAGCCGGGAAACGTCGGTGGTCGGGGATACCGTCGTCTCATCGGGTCGAGGGACGAGGGGGATGCCGGTGAGGGAGTTCGCGGGGTTCGACCTGGACGGCGCCACGGCGCGGGCCTGGAGCGGGTTCCAGGTGCGGCTGGCCGACCACCTGGCCGAGATGGGCGACGACGACGTGCTCGTGGTCGACGTCCAGGTGGCCGAGGTGGACGTCGAGGGGGCGACGCCGTACGTCCGGCTCGCCGGCTTCGGTGAGGGCACGATGCTGCGCGGGGAGGTGTCCAGCAACAGCTGCCTCGCGGCCGAGCACCGTCTCGACGCCGAGGGCGAGGCATCGTTGGTCTCCCTCGGCTTCCACGAGCCCAACGCCGCAGCAGGGGAGCCGGAGGGACGGGCGTCGGCGAACTTCTTCGCCGACGTTCCCCTCGTCGAGGCCGACCGGCTCGCCGTGATGACCGTGCAGGCGTTGCGGGACGTGTTCGGCGTCGCGCATCCCGCCTTCCTGGCCGCTGAAGGACTGGAGGACGACCCCGACGTGCCCGCGCCGCCGAGCGAGCCCGCCATCGAGCTCGACGAGCCGGCCTCCGTGATGCCCGAGAGCGCGGAGCACCTGCGCGAGCTCGTGGACCGGGCGCTGACGCCGCTGTTCGGGGCACCGCCCGAGCACGACGACGACGGGGACATCCCGGTGCCCTGGGGCAGCTCGCTTGTCTACGTCCGGGTCGTCGAGGAGGCGCCCGTGGTCGAGCTGTTCAGCTGCGTCGCCGACGGAGTCACGGACCTCCGGCGGGCGGCCTTCGAGGTCAACGTGCTCAACCGTGACGCGCGGTTCGTCAAGTTCACCCTCGTCGCGGACCGGGTGATGGCCAGCATCCACCTGCCTGCCTGGCCGTTCGTGCCCGAGCACCTGCGCTCGATGCTGACCGGCATGTCGGCCAAGATCGACGACATCGACGAGGATCTCGTGGCTCGGGTGGGCGGCACCTGCGCCATCGAAGAGGCGACCGACGAGCCCGATCTCGACGACGACGAGGACGAGGAGGACGAGGAGCTCGACGACGACCTCGAGGGCCGGCTCGAGTGCCTGCTCGAGGACGGACGCGGGGACGATCAGCCGGGGCTGACTGCCGCGGAGGCGCCGACGGGCGCACGCCGGGACAGGCCCGGCCGGGGCGAGCTCGACGTCGCTCTGCTGACCCTGCTGCAGCTGGACGCCGAGACGGTCGACTCGGTCGACCCCGAGCTCGCCGCGAGCGTGTGCGGCTTCGACAAGGCCCTCGTGGTCCGCATGCTCGGCGACACCGGGCGCCAGGAGGTCGCGTGGAGCCAGGCGCGTCACCGGGCCGTCGCCCTCGGTGACAGGACGGAGGCGGAGGCCTGCGAGCACGAGCTCCGCGCGTGGGGGCGCACCACGGCCCTCCTGCGCCGGGCACTGCGGCTGATCGTGGAGAGGCAGCTCGGGCGTACGCCGTCGGCGTCTGGCACCGCCGCGGCTGACCCGGCGACGTCCGGCGCCGCTGCATCCGGCCCCGCCGGATCTGGGCCTGCGGGACGCCCCGGCCGCACCATGCCGCAGGGCCTGGACGTCCCGGTCGACATCGCGGAGACCACGGGGACGTCGTCGACTCGCGTGGCGCGCAAGCTGTTCCCGCCGCGGCCGCCACGAGCGTGCGTCGTCGAGAATCTCGACGACCTCACCCGCTTCCACAAGGTCGACGGTCTCGCGGAGCTGAACACGCGCCTGTGCGAGCAGTCGCCGTGCACGGTCGAGGTGCTCGACCTCGGCGAGCACGTGGCGGTGACCGTCGACGGCGAGGCCGGGCGGCTGGGCTACCCGTTCAGCCTCGCGACTTTCCAGGCGCTGGTGCAGGGGCTCGAGGAGGCTGCGCTCACGCGCGTCCCGAGGGAGGTCGAGGAGGCATGAGGCCGAAGGCAGGAACAGACCGGTCGCTGGACTACGTCTGCGAGTACTGCGGCCACCACGGACGTGACCCGCGTCCGGTCGACCAGGTGCAGTGCCCGATGTGCGGGGAGCCGGTGACGCCGCTGCGACAGCCGTAGCGGTGTGACCTACCTCCAATTGTCTGGTCCGCTCGTTTCAGATCTCGTGCGTCGCGGAAGGGTTTCAGGAGCCCTTTCACACCGGCGTGCCCGTGCATGCCGCTGCGCACCCGGGTCGCGCTGTCGGGGGACGCACCGCGACCTCCGAGAGAAGGAGATCGATGCCAGACCTGTTCATCGACGGAACCTGGCGAGATGCGTCCGACGGAGGGACACGCGGGATCCGCTGTCCTGCCGACGGGCAGCTGGTTGCCACCGTCTCCGAGGCCACCCACGACGACGCGATGGAGGCGGTGAGGGCCGCACGCAGAGCCTTCGACTACGGCCCCTGGCGCGAGACGACCAGCCATGAACGGGCAGCGATCCTCCACAAGGTCGCCGACATGCTCGAGGAGCAGAAGGACGAGGTCGCGCGCCTGGAGTCCCTGGACACCGGCAAGCGGTTCCTTGAGTCGCAGATCGACGTGGACGACATCGTTGGTGTCTTCCGGCACTACGCCGGGCTGGCGACCGCCGACGCCGGTCGAGTCGTCGACCCCGGCCTGCCCGACGTCTCCAGCCGGGTCGTGCACGAGCCGGTCGGCGTCTGCTCGCTGATCACTCCGTGGAACTACCCGCTGCTGCAGACCTCGTGGAAGGTCGCGCCGGCTCTCGCCGCCGGCAACACCTTCGTGCTCAAACCCAGCGAGCTCACGCCGTCCACGGCCATCTGGCTGATGAAGGCGCTCGCCGAGGCCGGCGTCCCGGCCGGCGTCGCCAACCTGGTGCTCGGCACGGGCGCCGAGGTCGGCGCGCCGCTCACCGAGGCGCCCGAGGTGGACCTGGTGTCCTTCACCGGCGGGCTCGAGACCGGCCGCAAGATCATGTCGGCCGCCTCGGCGACGGTGAAGAAGGTGGCGCTCGAGCTGGGCGGCAAGAACCCCAACATCGTCTTCGCGGATGCCGACCTGGAGGTCGCCCTCGACTTCGCCCTCACCGCGGTCTTCCTCGACTCTGGCCAGGTCTGCTCCGGTGGGGCACGGCTGGTCGTCGAGGAGTCGATCAAGGAGGAGTTCGTCGACGAGCTGGTCCGGCGGGCCGAGCGGATCCGGCTCGGCACGCCCTTCGACGACAAGGCCGAGACCGGTCCGCTGATCAGCGCCGAGCACCGCGAGAAGGTCGAGAGGTACGTCGCCAGGGGCCTCGAGGAGGGCGCCGTCCTCCGCGTCGGAGGCGCGCGTCCCGACGGTCCCGGGCTCTCCGACGGGTTCTTCTACCTCCCGACGGTCCTCGACGGCTGCCACGCGGACATGCACGTGGTCCAGGAGGAGTCGTTCGGCCCGGTCCTGACCGTCGAGACGTTCAGCGGTTCGACGTACGAGGAAACCGAGGACCGCGCGGTCGAGATCGCGAACCACACGATCTACGGACTCGCGGGTGCGGTGTGGACCCGTGACGCGGGCCGCGCCGAGCGCGTCGCGCGCCGGCTGCGCCACGGCACGATCTGGATCAACGACTACCACCCCTATGTGCCGCAGGCCGAGTGGGGCGGGTTCAAGCAGTCCGGCATCGGCCGCGAGCTCGGGCTCGCCGGGCTCGACGAGTACCGCGAGACCAAGCACATCTGGCACAACACCCGGCCCGCCGCCCAGTACTGGTTCGGCGAGCCGGCAGGGAAGGAATCATGAGCCCCGTCAAGAAGCTCAGGAGCAACAAGCAGGACTCCTACGACGTGGTCATCGTCGGCGGTGGCTCGGCGGGATCCGCGCTGGCCAACCGCCTGAGTGCCGACCCGGAGACCAGCGTGCTGGTCCTCGAGGCCGGCCGCAGCGACTTCAAGATCGACCCGTTCATCCACATGCCGGCGGCCCTGCCGTACCCCATCGGCAACAAGCTCTACGACTGGAAGTACGAGTCCGAGCCCGAGCCGCACATGAACGGCCGCAGGATCTACCACGCCCGGGGCAAGGTGCTCGGCGGCTCGAGCAGCATCAACGGGATGATCTTCCAGCGGGGGAACCCGATGGACTTCCAGCGCTGGGCGAAGGACCCCGGCATGGAGCAGTGGGACTACGCCCACGTCCTGCCGTACTTCAAGCGCATGGAGACCTGCATGGCCGGCGCCGACCAGTGGCGCGGCGGCTCGGGACCCCTCGTCCTCGAGCGCGGGCCGGCCACGAACCCGCTGTTCGGCGCGTTCTTCGAGGCCGTGCAGCAGGCAGGTCACCCGCTGACCGACGACGTGAACGGCTACCGGCAGGAGGGCTTCGCTCCCTTCGACCGCAACGTGCACCGCGGCCGCCGGCTCAGCGCGGCACGGGCCTACCTGCACCCCGTGATGAACCGGCCGAACCTCACCGTGCACACGCTGTCGCACGTGACGGGGCTGCGGATGCGCGGCAACCGCGTCGTGGGCGTCGACTACCTGCGGGGCGGCAAGTTCAGGCGCAGCGTCGAGGCCGGCGAGGTGATCCTCTCCGGCGGCGCGATCAACTCGCCGCAGCTGCTCCAGCTCGCCGGGATCGGGAACGCCCGCGAGCTCGAGGCGCTCGGCATCGAGAGCGTCGTGGACCTGCCCGGTGTGGGGGAGAACCTCCAGGACCACCTCGAGGTCTACATCCAGCACGCCAGCAAGCAGCCGGTGTCGATCGCGCCGTGGCTCAAGCACCGGCACAAGCCGCGGATCGGCGCCGAGTGGATGTTCCTGCGCCGCGGCGTCGGCGCCTCGAACCACTTCGAGGCCGGCGGCTTCATCCGCAGCAACGACCAGGTCGAGTACCCCAACCTGATGTTCCACTTCCTGCCGATCGCAATCCGGTACGACGGGTCGCAGCCGGCCAGCGAGCACGGGTACCAGGTCCACATCGGACCCATGTACTCCGACGTCCGCGGCAGCGTGAAGGTGAGGTCGGCCGACCCGATGGAGCACCCGGCGCTGCGGTTCAACTACCTCTCGACCGAGAACGACCGTCGTGAGTGGATCGAGATGGTGCGGGCCGCGCGCAAGATCCTCGAGCAGCCGGCCTTCGCCCCGTTCAGCGACGGCGAGATCTCGCCCGGCCCGTCGGTCCAGACCGACCAGGAGATCCTCGACTGGGTCGCCCAGGACGCCGAGACCGCGCTGCACCCGTCGTGCACGGCGAGGATGGGGACCGACGAGATGAGCGTCGTCGACCCGTCGAGCATGCGCGTGCACGGCGTCGAGGGGCTCCGCGTCGTCGACGCCTCGGTGATGCCCTACGTCACCAACGGCAACATCTACGCGCCGGTGATGATGCTGGCCGAGAGGGCGGCCGACCTGATCATGGGCAACGAGCCGCTCGCACCGCTCGATGTGCCCTACTACCGCCACGGGATGCCGCTGTACCCGCCCGGTGACCCCCGCAACAGCGTCGAGACAGGAGCACGTGCATGAGCCAGACGGCAACGCCGCCGTTCTCGCCGGAGCATCCCGAGGCCGGGGCACCGCCGGCGCGCATCAACAAGGTCGTCTTCTACGGCTCGGCCGTGATCGTCCTGGCCGTGGCGATCTGGGCGATGCTCGCCCCGAAGGCCGCCGCCGCGCGGATCGGTGTCCTCGTCGGCTGGACCACCCAGTGGTTCGGCTGGTTCTACGTCGCGCTGGCCACCGCGGTCCTCGTGTTCGTGGTGTACCTCGCCCTGTCCCGCTACGGCAAGACGAAGCTCGGACCGGAGCACTCCCAGCCGGACTTCAGCACCTTCTCGTGGGCGGCCATGCTGTTCGCCGCCGGCATCGGCACCGACCTGATGTTCTTCGCGGTCGCCGAGCCGGTGACGCAGTACCTCGCCCCGCCGACCGGCCAGGGCGAGACGATCGAGGCCGCCCGTGAGGCCACGGTGTGGACGCTGTTCCACTACGGGATCAGCGGCTGGGGCATGTACGCCCTGATGGGCATGGCGCTCGGCTACTTCTCCTACCGGATGAACCTGCCGCTGGCGATCCGTTCGGCGCTGTACCCGATCTTCGGCAAGCGGATCCACGGTGCGCTCGGTCACGGCGTGGACATGGCCGCGGTCCTCGGCACGATCTTCGGTGTCGCCACGTCGCTGGGCATCGGCGTCGTCCAGCTCAACTTCGGCCTGGAGATGCTGCTCGGCGTCCCGCAGGGGATCGCGGCGCAGATCGGTCTCGTCGTCCTTGCCGTGGTGATCGCGACCCTGTCCGCGGTCAGTGGCGTGGACAGGGGCATCAAGCGGCTCTCGCAGCTGAACGTGCTGCTCGCCGTCGGCCTCGCCGCCTGGATCCTGTTCACCGGCAAGACCGCTTTCCTGCTCAACGCCGCGGTGATGAACGTCGGCGACTACGTGAGCGGGTTCGCGAGCAAGACGCTCGAGACCTTCGCGTTCGCGCAGCCCGAGGGCTGGATGGCTGGTTGGACGCTGTTCTTCTGGGCCTGGTGGATCGCCTGGGCGTCCTTCGTCGGTCTGTTCCTGGCCCGCATCTCGCGCGGGCGCACCATCCGCGAGTTCGTCGCGGGCACGATGATCATCCCGTTCACCTACATCGTCATGTGGGTGACGATCTTCGGCAACAGCGCGATCGACATCGTCCGCAACGGCGGTGCGGAGTTCGGCCAGCTCGCGATGAACACCCCCGAGCAGGGCTTCTACACGATGCTCACCCAGTACCCCGCGTTCACGTTCATCGCTGCGATCGCGACCTTCGTGGGCCTGCTGTTCTACGTGACCTCGGCCGACTCCGGCGCCCTGGTGATGGGCAACCTGTCCTCCACCCTGCGCACTCCTCAGGACGACGCGGGCGCCGGCGTGAGGATCTTCTGGGCCGTCGCGACCGGAGTGCTCACCATCGCGATGCTGCTCGTCGACGGCGTGACCGCGCTGCAGAACGCCACCGTGATCATGGGGCTGCCGTTCGCCTTCGTGATGGTGCTCGTGATGCTCGGTCTCTACAAGGCGCTGCGGGTCGAGGCCTACCGCGCCGACAGCCGTCTCCAGGCGCTGCCCGGGTCGCTGTCCGGCCGGAGCGCCGGGGGCCAGGGGCCCGGCCGGGACTGGCGGCTGCGCCTGTCACGGGCGATGGCCTTCCCCGAGCCCGCGAAGGCCCGGGCCTTCCTCGACGACGTCGCGCTGCCGGCTCTGCAGGATGTCGCGGAGGAGCTGCGTTCCCAGGGCGTCGAGGCCGTCGCGCACAAGGTCGACGACAACGGCTCGTCGTACGTCGAGCTCGCGACCGGCACCGGGGCCGAGCACACGTTCCAGTACCAGATCTGGCCGCACGAGGTCCCGACGCCGGTCTACGGCCGCAGGACCCCGAAGGGCCATGACGTGTACTGCCGGCTCGAGGTCCACCTGCGGGAGGGCGGTCAGGGGTACGACGTGATGGGCTACACGCACACCCAGCTCATCGACGACGTGCTCGACCAGTACGAGCGGCACATGGAGTTCCTGCACCTGCAGGCGCCGACGACCGCGGTGTAGCGCCGGGCGCCGACACGACACCGGCCCGCGGGCAGAGACGTTCGATGTCGCTGCCCGCGGGCTGCTTCGGGTTCGCGGGAGGTTCGGGCGACGTGACCCGAAGCCGGGAGCGGCTGCCATCGTGGCGCCGCGACACGCCCCGGGGAACTGAGTACGAGGACTCTGTCGGTGGGTCCGGTCGGACCGTCACCCTGAGGCATGGTCCGGTCCGTGTTCTCCGTGACGGCGCTTCTTCTCCTCGCCTTCCTCGGCTGGTCCGTGGCGCTCGCGATGTACGACCTGACTTCGATCTACGGCGACCCGACCGGCTCCGCGCTGTCGATGTTCGGCACCTTCGCGGTCGTCCCGGCGGTGGCGGCCCTCCTGGCCGGGAACCACTACGGGCTCCAGGACAAGCTGGCGGACACGTCCGTCGCGCCGTCGTGCGGCATCCAGAACCCTGACCTCTCCGGGAGTTCAGCCTCATCGAGCACCCCGGCTACTTCGGGGGCGGCAGTGAGTCACGGCCGTCCACGGTGACGACGCTCTGACGGTCACCCTCGCGGAGTCGGACTGATCACAGGTAGTGGTTGTCGTGCTCGATGCAGAACTGGGTGAACTCCTCGTCGGTGAACGTCCGTCGGCCGGTCGCCCAGTCGTTGAGGCCCTCGAAGTACGCCTCACGTGGTGCACCCGGCGTGAAGAGGATGAGCATCGAGGCGGGCGCCCCTGACTCGTTCCGGAACCCATGGATACCGCCCGGCGGGACGTAGAGGAAGTCGCCGGCGTGCGCATCCCGCCAGCCCTGTCCGTCGTACAGCCGGACCTCTCCGTCGATCACGAAGAAGGACTCGGACATCGTGCGATGGAAGTGCGGGCTGGGTCCGGTGGGCTCGACGCCCATGTTCCAGCGGTACAGCCCGAAGTCGCCCCCGGTGCACTTGCCGGTGGCGAGGTAGTGCGCCGACTGACCCTCGGCAGGGCCGGAGATCTCGGGGACGTGGTCGGCGGGCCGGAGTACGGCGGACGCCTCGCCGCCCTCTCCGCGGTAACGGGGCTCGGGATAGGACATGCCCCGACTGTGCCGTCTCCGGCAGTCGCTCGCGACATGTTTCCGTCCGACCCCGAGCCGCCGACCCGTCCATCGCGCGGCGACACGCCGCGAAACAGGCTCCGAGAGTGACGGGTCGGCGGAGGGTCAGACGCCGGCGGCCTTCTCCAGGGCCGCGAGCTCGTCGTCGAGGTGCGTGAGGAGGCGCTGCAGGTGCGGCACGGTCCGCCGGCAGCCGGTGAGGCCGAAGCCCATCTGCCCGTTGTAGCTGGTGCAGGTGATGTTCAGCGCCATGCCGTGGATGGGAATCGACAGGGGCCACATGCCTTCGAGCAGCGCGCCGTTGAAGTAGTGGGGCTCCTTCGGGCCCGGCACGTTGGAGATGATCAGGTTGAACGGCGGTCGGTTGATGCCCTGCAGCCTGAGCATCGCGGGCACCACGGCGGGAGCCATTCCGATCGCGCTCATCGCCATGATCTGCACCGGCGTCATCGTCGCGAGCGCCTCCTTGCCGGAGATCATCGAGCGGTGGATCGCCGTCAGCCGGTCGGCCGGGTCCTCGACATTCGTGCCGAGCTTGACCATGACCGCCCCGACGGCGTTGCCCCCGGTGGCGGAGGCGACGCCGGCCTCCTTCGCCTTCAGGCCCACGGGCACCATCGCCACGAGGGTGGAGTCGGGGAGCGCGTCGAGCTCGAGGAGGTACCTCCGCATGGCGCCGCTGCACATGGCCAGCACGACGTCGTTGATCGTGGTGCTCGTCGCCGCTCCCACCGACTTCATCCGCTCGATCTCCCAGCTCTGCGCAGCGAACCTGCGCGAGCCGGTGATCGGCTTGTTGATGATCGTGCGCGGTGCGTACAGGGAGAGCGCGGACGTGTCGTTGCGCAGCCCCCGTGTGAGGGTGCGTATGAAGGCGCCGGGCATCCCGGCTGCCTCGGCGGTCAGCCCCAGCGCGGAGTGGAACGCCCTGGCCGGCAGGTCGAACAGCGACTGGTCGTGCTCGCGCGCGACCTGTGCCTTCTCCACCTGGCGCGCCGCCCACGGAGGGGGCATGTCGCGCAGGTCGGGGTCCGTGGACAGCACGCTCTGGAGCAGCCGCATCGAGGACACGCCGTCGACGAGGGCGTGATGGATCTTGGTGTAGGTCGCGATCCGGCCGTCCTCGAGTCCCTCGATCACGTGGGTCTCCCACAGCGGCCGTTCGAGCGCCAGACGTGTGCCGTGCAGGCGCCCGGACAGGTCGAGCAGCTCACGGATCCGGCCCGGGGCGGCCAGGGCGCTCTGGCGCACGTGGTAGTCGCAGTCGAACTGCTCGTCGTCGACCCAGACCCACTGGCCCGCGGTGGCCACGGACCGGTGCGGACGCTTCCTGAAGAGCGGCGAGATCTCGTCGTAGCCCAGCGACGTCGCGAACATGTCCCGCACGTAGTCCGGCCCCGCGTTCTCCGGCGGGCGGAACAGCTGCAGGCCGCCGACGTGCATCGGCTGCTGCCGGTTCTCGGCGAGCAGGAACGCCGCCGCGGTCGGGTCGAGCGGTGTCGCCATCGTTCCCCCTGGTCGGTCGAGCAAGCCTGTGCACGGGTGACTGGTCCTCGCCTTCACCCTGCCCACCTAGGGTCGCTCTACTCCTCGACGACCGGTAGGTGCACCGTGGCGTCCTCGAGCAGGATCAGCCCCGGTGTCCGGCTGCCCATGCCGACGAACACGTCGCTCACCGGAGTCGCCATCACGAACAGCGACTCGCCCTCGGGCACGTCGACCGCCACCGAGGGCAGCTCGATGCGCCGCTCCTCGCCGAGCACCGGCTCGAGCTCGAAGACCGGCAGCACGTTGTTCTGCACGAGCCTCGCGTCGGCCGGGCTGGTGCCGACCGCCAGCCCGTAGAAGGCGCGGTTGTTGACACCGGCGGCGGTCATCATGCCGGAGAGGTATGGCGTACCGGCGACACGGATGGGGCCGTCGGCGATCCTCACCGCGACGGGCGCACCGGCCGCGGTCGTCGAGGCGACGGTGCCGACCTCGAAGGACTGGTCCGCCCTGGTGGAGCGCACCGTCGTGCAGCCCGCACCCGCCGTGGCCAGGTGGTAGCGGCCGTGTCCGCGCAGACCGGTGTCCCTGCCCTCGAGGTTCTCGGTGAAGAAGCGCAGCGCGAGGTCCTCGAAGGAGGCGCCGCCGAGCTTCTTGCTGCACGGGTCCCCCGCGACGCCCACGCCCTGCGGGAAGACCGCCGGCAGGACGTGGCCGCCGTTGTAGCCGACGAAGATGCTCTGCCTTCGTGCGTCCCGGGTGAGTGCCCGCCGGAAGTTCGTCAGGCCCTGGTCCAGCGGGAACAGCGAGTCGGTCGCGCCCTGACCCATGAGCACGGGGATGTCGAGGCGACGGCCGTTCCTCACGTGCCACGACGGGCCGTTCTTGCGGAAGAACTCGACCATGTCGGCGCTGCCGGGCACCTCACCCCGGGGCCAGAAGCCGGTCGCCGCGCCCTGGGCGAGAGCCACGAGCACCTCCGGTGGCAGTGCCTCCGAGCCCGCGGCTGAGAGGGCGACCGCCCAGGCGGTGCGGACGACCTCCTGCGGCGCGAGGCTCTCGTTCAGGTCCCACCAGGTGATCTCCGGCGCGAGCGCGTCGAACACCGGCTTGCCCTTGTCCATGACGTTCCGGAAGGCACCGACGTACTGGTAGCCGCCGCCGTAGCTGCCGCCGATGGCGCCGATCCGCGGGTCGCCCGGCGCGTCCTTCCTCACCCAGGGCAGGCCGGCGATGAGCCTGATGAGGCCCTGCACGTCGCGGCCCTCGAGGGCGGGGTGCTCGACGTGTGCCTTGCCGCCGCTCTCTCCGAAGCCACGCTGGTCGAAGGACAGCACGCCGAAGCCGGCGTCGAGCCACTTCCGGAACGCCGCGGCGTCCGTCGTACGCGACCCGGCCCAGCCGTGGCTGTGCATGACCATCGGCACCCGATGCGTCCTGGACGCGTCCGCGGGTCGGAAGAGCGTGTAGCAGATCTCGACCTTCTCGGAGGTGCCCGGCTCGGGGACGCTGCTGATGCAGCCATCGGTGACCGCCGGTCCGGCCTCGGGCCGTGTCTCCGCCACGGCGGCAGGGGAGGAGAGGCCGGGGACCATCGCCGCCACGAGGGCGGCCACGGTCGATGCGACGGCGACACTTCGGCGGGACTTCATGCTTCACCTCATCGAGCGGCGGACGGATACCGCATCAACGAGGGGAGGTGACGTCGGTTACGCGCGGGTGACGGCGGTGACCCGTCAACCGTGCGGCGACACGCCGCCGGAACCGCCGCGAAGCTGACGGGTCGGTGAGGGGGCGGTCGGCGAGGGGGCGGGGGCGGTCGGCGGGAGGGAGGGGGTGACGATGTAGCCCTCGGCCACGTTCCCGTACGTCGAGGTCAGCTCCGGCTTCCGGACCGAGTACAGCCCGATGTACGCGCAGAGCACCGCGTCGACCATGTCCTCGACCGCCTTGAGGTCCACCTTGCGGGTGGCGCCGGACACCGAGGTGCGGATGGCGGCCCACGTCGGGTGGTCCCGGACGTGGAGGGGAGGGTCGGCCTGCTCGAGGGTCTCGACCAGCCTCACCAGTCGGAGGCTCTCCGTGCGCAGGAGCTCGAGGTCACGACCGGGCTTGTGCTTGTACTTCACGGTCGTCGCGAGACCGAACAGCGCGACCGTCGCCGGGTGTGGGTAGACCTCGATCGCCCGGCGCCCGGCCGGTGACGCCGGGTCGACGTCGAGGCCGAGCGCGCCGGCGAGACGCGACGCACGGGTGCCGTCGGCCATGTGCGGCCGGGAGGTGTTGCTCGGGTGCGGGCCGGCCTGGTGCCGGGCGAACACCGCGCCGAGCTCCGCCTCGCAGCGCCGTCGCCCGGTCGGGTTGGTGACGATCAGGGGCGCGTCGACCGCGACGAGGCACGGTCCCTCGGTCCACCTGCGGAGCCACGCGAGGACGTCGTCGTCGGTGCGCCGCTCGGCGAGGTCCAGCAGCGTCCCGGTGTCGTCCAGGACGGCGAGGCCGGTGCGGCCCCGCTGGCCCCAGGCCAGGTCGACACCCACGAAGCGCATGCCCGCGAGGCTAGCCGGTTGGGGCGGACAGCCGAGGGGCCGCGCCCCGTGGACGCGGCCCCTCGGGGCCCTTGCTGTGCTGCTGCGACAGCTCTGCCGCGCGGGACGTCAGGCCCCGGTCTTCGCCGTGTAGCGCAGGTAGGGCTTCACGATGTCGAGGTCGGGGAAGCGTTCCTTGGCCTCCTCGGTCGGCATGTCGTTGCTGACGATCGCGCGGTCGCCGGGGCGCCAGTCGGCCGGGGTCGAGAACGGCCCGGAGGCGCTCAGCTGCAGGGCGTCGAGCACGCGGACGATCTCGTCGAAGTTGCGGCCCGCGCTCTTCGGGTAGGTCAGCGTCAGACGGACCTTGTTGTCCGGGCTGATGATGAAGACCGACCGGACCGAGCTCGAGTCGTCCTCGTTGGGGTGGATCATGTCGTACAGCTCGGCGACCTTGTGGTCGGGGTCGGCGATGATCGGGTAGCCGATCGAGGTGTTCGAGACCTCCTCGATGTCCGGCTTCCACTTGGCGTGGTCCTCGACGGAGTCGACCGAGAGCGCGATCACCTTGGTGTTGCGCTTGGCGAACTCGTCGCTCAGCTGGCCGACGCGGCCGAGCTCCGTGGTGCACACGGGGGTGAAGTCGGCCGGGTGGCTGAACAGGATCGCCCAGCTGTCGCCCTTCCACTCGTGGAACGAGATCTCACCCTCGCTCGTGGGGGCGGTGAAGTCAGGGGCGTCGTCGCCCAGGTGCAGTGAAGGCATGAAGCTCTCTCATCCTCTCGTGGTGCAGGTAGGTGCTGACAGTGCGCCGTACCCACCCATCCTCGGGCCGGACGGCGCCTGACACCAGGGACTCTAGGCCCGAAAGGGGCACGGCGGTCACACGGCGGTCACACGCGGTCACACGAAGGTCACGGCAGCCGTACGACGGTCATCCCGGCCGTCGGCGACGGGTGGTCCATCGCCGCCAGCGCCGCCCCCGCCGTCTCGAGCCCGATCACCTGGCCGACCAGCCGGCCGGGCTGGAGCGTCCCGTCGGCCACCAGCGCGAGCATCGCGTCGTAGTCGCGCGCCGCCATGCCGTGCGAGCCGTAGATCTCCAGCTCCTGGGCGACGACCCGGTCCATCGGCAGCGGGGGCGTGGAGTCCGGTCCGAGCAGCAGGCCGACCTGCACATGTCGGCCCCGGCGGCGAAGCGACCGCACGGACGCTGCGGCCGTCGCCGGTGACCCGAGCGCGTCCAGGGAGACGTGCGCGCCACCGCCGGTCACCGTCCTCACCGCGGCGCCGGTGTCCTCGACCTCGCGTCCGTCGACGAGCACGTCGGCGCCGAGGTCCCGGGCGAGCTCGAGGGCAGCGGTGCGCACGTCCACCGCCACGACGCGTGCGCCGAGTGCGACACCGACCATCACCGCGGACAGCCCGACGCCGCCGCAGCCGTGGACCGCCAGCCAGTCACCATCGCGGACCCGGCCGTGCGCGGTGAGCGCGCGGAACGCCGTGGCGAAGCGGCAGCCGAGCGACGCGGCGGTGACGAAGTCGACCCGGTCCGGCAGGCGGACGAGGTTGGTGTCGGCGGCATGCACCGCGACCAGCTCCGCGAAGGACCCGGGTCCGGTGAACCCCGGCTGGGTCTGGTCAGGACACACCTGCGCCTCGCCTGCCAGGCAGTACTCACATCGCCCGCAGCCGCACACGAACGGCACCGTCACCCGGTCACCGGCACGCCACCGGGTCACCTCCGGGCCGACCGTCTCCACGACGCCGGCGAGCTCGTGGCCCGGGACGTGGGGGAGCGCGACGGGGTCGTGCCCCTTCCAGGCGTGCCAGTCCGACCGGCACACGCCGGTGGCTCCCACGCGGATCAGCACGCCGTCTGCGGGGCATGCCGGTTCCTCCACCTTCCGCAACGCCGGGAGGGCGCCGTACTCGTCGAACACCACCGCGCTCATCACCATGCGGCACAGTCTCCCTGCTCGGCCCGGGGCCGGCACGAGGGGTCGGCATGACGGGCCGGCACCGGGGCCTGACGGGCCGGCATCGGCCGGTGCCAGGGCACATGTCGGCGCATCCGCGGGTGGTGATCGGGCACGATGGAAGCACGAACGTCGACGAGGGAGGCTCCATGACCGGTTGGGTCGGCAACATCGAAGAGGCGACGACAGGCAACGCGTACTTCCGCAAGGTGCTGTTCACCGCGGCGCACATGCAGCTCGTCGTGATGGCCCTGAAGCCCGGTGAGGAGATCGGGGTGGAGATGCACGACCACCTCGACCAGTTCATCCGCGTCGAGAGCGGCCGGGCCACCGTCACCATGGGGCCCTCGAAGGACGAGGTCGCCGACACCCATCACGTCGAGGACGACTGGGCGGTCATCATCCCCGGCGGGACCTGGCACAACGTGATCAACGAGGGCGACCAGGAGCTCAAGCTGTACACGATCTACACGCCACCGGAGCACGCCGACGGCACCGTCCACGAGACCAAGGCGGACGCCGAGGCCGCGGAGGCGGAGCACGGCCACTGAGACGGTGTCCAGCAACGCGACGGGGTGCTTGTCGCCACACTGATCGCGGCATAGGTTCGGGCACACCCGGGCGGCGGCTCGCCGGAGCCGGCCCGTGGCTCGCACCTAGGAGGCGGCGTGCACGACAGCTACGACTACGTGATCGTCGGCGCGGGAAGCGCGGGGGCGGTGATCGCCTCGCGCCTGACCGAGGACCCGTCGGTGTCGGTGCTCCTGCTGGAGGCCGGCGGCGAGCCCGACGCCGACGAGATCACCATCCCGGCCGCGTTCTCGACGCTGTTCAAGACCAAGTGGGACTGGCACTACAACACCGTCGAGCAGAAGCAGCTCGAGTCCCGACGCGCGTACTGGCCGCGGATGCGCGCGCTCGGTGGCTGCTCCTCGATGAACGCGATGATCTACATCCGTGGCAACAGGCTCGACTACGACACCTGGCGTGACGAGTTCGGCGCCGCCGGGTGGGGGTACGCCGACGTGCTGCCGTACTTCGTCCGGGCCGAGAACAACACCGCCCATGGTGGTCCCTACCACG
Source organism: Nocardioidaceae bacterium (assembly GCA_035762105.1). Lineage (GTDB taxonomy): Bacteria > Actinomycetota > Actinomycetes > Propionibacteriales > Nocardioidaceae > Nocardioides_C. Next base: position 9,949 of record DASTPU010000107.1, on the reverse strand, counting down.
GCCAGGGCGGGCCGCTGTGGGTCGAGGACCGTCGCTACAACCACCCCCTGACCTTCGCGTGGCTCGAGTCGGCGGCGGCGAACGGGATGAAGCCCAACGACGACTTCAACGGCGCCGAGCAGGACGGGGTCGGGCTCTACCAGGTCACGTGCCGCAAGGGCCGTCGCTGGTCGACCTACGACGCCTACCTGGCCCCGGTGATGGACCGGCCCAACCTCACCGTGCGCACGGGGGCGCTCGCCTCCCGCGTCGTGGTCGAGAACGGCCGAGCCGTCGGTGTGGCCTACCGGTACGGCCCGGTCGAGCAGGTCGCCTACGCCGACGCCGAGGTGGTCCTCTCCGGTGGCGCGGTGAACTCCCCGCAGCTGCTGCTGCTCTCGGGCATCGGTCCGGCGTCGCACCTTCGCGAGGTCGGCGTGGACGTGGTCGTGGACCTGCCCGGGGTGGGGGAGAACCTCCACGACCACCCGGCCGCGCCGCTCGTGTGGCACACCCAGCACACCAGTGACCTCGCGGACTTCAACGGCCTCCTCAACTTCGCCAAGGCCAAGGCCGTGGGCAAGGGGCCGCTGGTCTCGAACATCGCGGAGTCGGGCGGCTTCTTCCGCACGCGCGACGACCTCGCCGCCCCGGACATGCAGATCCACGTGGCGGCGTCGGGGTTCTGGGACAACGGCCTGCACGAGCCGACCACCCGTAAGTTCACGGTCGGGCCCACGCTCGTCGAGGTGCACAGCCGCGGGAGGCTGCGCCTGCGGTCGACCGACCCGCGGTGGCACCCGGAGATCGACCCCGCCTACTACGACGACCCCCGCGACCTCGACACGATGGCGCTCGGCATCGAGCGGCTGCTCGACACGGTCCGCTCCGGCCCGATCGCGAGGCACATCGCCGGACCGTTCCTGCCCTCGGTCTCCGACCCGACCGAGAGCGACACCGTCGAGCACCTGCGGCACACGACGCAGACGCTGTACCACCCGGTGGGGACCTGCTCGATGGGCACGGGGGAGCAGGCGGTGGTCGACCCCGAGCTGCGTGTCCGAGGCGTCGAGGGGCTCCGTGTCGCGGACGCGTCGGTGATGCCCGTCGTACCCCGGGGCAACACCAACGCACCCACCATCATGATCGGCGAGAAGGCAGCGGACCTGCTGCGCGGAGCACGAGGAGCCAACCGATGACGCAGAAGCTCGAGTCGCTCAACCCGGCCACCGGTGACGTGGTCGGCGTCCACGTCGTCGACGAGGCGGCGGACGTCGACGCGGCCGTGGCGCGGGCCCGTGAGGCGGCCGCGTGGTGGGGCGAGCTCTCCTTCGACGAGCGCCGGCAGGTCCTGAACCAGTGGAGGGGCGTGCTCGCCCGGCGGATGGGGCAGCTCGCCGACCTCGTGCACCAGGAGACGGGCAAGCCGCACGCCGACGCGCAGCTGGAGATCGGGCTGGCGATCGACCACCTGGCCTGGGCCGCCGGCCACGCGGAGAAGGTGCTCGGCCCGCACAAGGTGTCCGCCGGCCTGCTCATGGCCAACCACGCCGCGACCGTCGAGTACCGGCCGCTCGGCGTGGTCGGCGTGATCGGTCCGTGGAACTACCCGGTGTTCACGCCGATGGGCTCGATCGTCTACGCGCTCGCCGCCGGGAACGCGGTGGTGTTCAAGCCCAGTGAGTACACCCCTGGCGTCGGGGTCTGGCTCGCCGACAGCCTGCGCGAGGTGGTGTCGGACCGGCCGCTGCTGCAGACCGTGGTCGGGTACGGCGAGACCGGGGCGGCGTTGTGCCGAGCCGAGATCGACAAGCTCGCCTTCACCGGGTCCACCGCCACCGGCAAGAAGGTGATGGCCACCTGCGCGGAGAACCTCACGCCGGTCCTGATCGAGGCCGGCGGCAAGGACGCGCTCCTCGTGGACGAGGACGCCGACCTCGCCGCGGCCGCGGACGCCGCGATCTGGGGCGCCTTCTCGAACGCCGGCCAGACCTGCGCCGGGGTCGAGCGGGTCTACGTCCACGAGCGGGTGTATGACGAGTTCCTCGACGAGGTGACCAAGCAGGCCAAGGACATCCACGCCGGCGCGCACACCGGCGCGCACTTCGGTCCGATGACGATGCCGTCCCAGGTCGAGGTGGTCCGTCGGCACGTGAGCGACGCCCTGGCTCGTGGGGCACGTGCCCTGATGGGCGGGACGGAGTCGGTGGGGGACCGCTTCATCCAGCCGGTGATCCTGACCGACGTACCCCATGACTCCTGCGCGATCACCGAGGAGACCTTCGGCCCGACGATGACGGTGAACAAGGTGCGCGACATGGACGAGGCGGTCGAGCTCGCCAACGGCACCAGCTTCGGGCTGGGGTCGACGGTGTTCTCCAAGGCTCGTGGGCCCGAGCTGGCGCGACGGATCCGGTCGGGCATGACCGCGATCAACTCGGTCATCTCCTTCGCCGGCATCCCGGCGCTGCCCTTCGGCGGCGTGGGCGACTCCGGCTTCGGGCGGATCCACGGCGCCGACGGGCTCAAGGAGTTCACGTACGCGAAGGCCGTGGCGCGTCAGCGGATGAAGGCGCCGATGCTGCTCACGTCGTTCACCCGGACGGCCAAGCACGACGCCGCGTTCGCCCAGGTGATCAGCGTGATGCACGGCCGGGCGACGCAGCTGCCGCGGCTCACCCGTCGGGTGCGCTGAGGGCGCTCGCTGACATACCGCCGGTCTGGACCGGAGCTCTTTGTCGGGTTTGCCGGGCTACCCCCGGGGGCATCAGGTCCGGGAACCCCGACGAGGAGGCTTGTGATGCGCGAGATTCTGGGCTGGATGGTCGAGCAGCTCTGTCGTCCGATCGACACGAAGGTGTGCGCGATCTCCAACCTGACGGACGACGAGGCCGACGGGTTCCCGGGGTACTACATCAGCGCCTGAACACCGGAGATCCGCCGCTCGGCGCCGGGCACACGCGCGGGTATCGCCTGGGGTTCTCCGGTCAGCGGAAGCGCGGCGGTTGGTACGCCTTGGTGGGCGGCACGTCGTAGTCCCAGCGCCGGAGGATGTCGTAGGCCTGCTTGAGCCGGGCGACGAGGTCGGCGTGGTGCTCGTGATCGGACTCCGGCCAGTCCGTGCCCGGTTGGCGGACATGGGCGGTGTTCCTGACCCCCAGCAGAGTCTCGCGGAGGAACTCCGCCTGGTACGCGCCCGTGCGGATCCTCAGCACCTTCTCGAGGCTGCTGTGCCGGACGATCCCTTGCGGCTCGAGGGAGCGCAGGAGTCGGCCGATCGCCTGGCACTCGAACGCCCCCAGATACGGCGAGTTCAGCGCGAGCTCGTCCTTAAGTCGCTCGTCGGGCACGGCGAAGGCGAAGGCGAGCGCCTGCTGGAGACTCCGGAACTGGCTGCCGTCGATGATGGGTACGTCGACGCGGGGCATGATCCCGCCGCCAGCCGGCGGGCGCGGCTCGCCGCGGTCATCGCCACGGTTGCCGAGCGACACGATCCGCGGTAGCCAGTCGGCTCTCGGCTTCTCCTGGTTCACCGCACCGTCGGGGCCCACGGTGGCGTTCATCGTGTCGTGGACGCACTGGACGTGCAGCATCCGGGCGCTGTTGAAGGCGGCAACCGTCGCCCGGTCCATGTCGAGGCCGTGCAGGTTCACGCACTTGGCCTCGAAGACCTTCGCGATGACCTCGTCGCGGACCCGTGCATAGGGGCGGGCCCCGCGCTCGCCGAGATCGGTGATCACGCCCATCAGACGATGCCACTCCGAAGCGTCCGCCGGGCGCCGGAGGAAGCCCACACCGCTGAACGAGACCGGCCGGATCGAGTCGACCCCGTTGAAGGAGACCTTCTCGCCCCGAGCCTGGGCGTCGCGCCGGGCGAAGAACTCCCGCAGGCCTGCTTCGGGGTCGTCCGGCCAGTCCCGGTTGGGGTCGAACAGGATCCGATGGTGTGGGAACTCCACGTAGACGACGTGCTCGTCCGCCTCGACCCACCGCTTGCACAGATCGCTCGTGGTCATGTCCGAGAAGTCGTACTGCTGACGCTGGGTGATGCCTCGTTCGAGGAATGGTTCCAGCTCCCGGGGGATCGCGGCGGTGGCATGCGGACCGGTGAGGATCAAGTCGATCTTGCCGGCCACGTCCTCGAACGGCACCTCGCCCTTGCCGCGATGGAAGACGAGGTCATCGAACCCGAACGTCTTGCCTTCCTTGATCCAGACGAGCCCGCCAGGTTGGTCCTGCTCGAACGCTCCCAGGTTGGCCACGGGTGCCTCCTTTGCTCTCTTCTCTGTGGGCCGGGCGAGCGGGTCGTCTCAGACGCCGGTCCCGGTGACGCTTGCGGAGGTATCCGTCGGCCGACCGGACCGGATCCGCTTCCAGACGATGTCCAGGACGACTGCCAGCACGAGCAGAGCGAGAAGGGTGTACATCGTGGCGGGCTCCTCCACCAGCGTGGTCGTGGCGAAGGAGAAGAGCGTCGCCAGCGTGAGCAGGAGGGCGACCAGGAGCACCAGGATGTTCGCCTGGGTCACTCGACGAACCCGTACGTGGGAGATGGTCACCAGGGTGAAGAGTGTCAGCGCGACCGCGCTTCCGATCGAGGCGATCGCGGTGAGGTCGAGGAACAGCGCCATCAGTGTCGTCGCGCTCACCATCACCAGCAGTCCGACCGGGATCCGGCCGGCCAGGTCACGGCCGAGGACGGGCGGGAACTGCCCCTTCGCGGCGAGGTCCTTCGAGAGGCCTGCTGCCGGGTAGAGGCTCGAGTTGGTCGCCCCGGCGGTGGAGAACATGGCTGTGATCGCCATCAGGGTGTAACCCAGGTCGCCGAGCGTGGGTTTCGCTGCCTCCGCCACGGCCGTGTCGCCGGCCGCGATCACCTCAGGCACGGCCAGGGTGCCGTAGACGCCGATCGAGATCGCGACGTAGACGACGGTGGCGATCCCGATCGCCAGGTAGATCGCCCTGGGCAGCTGTCGGGTCGGGTTGGGGAGGTCCTTCGCGGTGAAGGTGATGACGCCGAACCCGAGGAAGGCGAAGAAGGTCAGCGCGACGCTGGAGGAGATCTGCCGAAGCGTCGGGTACCCGGAAGGCGCTAGCAGCGTCCAGTCGGCGGTGAGCACCGTGACCAGGGAGAAGACCACGAGGATGGCGAGCACGACGCGGACGATCACGGCCTGCGCCTTCGACACCGCTTCGGACCCGAGCGTGTTCAGCGTCGCCATCGCGAGCAGGAGCAGGACGGTGAAGATCTTCGCCCAGGTCGCGTCGTCGTCGGTGAGCAGCGAGCTGGTGTAGCCGCCGAAGGAGACGGCCACCATGGCGCTGATGATGCACTGGGACATGAACGCCAGCCAGGCCGTGATCCCGGTGAAGTGTCCGTCGCCGAACCCCTGGGCGACGTACTCGATCAGTCCGGAGCCGGACGGGTAGTGGGCGCCCATCTTGCCGAAGGAGTATCCCTGCAGCGCCGCGACGACCCCGGCCAGGAGGAACGACACCCAGACCGCCGCACCGGCGATGCCCCCGGCGGGCCCGAGCAGTGCGAAGATCCCCGCCCCGACCATCGCGCCGACGCCGATGAAGGCGGCCTGCCGGACCGTCATCTCCCTGCCCGTCGCGTTCATGTCCCTTGCCTTTCTCGACGGATGTGTCAGTCCCTGGGCGACGCCCGGGACCTAGACACCCCGGCCGGCGAGCCGCTCCATCAGGAGCGCCTGGGCGACGACCATGTGCTCGAGCTCGCTGGGATCCACGCTCTCGTCGGACGAGTGGATGCGTGAGGACGCGACGTCCTCAGGCCCCCAGAGGATGAACTCCGCCCCTGGTGCCGCCTGTTGCAGCGTGCGGAGCAGCGGGATGGAGCCGCCGCAACCGGCCTCGCCCGCCGGCTTCCCGAACGCCTGTTCCATCGCCCAGCTTGCAGCGGCGTAGCCGGGGCCGGTGGTGTCGCACTCGAAGGGCGGCGCCGCCTTGGTGCGCTGCACCTCCACCTGGGCGCCCCAAGGGGCGTGTGTCTCGAGGTGGTCGACCAGGGCGTCGAGCTCCTTCTCAGGGTCGGAACCTGGGACGATCCGCATCGAGATCTTCGCTCGCGCCTCAGGGATGAGGACGTTGGAGGATCCCGCGATGTCGGTCATGTCGATGCCGATGGCGTTGACCGAGGGACGAGCCCAGAGCCGGTCTCCGACGGGGCCGGTGCCGGTCAGGGTGACTCCCTCGAGCACGTCTGCGCTGGAGCGCAGGTCCTCGGGACTGAAGTCCTCTCCCGACCACACGCCCGTGGAGGCGCCGGCGACGGCCACGTTCCCGTCGTCGTCGTGCAGTGTCGTGAGCAGCCTGGCCAGCGCCATCATCGCGTCCGGGGCGGGCCCGCCGAAGACGCCCGAGTGCAGCGGGTGCTCCAGGGTGCGGACCGTCACGATGCAGGCGACGTCGCCACGTAGGGCCGTGGTGAGGACAGGCTCGCCGACGCGGAGGTTGCCCATGTCGCAGACGACGAAGAGGTCGCAGGCGAAGAGCTCAGGGTGTGCCTCGACGAAGGCCTCGAGGTTGCTCTCGGTCTCCTCCATCCCCTCCAGGATGAGCTTGACCGTGCACGGCGGCCGGCCGTCGAAGATGCGCAGGGTGCCGAGGTGGGTGACCAGCCCACTGATGTCGTCGGCCGCCCCGCGGCCGTAGATGCGGCCGTCCTCCTTGCGGGTGGCGGTCCAGGGGTCGCTCGTCCACCCCTGCTCCGGCGGGGCAGGCTGCACGTCGTAGTGGGCGTACAGCACGATCGTGGGCGATCCCTCCGGGCCGGGGATCTCTCCATAGATCGGCGGGTAGCCGCTGGGGACGTCCATCAGCTGTGCGTTGCTGAACCCGGCCTCGCGGAACATCTGGAGGGTGAGGTTCGCCATCTCCTCCACGGGCTCCGGCGGATAGCCGGGGAATGCGATCGACGGGATCGCCACGAGCTTCTCCAGGTCGGAGATGAGACCCGGCATCAGCGCAGCGGCCTTCTCGACGATCTCGGTGGTGTTCATATGACTGCTCCGATTCGGCTTGTTTGAAGGGGGACGAGCGGGTCAGAAGAAGATGCCGCCGATGAGCGCACCCACGAGGATGGTGGTGATCGAGAGCACCAGCATCGGGACGAAGAAGCTGTGGTCGAACAGCTTCGTGCCCAGCTTCGTGGTGCCGGACAGGTCGAAGTTGGCGGCCGCGATCTGGGTGCCGTTGGCAGGCAGGGTGTAGACGCCGCCCAAGGCGCCGGCCCACATGCCGGTCACCAGACCGGGCGAGAGACCCGCGGCGAGCCCGATCGGGACGATCGTCCTCGTTGCCGTGGACTGGCTCGTGGTGAGGGCGGCCACGAGGAAGACCGAGAGCGCGAAGATGAACCGCCAGTCGGTCACCCAACCGCCGACGGTGTTCACGATGAGCTCCTCGTGGGCGGTGATGAAGGTCGCGGTCAGCCAGGCGATGCCGAACAGTGCGATCGCCGAGATCATGCCCGCCTTGAACACGGACATGTCGGGGACCGTCTTCACGTCAGGGCGCCCGATGAACAGGATCAGCACGCCGACGACGAACATCACCATGACGATGGTGGTGGTCATGTCGATGGGGACCGACTCACCGCCCTCGACGGGGAACGACGGACGAAGGTCGGGGAAGAGGCCGAGCAGGACGATCGCCAGCACGCCGAAGAGGAAGGCCAGGGCGGAGTTGCGGCCCTGCTTGGTGTAGCTGAGCTCCACGGGCGGGGGCTCCGTGGCAACGGGTGCGCCCGTTCCTCCGCCGGCGCCGGATCCGACCGCTGCCGGTGACCGCTCCACCAGGGCGCTCCGAGGCGCCAGCTCGCCGGCCTTGATCTTGGCCTGCACCTCAGGGTCGTCGTCGAGCTCGACGCCCATCCGGTTGACCACGAGCGCTGTCACGACGATGCCGATGATGCAGGCAGGGACCGTGATGGCCAGGATCTGGGTGAGCCCGAGGTCGTACGGTGCGACGTCGGTGAGGGTCAGCATCGCGGCCATGGCTGCCGAGACCGGCGACGCCGCCAGCGCGATGCCCGACTGGACGACGGTGACGGTGAGCGGTCGCGAGGGGCGGATGCCGTTCTTGTAGGAGACGTCGTAGATCACGGGTAGCAACGGGTAGATGATGTTGCTCGTCCCGGCCCCGATCGAGAACGCGAACGCTGTCAGGGGGGCGATCAGGGTGATCTGTTTCGGGTGTCGCTGGATGACCCGAGCGGCGACCGCCACCATCCAGTCGATGCCGCCGGCGGCCTGCATCATCGCGGCAGAGGTGACCACCGCCAGGATGATGGCCATGGCCGCGGCGGGCGGCTCACCGGGCGCCTCACCGAACACGAAGACCAGCACGAACGTGCCCAGGCCACCCCACAAACCGACTCCGACACCGCCGGCCCTGGTGCCCATGACGATGGCTCCCAGAACGACCAGTCCTTCAAGTAAGAACACCACGTCCATCTCGCTACCTTCTTCCCCGGATCCTCATCCCTCTTTGGGGCACTGCGTTTCGGCAAGGCTCTGGACCAACGTCCACGCCTCGTTGACTTGCTCCATGGCGTCCTCGGCCAGTGGCCGCGCTGCTTCCACAGCCTCGGTGCCGCTGTCGGCTGCGGCCTGTCGCACCGCGTCGATGTCGGCACGGAGCCTCGATATGGCCTGGTCGAGACGTCCCTCTGAGACCGCTTGGAACTGGTCGAGCTCGGCCCTGAAGGCCTCGGCCCGAGTCCGAAGGTCGTCGGCCTTCGCGGTCAGCGGGTCTTGCTCGCGCAGCTCCGCGGCGGCTGCCACCAGCTCGTCGTACTGCGTGCAGAAGTCCTGCGCAGCCGTGTCGGCGCAGGCGCCGAGCAGCGGAATGCACAGGACCGAAGCTCCAAGGGAACGGGCCACCCCGGGTCTCATGACCGAGCGCCCTCGCCTGACTCTTCGGTGGCGAAGGCCACGATCACTGTGCAGCAGGGCCATGTCCTCGACGGGGATGTGATCGCGGTGCCCGTGTTCTTCGACCGTGCAGGTGGGCGGTGGCACGTAGGGACTTCCCTCGGCGGCGTCTGCGAATCGCATCCTCGTACCCCCTCGATCGGCCCCGAGGCGCGGTCACACTGGTCTCAGTCGGCACGATGCACCGAGAGAGGTTGCTTTCTCCTCATCCCGAGTAGGTGAATTCGACGGCGCCGGCCGGCATAGCGCAGGTCGGCTCCATGCCAACCACCTTTTCCGGTCGCCGCACCGGCAGCCCTTTGCTGCCGCGTCGTCAGCTGCCGCCCCCACGACGTTGCGAGCCGAGGGCTCTGCTGGAGAACGCCTGGTGGAAAGCGTTTCGCGACGACGTCCGCAGTGCCGGCGAATCCTCGGGGTCCATGGCGCGGATGCGTCATCTTCGCGGTCACCCCGGCCACCAGGCACCGCGTGACGTCGTAAGCCCTTGACGCTCTTCGGAGACGGAACCGTCGAGGTGACGACGCCGGCGGTCGTCAGAAGAGGATCAGAAGGAGCACGGCTGTGATCGCTGCCGACAGAAGCAGGGAGCCCAGGCAGCCCAGACGGTTGCTGAAGAACAAGAACATGCCGCCAGGTGCCCGTTGCTGACATGCGCAAACGAGTGCGTCCCTCGACGAGCCGGGGCATAAGAGCGCCCCGACGGTCTCGGGTCCATCGGGGCGTTGGTTGAAGTATGGAGCGATCGCGGGCTTCTTGTCCTGCGAAATGCATCTCTGGTCTAGGCGGGAGCCCCGCTTGCCCCAGTTTCGTCCCCTTGCTGGCTCGGCACGACGTCAGCTGCGGGTGGTGCGGCGGAGTCGGATCTTGCTGTTGGGGAGCCGGGTCGCGGTCCACTTGGTGCTGTGGAGCAGGTGGTGGTGGTAGGCGCAGGGGCTGATCCCGTCGGCGAGGTTGGTGTGGCCGCCGTCTGCCCAGGCGGTGGTGTGGTGGGCGTGGGTCCAGGCCGAGGG
>DASTPU010000106.1:0-9560 GCA_035762105.1 Nocardioidaceae bacterium | reverse complement strand
TGGAGACGGCCGCTGCTTAGCCGACCGCGCCTTCCATCTGGAGCTCGATCAGCCGGTTGAGCTCAAGGGCGTACTCCATGGGCAGCTCCTTCGCGATCGGCTCCACGAAGCCGCGCACGATCATCGCCATCGCCTCGAACTCGCTGAGGCCACGGCTCATCAGGTAGAAGAGCTGGTCCTCGGAGACCTTGGAGACGGTCGCCTCGTGGCCCATGGACACGTCGTCCTCGCGGACGTCCACGTAGGGGTCCGTGTCGGAGCGGGAGATGGTGTCGACGAGCAGCGCGTCGCACAGCACGTTCGACTTGGATCCGGCGGCGCCCTCACCGATCTCGACGAGACCGCGGTAGGACGTGCGGCCGCCGCCGCGTGCCACCGACTTCGAGACGATGTTGGAGGAGGTGTTGGGCGCCATGTGGACCATCTTGGCGCCGGCGTCCTGGTGCTGGCCCTCGCCCGCGAAGGCGATGGACAGGGTCTCGCCCTTGGCGTGCTCGCCCATCAGGTAGACGGCCGGGTACTTCATCGTCACCTTGGAGCCGATGTTGCCGTCGATCCACTCCATGGTCGCGCCCTCGTACGCCACGGCGCGCTTGGTGACCAGGTTGTAGACGTTGTTCGACCAGTTCTGGATGGTCGTGTAGCGGCAGCGGGCGCCCTTCTTCACGACGATCTCGACGACCGCGGAGTGCAGCGAGTCGGAGCTGTAGATCGGCGCGGTGCAACCCTCGACGTAGTGCACGTAGGCGTCCTCGTCGACGATGATGAGCGTCCGCTCGAACTGGCCCATGTTCTCGGTGTTGATCCGGAAGTAGGCCTGCAGCGGGAGGTCCACGTGGACGCCCTTGGGCACGTAGATGAACGAGCCGCCCGACCACACCGCGGTGTTCAGCGCGGCGAACTTGTTGTCGCCCACCGGGATCACGGTGCCGAAGTACTCCTGGAAGAGCTCCGGGTGCTCCTTCAGCGCCGTGTCGGTGTCGAGGAAGATGACGCCCTGCTCCTCGAGGTCCTCACGGATCTTGTGGTAGACGACCTCGGACTCGTACTGCGCCGCGACGCCGGCGACGAGGCGCTGCTTCTCCGCCTCGGGGATGCCGAGCCTGTCGTAGGTGTTCTTGATGTCCTCGGGCAGGTCGTCCCAGGTGGTCGCCTGCTTCTCCGTGGACCGCACGAAGTACTTGATGTTGTCGAAGTCGATGGTGTTGAGCTCGCCGCCCCAGGTGGGCATGGGCTTGCGCCCGAAGAGCTTGAGGCCCTTGAGGCGGAGGTCGAGCATCCACTGGGGCTCGTCCTTCTTCGAGGAGATGTCGCGCACGACGTCCTCGTTCAGGCCGCGCTTGGCGGTGGCCCCGGCGGTGTCGCGGTCGGCCCAGCCGAACTCGTAACGGCCGATGCCCTCGAGCTCGGGGTTGCGCTGGTCGATCGTGGTCATGTGATCCTCAACCTCTCGTGTGACGAGACAGACGTGCGGGGGACTCTTCGGTGGTGCTGGTCGTGACGGCGCCGGCGGGGATGCAGGTGGTGCACACCCCGTCGCCGTGGGCGATGGTGGCCAGTCGCTGGACGTGGCGTCCGAGCAGCCGGCTGATGACCTCGGTCTCCGCCTCGCACAGCTGCGGGAACTCGTGGGCCACGTGGGAGACCGGGCAGTGCTGCTGGCACAGCTGCTCGCCGATCGGGATCTCCCGGACAGAGGCGGCGTAACCGCTCTGGGTGAGCGCCTCGGCCACTGCCTCCGCGGCGCTCAGGTCGGGCTTGCGGGCACGGACCTGCTCGTAGTCGCTCTCGAGGTTCGCGACGCGGCGGCGGGCGAACTCGCGGACCGCGTCCTCACCACCGGTCTCGGCGAGGAAACGGAGGGCCTGCGCGGCGAGGTCGTCGTACTGCTGGTCGAAGCGGTCGCGGCCGACGTCGGTGAGCGCGAAGACCTTGGCGGGTCGACCCCGGCCACGGACTGCACCGGAGCGCGGCTCGCGCGCCTCCACGGCCCCCTCCGACATGAGGTGGTCGAGGTGACGTCGAACCGCCGCGGGGGTCAGGTCGAGCCGCTCCGCGAGGGCGGCGGCGGTGCTGGGGCCGTTCTCGAGGATCGACCGGGCCACCCGCTCACGGGTCGGCGCGTCCCCGACGCGAGCGGCGTAGAGGCCCGCGTCCATGGGAGTGCCGTCGATTTCCACAACACCAGTGTGCCGTTAATGCCCGAGCCGGTTCAAGGAAGGGTCACCTAACTCGGCGGCTCCGGGGTGTGAGCGCGGCCACGCCCGGCCGCCCCCGCGCGTCCACGCATTTGTCCGGACCTAGAATCCAGGGGTGTCCCAGCCCCGTTCCGCCGCACCCGGCGAGGCCGAGCCCGCCGTCGTGGTGGAGAACCTCACCATGAGGTACGGCGACACCCTCGCCGTCGACGGGCTGTCCCTCGAGGTGGCCCGCAACAGCATCACGGCCGTGCTCGGGCCCAACGGCGCCGGCAAGACCACCACGCTGGAGACCTGCGAGGGCTACCGGCGTCCCCAGCACGGCTCGGTGCGGGTGCTCGGCATGGACCCCCAGGCGGACCGCCGGGCGCTCCTCCCCCGGATCGGCGTCATGCTGCAGAACGGCGGCGCGTGGTCCGGCGTCCGGGCCGAGGAGATGCTCCGCCACATCGCGTCGCTGCACGCGCACCCTCTCGACGTCGACATGCTCGTCGAGCGGCTCGGCCTCGCCTCCTGCGGGCGTACGCCGTACCGGCGGCTCTCCGGGGGACAGCAGCAGCGGCTCGCGCTGGCGATGGCCGTCGTCGGCCGGCCCGAGCTGGTGTTCGTCGACGAGCCGACCGCGGGCATGGACCCGCAGGCCCGCCGGGCCACGTGGGAGCTGCTCGAGGAGATGCGCGGCGACGGGGTGACGATCGTGCTCACCACCCACTACATGGACGAGGCCGAGCGGCTCGCGGACACCATCCACGTCATCGACCACGGCCGCCTGATCGCCTCGGGCACACCGTTCGAGCTGACGCGGGGCGCCGGCACCAGCACGATCCGCCTGGTGGTCACCGAGCCGTTCCCTGCGGGCGCCCCGGCCTCGCTGCAGCAGGCGCTCGGACCGCTGACCGAGGTGCAGGCGATCAACGAGCAGAGCCTCCTGATCACCGGGCCCGCCGACGCCACGACGCTGGCGACGGTGTCCGCCTGGTGCGCGGACCACGGCGTCCTGCCCGAGTCGCTCTCGCTGGGCCAGCGCACCCTGGAGGACGTCTTCCTCCAGCTCACCGGGCGGGAGCTCAACGCATGACCACCTCCTCGGGCGTCTTCACCCCCCGGCCGGGCTCCGCCCCGTTCAGGGGACAGGTGCTGGCCCAGACCCGCATGGAGACCAAGCTCCTGCTCCGCAACGGCGAGCAGCTCCTGCTCGCGGTGGTCATCCCGGTCGTCGTGCTCGTGGGCGGTGTGCTCGCCGCGGGGCGGATCGGCCTGGAGTTCCCGGACACGGCCGTGGACACCCTGACGCCGGGCGTGCTCGCTCTCGGGGTGATGTCGACGAGCTTCACCTCGCTGGCGATCGCCACCGGGTTCGAGCGCAGGTACGGCGTCCTCAAGCGGCTCGGCGCGTCTCCGTTGCCCCGCTCCGGGCTCCTCCTGGGCAAGGTGGGCGCGCTGCTGCTCGTCGAGCTGCTCCAGGTGGTCGTGATCGGGGTCGTCGCCCTCCTGCTCGGCTGGTCGCCCTCCCCGGGCGTCGTCGGTGTGGTCGGCGCGCTGCTGGTGGGACTGCTCGGCACGGCCGCCTTCGCGTCGCTGGGGCTGGCCCTCGCCGGGGCACTCCGGGCGGAGGCGACGCTCGCGGCGGCGAACCTGGTGTACCTGCTGCTGATGGCGGGCGGGGCGGTCGTGATCCCGTCGTCGAGCTACGGCGCGTTCGCGCCCGTCGTGGAGCTGCTGCCCTCGGGTGCCCTCGGCAACGGGCTCCGGGCCGCGCTCACGGACGGCTCGATGCCCGTCGTACCCCTGCTCGTGCTGGCCGTCTGGACCGCCGTCGGAACCGTGCTGACCGCGAGGACGTTCAAGTGGGAGTGACCGTGCAGAGCCCGCCGACCAGCAGCCCCCGTCCGGCGTGGGCGCAGCGGTGGATGTACCCCCTCGCGCTCACCACGCTGGCGGTCAACATCCTGATCGTGGTCACCGGCGGCGTGGTGCGCCTCACGGCGTCCGGGCTCGGCTGCCCGACGTGGCCTCGGTGCACCGACCAGTCGTTCGTCCCGCACGGCGCGCTCGGCTGGCACGGCGCGATCGAGTTCGGGAACCGGATGGTGACCTTCCTCCTCGCAGCCGTGGCCATCGCCACGTTCGTGGCGGCCTGGCAGTACGGCCGCAGGTCGCTGGTGCGCCTGGCCTTCGTGATCGGGCTCGGCGTCCCGGCCCAGGCGGTCATCGGCGGCATCACCGTCCTGACGGACCTCAACCCGTGGGTCGTCGCCTTCCATCTGCTCGTGTCGATGGCGATGATCCAGGTCGCCGTCGTGCTGCTGCGGCGGCTGCGCGAGGGCGACGGGCCCGCGCTGGCGACGGTGCCGAGCGGTGTGACCTGGCTGGTGCGCACCACGTTCGTCGTCGGGTGGGTGGTGCTCTACCTCGGCACGATCGTGACCGGCAGCGGTCCCCACGCCGGCGACCTCGACGCACCCCGGAACGGCCTGGACCCGGCCGCGCTCAGCCAGCTCCACACCGACGCGGTGTTCCTGCTGCTCGGGCTCACCGTCGGCGCGCTCCTCGCGCTGCGCGCGGTCGACGCACCCGCCCGTGCGGTGCGTGCGGCGGCGGTCCTGCTCGGCCTCGAGCTCGGCCAGGGGCTGGTCGGGTTCGTGCAGTACTTCACCGGGCTGCCCGTCGTACTCGTCGGCCTGCACCTGCTCGGTTCGGCGCTGGTCGCCGCGGCGCTCGCCTGGCTGCTCGTCGGCGTCCGCGACCGCACCGACGCCCCCGACGCCCCCGACGCCCCGTCGGAGGATGCCGCCGCTCGCTTGGGCGGCGCGTCGGCGCCGCAGTCCAGCGGTGGGTGAGGACGGCACGGCGCCGCCGCGGCCAAGCCCTTTGACGCTCCCCGGCGACACCCTCCGCCCGGGCTCAGGACAGGGCGGGGAGGCCGGCGGCTTCCCGAAGGCGGGCGAACTCCTCGGCCAGTGCAGTGGCCGGCCAGTGCGCGTTGAGGCCGCTGGGGTTCGGCAGCACCCACACCCGGGTCTCCCCCACGCGCTCGCCCTGTGGTCCCACCACGGCGGTACGGCGGTCGAAGGCGGTGCGGTAGGCGCCGATCCCCACGACTGCGAGCCAGGCCGGCCGCAGGCGCAGCACCTTCTCCCGCAGGACCCGCCCGCCCTCGACCAGCTCGTCACGCCCCAGCTCGTCGGCCCGAGCCGTCGCACGGGCAGCGACGTTGGTGATCCCGAGGCCCAGGCCGAGCAGCACCGGCTGCTCACGGGGCGCGAGCTGACGCGGGGTGAAGCCGGCACGGTGCAGAGTGGGCCAGAACCGGTTCCCCGGCCGGGCGAAGTGCAGGCCGGTCGCCGCCGACCACAGGCCGGGGTTGATGCCGCTGAACACGACGGACAGCCCGGGCGCGAGCAGGTCGGGGATGGTGCGGTCGCCGGCGGCCTCGAGATCCGCGGGCGTGGGGCGCTCTACGAAGGACCGGTGGCTCAACGTGTGAGCAGCGGGTCCAGGGCGACCCCGACGAAGAGCAGCGAGAGGTACATGTTCGACCAGTGGAACAGCCGCATCGGCTTCACGTCGGTCAGGTGGTCGCTGCGCGAGGCGCGGACCAGCATCAGGTGCGCCTCGACCAGGAACACCGCGCCGACCACGACCGCGACGGTCGGGTACAGCCAGCCGGTGTCGCCGACCGGCCAGAGCAGCAGCGACGTCGCGACCATCACGTAGGAGTAGAGGACGATCTGCTGGGCGACCGCCTTCGCCGACGCCACCACGGGCAGCATCGGCACGTCGACCTTGGCGTAGTCGTCGCGGTACCTCAGGGCAAGGGCCCAGGTGTGGGGCGGCGTCCAGAAGAAGACGACCAGGAACAGGATCACCGGCTCCCAGGCGAGCGAGTTCGTCACCGCGGTCCAGCCGATCAGCGCCGGGAAGCAGCCTGCGAGACCGCCCCACACGATGTTCTGCGTCGTCCGGCGCTTGAGGTACATCGTGTAGACGAACACGTAGAAGGCGTTCGCCGCCAAGGACAGGCCTGCCGAGAGCGGGTTGACGAAGTACCAGAGCACCCACGTCGACACCGCCGCCAGCACGAAGCCGAAGACGGTGGCCGACCGCGGGCTGACCATGTGACGCGGCAGCGCCCGGCGCCGGGTGCGTCGCATCTGCTCGTCGATGTCGCGGTCGTAGACGTTGTTGAACGCGCTCGCACTCCCCGCAGAGAGGGTGCCGCCGACGACCGTGGCCGCGACCAGGCCGAGCTCCGGGACTCCCCGCGCGGCGAAGAACATCACCGGCACCGTGGTCAGCAGGAGCAGCTCGATGACCCGGGGCTTCATCAGTCCGACGTACGCGGCGACGACGTCCCGGACCCTTGTCGGACCGGTCTCCGACGCACGCTCGGAAACGCGGGGATCGACGGCCGTCACGAAAACCTCGAGTTCAACGATTGCAGGGAAGCCCCCTCAGGCTACCGGCGAGTCTAGTGGGCGCGGACCCGATCGGCCCCACCGGGCGGGGCGCGGGACGGTGTGCATCTCCTCACCCGCCCTGAGTAGGCTCGTGCATGTCGCCCGACGGGCGCCGCACCCGACCGGTGCCGTCCGCCCGATGCATCTGAGAGGAAACCCGCGCACGTGAGCAACGCCCGCAGCCCCCTGGAGTGGACCGACATCGACCGGCGGGCGGTGGACACGGCACGGGTCCTTGCCATGGACGCCGTGCAGAAGGTCGGCAACGGCCACCCCGGCACCGCGATGGCCCTCGCCCCCGTCGCCTACACGCTCTTCCAGAAGCGGATGCGCCACAACCCGGCCAACCCGCACTGGAGCGCCCGCGACCGGTTCGTCCTCTCCGCCGGGCACAGCAGCATCACGCTGTACACCCAGCTCTTCCTCGGCGGCTTCGGACTCGAGCTCGATGACCTGAAGTCACTGCGCACCTGGGGCAGCAAGACTCCGGGCCACCCCGAGCAGGGGCACACCGCCGGTGTCGAGACCACCACCGGCCCCCTCGGCCAAGGCGTTGCCAACGCGGTCGGCATGGCGATGGCGGCGCGGCGCGAGCGCGGGCTGCTCGACCCCGACGCCGCCGAGGGCGAGAGCCCGTTCGACCACCACATCTACGCGATCTGCAGCGACGGCGACCTCGAGGAGGGCGTGAGCGGCGAGGCCTCCTCGCTCGCCGGCCACCAGCAGCTCGGCAACCTGACGCTGATCTACGACGACAACGACATCTCGATCGAGGGCGACACCGACATCGCTTTCAGCGAGGACGTGGCCAAGCGCTACGAGGCCTACGGCTGGCACGTGCAGACCGTGGACTGGACGAGCGGCGGCAAGGAGTACGTCGAGGACGTCGACGCGCTGTGGGCAGCCCTCGACGCCGCCGAGCAGGAGCTCGAACGGCCGAGCATCCTCGTGCTCAAGACGGTCATCGCCTGGCCCGCGCCGAACGCCCAGGGCACCGGCGCCTCCCACGGGTCGGCGCTCGGCGAGGACGAGGTCGCGGCCACCAAGAAGATCCTCGACTTCGACCCCCAGCAGACCTTCGAGGTCTCCGACGAGGTCCTCGCCCACACCCGCAGCCTGGTGGAGCGCGGGCGCGCCGCCGAGGCCGCCTGGCAGGAGACCTTCGAGGCCTGGGCGCAGGCCAACCCCGAGCGCAAGGCGCTGCTCGACCGGATGCAGACCCGCACCCTCCCCGACGGCTGGGCAGACAGCCTCCCGAGCTTCGAGGCGGACCCGAAGGGCGTCGCCACCCGCAAGGCCTCCGGAGGCGTCCTCAGCGCGATCGCCCCGGTGCTCCCCGAGCTGTGGGGAGGCTCCGCCGATCTCGCCGAGTCCAACAACACCACACCGAAGGGCGAGCCGTCGTTCATCCCCGAAGAGCTGTCCACCCAGGACTTCGCCGGGCACAAGTTCGGCCGCGTGCTCCACTTCGGCATCCGCGAGCACGCGATGGGCTCGATCATGAACGGCATCGCGCTCCACGGCGGCACCCGCGTCTACGGCGGAACCTTCCTGGTGTTCTCCGACTACATGCGTCCCGCGGTCCGGCTCGCGGCGCTCATGCAGCTGCCCGTCACCTACGTCTGGACCCACGACTCGATCGGTCTGGGCGAGGACGGCCCCACGCACCAGCCGGTCGAGCACCTCGCCGCGCTGCGCGCGATCCCCGGCCTCGACGTCGTCCGGCCGGCCGACGCCAACGAGACCGTGGCCGCCTGGAAGACGATCCTCGAGCACGACGACCGCCCGGCGGGTCTTGCCCTGACCCGGCAGAACGTGCCCACCTTCCCACGCGGCACCGACGGTTTCGCCACGACCGACGACGTGAGCAAGGGCGGCTACGTTCTCCTCGACGCCGAGGGCGGCACGCCGGACGTGGTGGTCGTCGCCACCGGTTCGGAGGTGCAACTAGCCGTCGAGGCCCGCACCGCCCTCGCCGAGAAGGGCGTGTCCGCGCGGGTCGTGTCGATGCCGTGCCGGGAGTGGTTCGACGCCCAGGACCAGGCGTACCGCGACAGCGTGATCCCGCCGATCGTGAAGGCCCGCGTCAGCGTCGAGGCCGGCGTCGCGCAGGGCTGGCGCGAGATCGTGGGCGACCACGGCCGGATCGTCTCGCTCGAGCACTTCGGGGCGTCCGCGGACTACGCGACGATCTTCCGCCAGTTCGGCATCACCGCCGAGGCTGTGGTGCTGGCCGCAGAGGAGAGTATCCGCGCAGCCAACGGGTAACCCGCCCTCGGGGGCAAAGAGCAGACACCGAAGAGCGCAACCGGGAGGAACCGATGTCCGAACGACTCAAGGCACTTGCGGAGGCAGGGGTCTCCATCTGGCTCGACGACCTCTCCCGAGAGCGGATCGAGACCGGCAACCTCGCCGAGCTCGTCAAGAACCGCTCGGTCACGGGTGTCACCACGAACCCGACGATCTTCGCAGCGGCCCTCGCCAACGGTGAGCGGTACGACGAGCAGGTGCGCCGGCTCGCCGGACTCGGCACGAGCGTCGACGACGCCGTCTTCGAGCTGACCACCGACGACGTACGCCAGGCCTGCGACGTGATGATGGACACCTGGGAGCAGACCGGTGGCGTCGACGGCCGCGTCTCGATCGAGGTCCCGCCGGCCCTGGCGGCCGACACCGACGGCACGATCGCCGCGGCCCGCGCGCTCTGGATGACCGTCGAGCGGCCCAACCTGCTCGTGAAGGTGCCCGCGACCACCGAGGGCGCTCCGGCGATATCGACGCTGCTCGGCGAGGGCATCAACGTCAACGTCACGCTGATCTTCGGCATCGACCGCTACAAGGCGGTCATGGAGGCCTACCTGGAGGGGCTGGAGAAGGCGCAGGCGAACGGCCACGACCTCCA
>DASTPU010000105.1:0-12206 GCA_035762105.1 Nocardioidaceae bacterium | reverse complement strand
GACACGCAGCCTGACGGCGTCGCCCTCCCGGCGTACGTCGATCCCGACGCGGGTCGCGCTCCGGGCGTGCCGTACGGCGTTGGTCAGCGACTCCTGCGCGAGCCGGTAGAGCGCGGCGTCCACGGGTCGTGCCAGCCGGGTCAACGAACCGTTCAGCGAGACCTCGACGGTGGGCGTCGCGTCGGCGCGCGCCAGAGCAGGCAGGTCCGCGACACCCAGCTGCGGTGAGTAGGCGACGGCTCCCTCCTCACGCAGCACCCGCACCATGGATCTCATCTCCGCCAGGGTTCGCGACGCTTCAGACTCGATCGCGGCCAGGACCTCGGCAGCCTTCTCAGGCTGGATGCCGGCGACCACGCCACCGGCCTGCGCCTGCACCGCGATGGCCGAGACGTGGTGGGCCACGGTGTCGTGCAGCTCGCGCGCCAGCGCCACCCGCTCCTGATTGCGGATCTCGCGCTGTTGGCGATGCCAGAGGTCCGCGCGGTAGCGGAACACCGCCGCGATGGCGACGAACAGCAGCAAGAGGACGCTCCCGCCGAAAACGTCGGCCCAGCCCGCGGAGGAGGCGTACATCCCAAGCGCGACGACGACTGTCACGAACGCCGTCCCCAAGACCATCTCCCGTCCCGAGCCCCACCGCACCAGGGAGTAGAGCAGGATCAGGACGGCCATCATGGAGTAGAGGCCGAGGTTCCCGGCGTGCGCAGTCAGCTGGAGGACCGAGAGTAGCCCGGCGACGCCCCACCCGACCAGGGCGGCCATCAGGGGGCGACCCCGCCGCCAGAGCAGGGCAGGCACCAGCGCCAGGGCGAGCACCGTCACCAGGGGTCGCCAGGCCAAGCCCGGTCGAACGACGCCCTCGACCACGGCGGCAACCGCGAACACGCCCACCAGTAGCCAGTCGAGCCGACCGATGGGTGGGGCGTCAGCAGGCCGCGGCTCATGCCAGATGGAGCGCCGGAAGGTGACCACGGCTCCAGCCTAGGGGTCGGCGTGCCGCGGCGTACCGGCCGAAAGTACGAGAGAGAGACCCTGCCATCGGCCAGGTGAACTCCGGCCTCCGGGCCGGTGCGCCAGCCGCCGGGCTCAGCGAGCGTGGACCTACCGATCCTCACCACAACAACGGAGCCCACAATGAGCACACGTCAGCCCACCACCACACTGGAAGACCAGCGGATCCCGGTGAGAGCCAAGCTCGCCGCAGCGTGGACAAGCTTCATGTTCCTGTACGCCTACGTGGACATTCTCGGCTTCTTCACGCCCGGCATCGTCGAAGACATCCTCGACGGCCGGGTCTTCGAGTTCGACCTCTCCCAGACCTTTTCGACCACGGCGCTGACCCTCATGGCCATCCCGATCTTCATGGTCGTGCTGTCGATGACGCTGCCCGCCCGGGTGAGCCGCATCGCGAACCTCATCGTGGCCGCGCTCTACGTCCCCGTCACGGTATTCAACGTGGCTGGCGGGTTCTGGCTGTACTTCTATGGCCTTGGCGTCGTGCTGGAATTGATCGTTCTCGCCCTCATCATGAGGTACGCCTGGACCTGGCCCCGCACCGCACGGTCGGCGACCATGGCGACCAGCCCGGACCGTGAAGCCGTTCGCGCCCAGCAGCAAGCGTGAACCCAAGAGCAGTCCCCGTCCTGTTCGGAGCCATCTGCCTCGGTGCCGCGGTGTGGGCCTCCTGGCGGTGGGACACCAACTACCACCGGGATGTCGCGTAGGGGCCTTCCAAGGCCCCTACCGGCAGGTCAGGTCATCGGATTCGCACACAGGCCCACCGCATCGTCGACACCGACCCCAAGCGCGGCAACGTCGTTGAACTGTCACGGGTCTGATGCCGCTCCTGTTTGAGTCCAGGAGGATGAGCACATGCCAAGAAGATCGATGCCGCGGTCAAGGAACGCGCGCTGAGGATGTTCGCCGATCATCGGCAGGACTACCCGTCGGATACCGCTCTGGCCGAGGCCGTGGCGAAGAAGGTCGGTGTGGGTCGTGAGACCGCTCGCCGATGGCTGGTCCAGGCCGACATCAACACCGGCACCCGGCCGGGAGTGACCAGCGATGAGCAGGCCGAGATCAAGCGGCTCAAGGCCGAGGTGAAGAAGTTGCGCGAGGACAACGAGATCCTCAAGGCCGCGACGGTTTTCTTCGCCGGGGAGCTCGACCCCCGCAACCGCTGATCATGGCGTTCATCGACGACATGAGAGCGGCAGGTCACGCGGTCGAGTCGACCTGCAGGGTGCTCACCGAGCACGGCTGCCGGGTCGCCGCGCGCACCTACCGATCCTGGAAGCAGGCCAACCGCCCGATCGCGACCCGCACCCTGAGTGACGCAGCGGTCACCGATGCCTGCTCACGGTCCGCGGCACCCCCGAAGGGCTCTATGGCCGCCGCAAGATGACCCACTGGCTACGCCGGCAGGGCCACGAGGTCGCGTTCTGCACCGTGGACCGCCTGATGCGGGATCTGGGCATGAACGGGGTCCGCCGCGGAAAGCAGTTGCGGACCACGATCCCGAGCAAGGACGGGCATCGCGCCGGCGACCTGCTGGACCGCGACTTCACCGCACCGGCACCCAACACGCGTTGGGTCGCGGACTTCACCTAATGGGACAGCGGACGCCACCTGGGTCCGTGGCGACCGGCCAGGGTCCACTGAGACTTCACTGACCCGGTCCAGGGTGAATGCAGGGCTGCCGACAGGTGTTCACTGCATCAGCTTCACAGGATCCCCGAGGTCTCGTACGTAGACGGTGGCCCTGCCCGGTCGTCGAGGTGAGTGAACGGCTTGTGAGATGTCGCGCTTCGAGCGCTTCCATTAGGTCGCCGCGCTCTCTCGCAGCTCATCAGGATCGCCGAGAACTGGAGGGCGAGTGGGAATCACATGTGGAGTTGACTGGACCGAGGACCACCACGACGTCGTCGCGATGGACGACCTCGGCATGGTCCTGGAAGGCCGCAGGATCGATGCTGGCGTCGATGGTTACGCCGACTTGCTTGCCCCGATCGCCGATCACGGGGTTCCGCGGCATGCACGCCGGTCGCCCTGGAGACGGACAAGAACCTCTTGGTGCTCGCCCTGCGGGCTGCGGGCTTCACCGTCTACCCGATCAACCCAAGAGCTGTCGCCCGCTACCGCGAACGCCACTATCAGACTGGGAAGAAGTCCGACCACGGCGACGCCTCCCGTGCTCGCCGAGATCCTGCGCACCGACCGCCACCAGCACCGCCCGTTGCCTGCAACCAGCGATCATGCGTTGACGATCAAGGCGCTGGCTCGCCAACACCAAGAAGCGATCTGGGCGCTGCACCAGACCACCAGTCGGCTGCGGTCGATGCTGCTGGAGTTCTATCCCCAAGCCCTCAAGGCGTTTCCGAACCTGAACCACAAAGCCGCCCTCACGATCTTGGCTGCCGTGCCCACGCCCACGGCGGCACAGCGCATGACCAGCCGTCGTGTCGTCGCTCTGTTGCACCGCTGCGGCCGACGCAATGATCAAGACCTGGTCGCGCGCATCCTCACCGAACTCAAGGCGCCGGCGCTACGACAGCCACCCTCGGTCGAGGAGGCGATGGGCCTGGCCGCGAAGGCCCTGATCGACATCCTCACCCAGATGCACGCCCGCTGTGGCCAGCCTCAACGACGCGCTCGCCGAGCAGTTCTCCCAACACGCGCTGGCACCAGTGCTCACCTCGGCACCAGGGCTCGGGACTGTGCTCGCCGCAAGGATCCTCGCCGAAGTCGGCGACGACCCGGATCGGTTCAAGACCCCGGCAAGTCTTCGAGTGTTCGCCGGCACGGCGCCCGTCACGCGAGCATCAGGGCGATCCAGCTACGTCAAAGCCCGCAAGGTCCGCAGCAAACGACTCGGCGACGCATGCCATTGGTGGGCGTTCTCGACCCTGACCAAGAGTCCCGGTGCCCGCGCCCACTACGACCATCGCCGGACCATCGGCGACACCCACAACGCCGCGTTGCGGAACCTGGCGAACAAGTTATTGGGCCGACTCTGGTGGTGCATCCAGAACCAGCTGCCCTGGGAAGAGTCAGCCGCCTGGCTGACGGCGTCCTCAAGCTCCCAGGCAGCCGCCGCTTGACCCTTGACTGGCGTGGGATGTCTACGTCCGCAGCTGGGCAGGCTGGGTCTACGTCGCCTTCATCCTCGACGTCTATGCCCAGCGGATCATCGCCTGGCACGCCGCCACGGTCAAGGACGTCGAGTTGGTGATGACGCCACTGCGGATGGCGATCTGGCAGCGCGACCATGACGGTCGACCAGTCGCCGACGGGGAACTGATCCACCACTCCGACGCCGGGTCGCAGTACACCTCGGTGAAGTTCACCGAGCACGTGGACCTAGAGGGCATCAAGCCTTCCGATCGGGTCGGTCGGGGACGCCTACGACAACGCGCTCATGGAGACCCTCAACGGGCTCTACAAGGCCGAGTGCATCCGCACCACGGTCTTCCACGACGGCCCCTACGAGACCGTCGCCGACGTCGAGTTCGCCGCCGCCGGCTGGGTCGACTGGTACAACCAGCGACGCCTTCACGGGTCCCTTGGCATGATGACCCCAGTCGAGTTCGAAAACGCCCACTACGCAGCCCTCAGCCGAGAGCCGCAACCCGTATAGGAGCGGCAGAGAACCTGGGGCGCTTCACCGCGAGCGCTGAGCCCATCTGATGTGGACACGACCGCGGCCGATGGGAGCCGTCCACCAGCCCGTCCAGGCCACGGTCCTCGTACCTGACCAGCCACTCGTGAACCGTCTGACGACGTACCCCTACCCGCGCCGCGACATCGACGACCGTCTGGCCGTCATCGATCACTGCAAGCACGGCCTGATACCGCTGCTCCACCACACTCAACTCCCGCATGATCGGGAGTGTCCGGGATCAGCCGGAGTAGGTGTCATCCATCAACCGAAGCACTGTCCGGCATCAGCCGAAGTAACACAGCGACTTTGTAGGCCCCGTGGGACTCGAACCCACAACCCGCGGATTAAAAGTCCGCTGCTCTGCCAGTTGAGCTAGAGGCCCCCACGGGCCGTCGAACTTCGACTGCACCACCCGGCGACCGGCCGGGGGAACCGGTAGCCGTAAGACCCGCGCGCTCATCATCGCAGACCGGCATGGGGGGCAGAGCCACCCCCGAGGCTGGCCACTTGGGCCCTGCTGTGCGCAGCGAGCCCGGGCGCACGGCAACGGCCCTGAGCCAGGTGATGGGTCTGGCTCAGGGCCGAGTCTCGAGGCCGCGGTGCCGGCGTAGCGGGCTGGTCAGTCCAGGTTGACGTGGATGCTGGTCTTGGTCTCGCTGAGGAACTCGACGTACGCCTCGCCCTCGGCACCCTTGTAGTCACCGGTACCGCCGGTGATGGCAATCGTGAACTTGTTGTCGAAGTCCTTGTCGATCACGATGACGCCCTGGCTGGTCATCTGACCGCCGGACAGGGAGACGGTCACCGTGCACTGCTCGTGATGGGTCGAGTTCTTGACGTAGGTGATCAGGCAGAAGCCGTCCAGGCTGCCGACGCGATCGCCGTCCTCCCAGAGGGTGTCGCTGAACACGAAGTAGTCGCCCAGGCTCATGCCCTTGGGGGCTGCGTCGAACTCCTTGAACTGGTTGGAGACGGCGGTGAGCTTGAGCCCGCCGTCGTCGTCGTCATCGTCGTCGTGCGCGCTGGCTGCGCTCAGCGACAGGCTGCCCAGCACGAAGGCGAACGCCATCAGGGCAAGGATGAGGATCTTGCGCATGCCGGTATCTCCGTTCCAGATGAGTGAGGACCGGGATGACGTCGTCTCGGTAGGCCGTTCCAGTGCAGCACCTTTCGCTCGCCGGCCGCATCATCACTTCAGGGGACCAGGCTGTGCCGGCTCGGCCAGTAGGCGGTCGGGCGCGTCCGAATTGTGGGGGCGATCGGCACTTCCCGATCGGCTGGCGCTGCGTAGCGTCGTGCCTAGAAGGAGGTGCGAGCGATGACTGAAGTGACTGCTCGCGAGACCGAGCTTCGGGAGCGCGCCCTCAAGCGCCTCAAGAAGCGCCGTGACTTCTACGCGCACGTGATGGTGTACCTGCTGGTCAACGCGTTCATTGTGATCATCTGGTGGATGACCAGCCCTGGTGGGTTCTTCTGGCCCGTATTCCCGATCGTCGGCTGGGGGATCGGCGTCGTGATGAACGCCTGGGACGTGTACTTCGGGCAGAACATCTCCGAGGAGGACATCCAGCGGGAGATCGAGCAGATGGAGCACCTGCGCTGAACCGGGTCAGCTCGCGACGGCGTCCCGGCCGAGGATCTCGGGCAGCACGGACTTCGCCGCGCGGGGCCCGGTGGCCAGGAACGCCTCCTGCACGATGCCGCTGACACGGTCCGACGACAGGAAGTCGTTGCCCATGGCCTCCTGCTCGGCTGCGCCCGGCCGGAACACGACGACCGGCATGCCACGACGGCGAAGCTCTCGGACCTCACGCGCGGCGAGGCGGGCCGAGTGCCAGCGGGAAGCACCGTAGAGGTCGGTCGGGATCGTCGTCGGGCCGGACATGGGCGAGACCACGACGACCAGGTCGAGGTGGCGGTCCTTGAGCAGGTTCGCGTTGGTGGGCGAGTGGGCGCCGCCGTCGACGTACGAGTGCCTGCCGACGCGCACCGGCTCGAAGTAGCCGGGCACCGCGCACGAGGAGGCCACGGCGAGGTGCAGAGGTGCCTCACGGTCGCGGCCGAAGACCACGAACTTGCCGTCGGTGCGACGTACTGCGGTGACCCAGAGGTCCTGACCGGGCCAGGAGTCCATGTCCTCCAGCGCCGCCAGCTGCTCGACGATGTCGAACTCTCCGGGGGCGAGCAGCGACATCGCCGCGCGGAGTGGCCGGAACTGACGGGGGCTGCGCAGGGCGTTGAGCACCATGCCCGGCCGGGGGAGGCTCGGGACACGGCGCACCAGGTCGAACGGCCGGAACGGCTCGAGGTCGGGGTGCTCGCTGCCGAACATCTCCTCGAGCAGACGGCCCTCGTCCGCGAGCGGCGCGCGGACGGTCCACGCGGCGAGCTCGCTCGCCGGGATGCCGCTACGCAGCAGCGCGCCGGTGATCGACCCGGCGGACGTCCCGACGATGACGTCGGCGGTACGAGGGTCCCAGCCGTAGTTGTGCTCGAGTGCTGCAAGCACGCCCGCGTGGTAGGCCTGGCCTACGACGCCGCCGGCGCCGAGCACGAGTCCGATCTTCGGCATGGGGACCACCTTTCGCGACGTGCGTCCCAGACACCTACCCATACCGGGAGTCTCCAACCGTCTCTCGGTACGTCGATGTGGTCAGAGGCCTGAGGACACCTCCGGCGCGCCGCCGCCTGGGAGGTACTCCGCCACCGTCTCCACGGCGATGAGAAGAGCGCGCTCCATCGTCTCCAGCGGCAGGTTCGGCAGCGACGGCTCGGCGGCGGTCATCTCCGCCGACGCCGGAAAGTGGATGAAGCCGGCGAGCGTCGCGCTGCCCTGCCTGCGCAGGTGGTCGAGCAGGCCGTACATCGTGTTGTTGCAGACGAAAGAGCCAGCCGTGTTGGAGACCGACGAGGGGATACCCGCGGCGACGAGGGCCCGCTGGATCGCCCGGACCGGGAGGGTCGCGAAGAGCCCGTCCGGACCGTCGCCGATCGGCTCGTCGAGCGGGCAGGTGCCGGTGTTGTCGGCGTAGGCGGGGTCGGACGTGCCCTTGACGTTGATGGCGACCCGCTCGGGCGTGATCTCGGACCGCCCTGCGGCGAGCCCGCACGCGATCACCGCGTCCGGCTCGCTCCGTGCCACCTCGGCCAGGAGCACGTCCACGCACTCGTCGTACACGACGGGAAGAACAGCGGTGTGCAGCTCGACGCCGGGGACGGACCTGCCCGCGAGGCTGGTCACGAGCTGCCCGGTGGGGTTGATGTCACGGCCGCCGAAAGGCTCGTAGCCGGTGACGAGGATGGTGTGGCTCACGCCGACACGGTAGTCGGCCGAGTGTGGCCGACCGGTCAGACGGCGGCGGTCAGGCGTTCGCTTCGTCGGAGACGGCGGCCGCTGCCTTGACCTCGCTGACGTTCACGTCGAACTGGTGCAGCAGGCCGGCGTCGGCCTCGGTGTCCACTCGCCGCGGGAGCGCACAGTCCACGTTCGACGCCTTGTCATGGTCTCCGCGTGAGCGGAGGAGATCAACGATCTCTTCCTTGTCCACATGCATTGAAGTTCCCTCCCCAGGGTCCGATCTTGTTACCAGGTGCTACCCGCCATGGCCGGTCGCATGCCCCGATGGACCGATTCCTCGGGATGTGGACACACGCGTCGTGGGGGAGGGCCCATCTTCCGCAGGGTCAGGAGGCGACGACGGCCAGCGCCTGCCGTGCGATCTCCCACTCCTCGTTGGTCGGGACGACCATCACCGAGACCACGCTCTGCGGAGTCGACACGATCCCTGCCCTGTTGCCGGGTGCAGATGCGTTGAGCTCCTCGTCGACCTCCACACCGATCGCCTCGAGGCCGGACAGGGACGCCGCGCGGACCTGGGGGGAGTGCTGACCGACCCCTGCGGTGAACACGATCGCGTCCACCCGGCCGAGTACGGCGGTGTAGGCACCGACGTACTTGCGGATCCGGTAGCAGTACACGTCGAAGGCGAGGCGCGCCGCCTCGTCGCCCGAGTCGACCATCCGCTGGAGCTCACGGAAGTCGTTCTCCCCGGCCATGCCCTTGAGGCCCGACTCGCGGTTGAGGACCCGGTCGATCTCCTCGAGGCTCCAGCCGTTCTGCCGGTGCAGGTGCGCGTGCAGCGCCGGGTCGATGTCGCCGGAGCGGGTGCCCATCACGAGCCCCTCCAGCGGCGTCATGCCCATCGACGTGTCCACCGACCGGCCCCGTGCGACGGCGGTGGCCGAGGCGCCGTTGCCGAGGTGCAGCACGATCACGTTCACGTCCTCGGGGTCCTGCCCGAGGAGCCGTGCCGCCTCGCGGGAGACGAAGGCGTGCGAGGTGCCGTGGAAGCCGTATCTGCGCACGTGGTGCTCGTCGCGCCAGGCCCGCGGGACGGCATAGGTGTAGGCGTGCTCCGGAAGCGTCTGGTGGAACGCGGTGTCGAAGACCGCGACGTGGGGCAGGTCGGGGAAGACGCGCCGGGCGACCTCCATCCCCTCCAGGTTCGCGGGGTTGTGCAGCGGCGCGAGCGGGATCAGCTCGCGGACCTTGTCGAGCACCTCCTCGTCGACGAGCACCGGGTCGGCGAACCGCTGTCCGCCGTGCACGACGCGGTGCCCGATCGCCTCCAGGTCCAGGTCGTCCAGGCTCGGCCCGTGCTTCTCGAAGGCCGCGAGTACGGCGGACAGCGCGTCCTCGTGGGAAGCGATCGGCTGCTCGAGCCGGTCCACGCCATCGGCGGTGTGATGGGTCAGGAGCCCGGTGGACTCGCCGATCCGCTCAACGAGGCCGCCCGCGAGCGACTCGCCGGTGTCGCCGTCGACCAGGCTGTACTTCAGCGACGACGAGCCGGCGTTGAGCACCAGCACCACCCGGCTCACGGCGCGCCTCCCTCGGGGGCGGCGGGGCCGGTCGTCGGGGTCCCGGCGAGCACGACCTCGGGCGGCGCCGGCTCGTCGGGCATGTGCTGGGCCTGGATCGCCGTGATCGCGACGGTGTTGACGATGTCGCGCACCGCCGCGCCGCGGGACAGGTCGTTGACGGGCTTGCGCAGACCCTGCAGGACCGGGCCGACGGCGACGGCGCCCGCGGACCGCTGCACCGCCTTGTACGTGTTGTTGCCGGTGTTGAGGTCCGGGAATATGAAGACCGTCGCCCGTCCGGCGACCTCCGAGTCGGGGAGCTTCGTGCGGGCCACCGCGACGTCGATCGCCGCGTCGTACTGGATCGGCCCCTCCACCGGCAGGTGCGGCGCGCGCTCGCGGACGATCGCGGTCGCGCGGGCGACCTTGTCCACGTCGCTGCCGGCACCGGAGACGCCGGTCGAGTAGGACAGCATCGCCACGCGCGGCTCGACCCCGAACGCCTTGGCGGTCGCCGCCGAGGAGATCGCGATGTCGGCGAGCTGCTCCGCGGTCGGGTCGGGGTTGACCGCGCAGTCGCCGTACACGAGCACCTGGTTCTCGAGGCACATGAAGAACACCGACGACACCACGGACACGTCCGGGAGGGTGCGGACCACCTCGAGCGCCGGGCGGATCGTGTGGGCGGTGGTGTGGGCCGCACCCGACACCATGCCGTCGGCGAGGCCGAGCAGCACCATCATCGTGCCGAAGTACGACACGTCGGTGACGATGGTGCGGGCCTCGTCGAGGTCGACGCCCTTGTGCTTGCGGCGCTCGAAGTACTCCCGGGCGAACCGCTCGCGCAGCTCCTCGTCGAACGGGCTGAGCAACCGTGCCTTCGAGACGTCCACGCCGAGGGACGCCGCCCGGCCGCTGATCTGGATCGGGTCGCCGAGGAGGGTCAGCTCCGCGACGCCGCGGCGGAGCAGGATGTCGGCTGCCCGGAGGATCCGCTCCTCCTCGCCCTCGGGAAGCACGATGTGCTTGCAGTCCTCGACTGCGTCGTCGATCAGCTGGTGCTCGAACATCAGTGGCGTGACCGCCTCGCTGCGGGCCACCTCCAGCTTGTCGAGCAGGGCCTCGCCGTCGACGTGCTGGCCGAAGAGCGCGAGCGCGGTGGCGACCTTGCGCGGTGCGTCCTTGGTGAGCCGGCCGCGGACCGCGGTCAGGGCGGCCGAGGTCGCGTAGGTCCCGTGCTCGGTGGTGATGATCGGCATGGTGACGCCGAGCCCCTTGATCAGCCGGGACACCTGCGGCGCGAGCTCGAGCCCGCCGTTGAGGACGATCCCGGAGATCTGAGGGAAGTCCGGGGAGGTGTGGGCCATCAGGACTCCGAGCACGACCTCCGGCCGGTCGCCCGGGGTCACGACGACCGCGCCCTCGATGAGCCGGTCGAGGACGTTGGGCATGGTCATCGCGGCGACCACCAGGCCGGTCACCTCACGGCTGAGCAGCGCGTCGTCGCCGCTCACCAGCGTGCCGTCGACCGCGCCGATGAGGTCACTGACCGAGGGTGCGCTCAGCAGCGGCTCCTCGGGGATCGCGTAGGCCGGGACGTTCTCGGTGCACAGCGCCGCGATGTCCTTCGCGACGTCGTCGGCGCTGACGCGGTTGGCGATGACCGCGAACAGCGTGCCGTGGTTGGCGTGCAGCTCGGTGACCGCCATCTCGGTGACGGTGTGGAGGTCCTCGGCGGTGCGGCCGGCGCCGTTGAGGACCAGCAGGACCGGCGAGCCGAGGTTGGCGGCGATGCGGGCGTTGTACGAGAACTCCGTCGGCGTGCCGACGTCGGTGTAGTCGCTGCCGACGATGACGACGGCGTCGCAGCGGTCGGCCACCTCGTGGTAGCGCTCGACGATCCGGTCCAGCGCCGCTGCGGGGTCCTCGTGGACCTCGTCGTAGGTGACGCCGGCGCACTCGTCGTACGACAGCTGCACGGAGTCGTGCGCGGTGAGGAGGTCCAGGACGTAGTCGCGGCCGCCGTACCGGTCGGTGTCGGCACGCACGATCGGCCGGAACACCCCGACCCGCTCCACGCGCCGCGAGAGCTGTTCGAGGACCCCGAGGGCCACCGTCGACTTGCCGGTGAAGCCCTCGACCGAGGCGATATAGACGCTGCTACCCATGCCGCTGAGCCTAGGTCCGACCGGTCCGGACCACCCAGCCGAGCGGGACCAATGCGGGGGATTCGGGTCCTTGGTCCCCATCCTGGCCGCCCGGTTCACCCCTCCGCCACGACCCGTTGGGGAGACGGTCGACACGTCTTGGCCTGCGGGTATCGGTTTTGGAGCGGATAGTTGGTAGTGTCTTAGGTGCAGCAGGTGCAAGTTCCAGCAGGTAGAAGCCCGCGGAGTTTGTGATCCGACGGCGTTTCTTCTCAGATTTAGCTCAATGCTTTTCGAGGGGGCACGGCGTTTCACCGCATCTGATGTGGGGCCGTCGAAGTGGCGGTCTCTCGCCCCGTTAGAGGAGTATTGAGCATGGCTCAGGGCACCGTTAAGTGGTTCAACGCCGAGAAGGGTTTCGGCTTCATTGCGCAGGAGGACGGCGGCGACGACGTCTTCGTGCACTACTCGGCGATCCAGTCGCAGGGCTACAAGTCCCTCGACGAGAACCAGAAGGTCGAGTTCGACGTCAC
>DASTPU010000104.1:0-8959 GCA_035762105.1 Nocardioidaceae bacterium | reverse complement strand
AGCTCGACGGTCCACTCGCCGGTCTCCGAGGAGTACGTCGCCGACGTGGCCACCGTGCTCGACCAGTACGGCACCTCCATGACCTTGGTGTAGAACTCCAGCCAGTCGCCGATCTTGTCCTTCGGCGCGAAGACGGGCCAGCTGTCCGGGAACTTCAGGTACGGCAGGTGGTCGTACCAGACCGGGTCGTGCAGGCACAGGGACTTGTACCGCCCGCGCCACTGGTCACCCGGCCGCGGGTGCTTGTCGATGACGAGGCTCGGCACGCCCAGCTGACGGAGGCGGGAGCCGAGCGCGATGCCGCCCTGGCCACCGCCGACCACCAGGACGAACGGCTGGGTCGACACCCCGAGCTCGGCCTCCTCCTGCTCGCGGCGCTCCAGCCACGTCTGCCGGTCCTTGCTGGCTCCGTGCTCGGCGCCCAGGGGACGCCGCGTGCCCATCGGCTCCTCGTGTCCCTTGAGCTCGTAGAGCGTCGTGAGGAACGTCCAGGCTCGCGCCTGGCCCTCCTCGTCCACGAGACGGAGGAGGCCACGTCCGCGGCCCGTCGCCGTCTCGAAGGTGAACCACGCGGTGGTGACCCCGTCCGCCTCCTCGGCGGGACCGTCGAGCGTGAAGGACCCCGGGTCGGTCCCCTCGAGCGTGTCGCCGAGAAGGTCGGCGACTCCGTCCTGGTTCTCCACCGTGGTGATGTTCCACGAGAAGGACACGAGGTCGCGCCAGAAGCTCCGAGTGGCGAACATCCCGGCTGCTCTGGTCACGTCGCGAGCGCGTAGCGCGTCCTCGAACGCCGCGAACCAACCGCCTGCCCGCTCGTCGGCGGTGAGCTGAGGCGGCTCGAGAGTCTGGGTCATGGGGATCCTCCTTTTCGAGCGTGTGACCGGCAGCACACCGCCTCGGGAGCCCTCTGGGAAGGGTTGCACGACGTTGCAGACCACTCGACCGGGCCGTGGCGCAGGTCACATTCCGCGCCTATGCTCGCCGGGTCGGCCGAGGAGGGCGGATGGAGAGCTTCAGCGCGATCACCCCGGGGAGCGACCTGTCCCGTCATGCCCGTGAGCTGGTCCGCGTCCACGACGCCGTGATCGGCGGGGGACGGGCCGTCAAGCCGCCGCGCGCGGTGGTGCAGCGCTCCTGGGCGCGCATGCTCAGCCTCGGGCTCGACCCGAGCGGTCACAACGCCCGCACCGTGCTGCCCCGGTCGGAGCTCGAACGGCGACGCAACGACTCGCCCCTCGGCCTGGTCATCGGCGACCTCCGTCAGGTCCTCACCGGGGTGGCCGACGCCTCGCACTTCCTGATGGTCGTGACCGACGCCGACGGGGTCATCCTCTGGCGCGAAGGCTCTGCGCAGGTGCGGCTGCGCGCCGACGCCCTCGGCTTCACCGAAGGGGCGGTCTGGACGGAGCAACGGGTCGGCACGAACGCGATCGGCACGGCGCTGGCCGAGGCAGCCCCGGTCCAGCTGTTCTCCGCCGAGCACTTCGAGCTGACCCAGCACCCGTGGTACTGCACGGCGGCCCCGATCCACGACCCGCGCACGGGTGAGCTGCTCGGTGTGGTCGACGTCAGCGGACCGGCCCTGACCCTTCACCCGGCGATCGGCGCACTCGTGGAGAGCGCGGTGCGGCTCAGCGAGGCGCAGCTGTGGCGCCGTCACGAGGAGCGCCTCGAGCGGCTGCGCCGGTCCGCCCAGCACGTGCTCGCCACCGTGCGCGGGCCGGTCCTCGTCGTCGACGACCACGGCTGGGTGGCGCACCACTCCGGTATCGCCGCGCGCCGGCGCATCGCCGCCCCGCGCATGGACGTGCCGGTGGCCGTCCCGGGGATGGGGCTGTGCGTCGCCGAGCGGCTGCCCAAGGGGTGGCTCGTGCGCCCCCGGGCTCAGGAGCACCGGATCACCGCCCGGCTCGACCTCACCTCCGAGCCCGTCCTGGACATGCTCAGCGGGGACGGCTCCTGGCGCACGTCGCTGACGCGCCGGCACAGCGAGATCCTCGTGCTGCTCGCCGAGGCGGGTCCCCGTGGGATGAGTGCTGCCGACCTCAGCCGCGCCCTGTTCGGGGACGCCGACCACGTCGTCACGGTCCGGGCGGAGGTGTCCCGGATGAGGCGCGTGGTCGGCGCCCTGGTCACCGCCAACCCCTACCGCCTGGCCGGGGAGGTCGACCTCACCGTCCAGCGCGGCGCGCAGCCTGTCTGAGGGTCAGATCCTGGCGTTGATGGACTGGTAGCCGGAGTCCTCGCGGGTGCCGCCCTGCCCGTCTCCCTCCGTGGCATAGTCCTCGATCCACTCGATCGAACGGATGTACTTGACCATCTTGTAGCCGTGGATCGACTCCACTCGGAGCCGCAGCGGGGCCCCGAACGTGAGCGGCAACGGCTTGTCGTTCATGTCGAACGCCAGGATCGTCTCGTCCTCGTGGACCAGGTCCTCCGGCAGGCAGGTGTAGTAGGGCTCGAGGGGCTTGCCGCCGTGCATCTTCTGCGCGAGCCCGAACGAGGTGAGCTTGAGGTACCTCGCCTCCGGCTTCTTCTCCACCTGGGCCAGCACGTCGGAGAGCCGGACGCCACCCCACTTCGCGATCCCGGTCCAGCCCTGCATGCAGGTGTGCATCGTGATCTGCTCCTGGCGCGGCATGGCGCGCAGCTCCTCGAGGCTCAGGCTGACCGGCCGGTCCACGAGGCCGCCGACCTCCAGGCGGTAGTCCTTCCACCCGTCCAGGCGCATCTCCTCCCAGGCCGGGGACTCCTCCTGCGTCGGGTGGCGCCCGTTGCTCCAGTGGTAGGGCGAGATGTCAGCCTCCGTCCAGACCTGGCTCCTGCGCTGCCGCGAGGAGAACCGGTTCACGGTGAGCCGCCGGGCCGGCTCGGTCAGCCGGTTGAGCAGGACCTGGGTACGACGGGGGTCCGCAAGGCTCCAGTAGCTGAGGAAGAGCCAGATCGCCACCACGCCGACGATGCCCAGGACCGCCATCGTGAAGGCCTGCGCGAAGCGAGCGGGGTCGGCCTCGCCGAGCATCATGTGGGTCAGGTTGTACTTCGGGTGGACGATGAACACCAGCGCCACGTGGATGACGATGAACAGCGTGAAGAACGCCATCCCGAGGAAGTGGAGGGAGCGTGCGGCCTGGCGGCCGCCGAAGAGCTTCGCGTACCACGGGAAGCGCCCCACCACGGCGGGTGACATGACCGGGCCGGTCACGATCATCAGCGGTGCGGCCACGAACACCACCACGAAGTACATGAGCTGCTGCAGGGAGTCGTAGGGCTGGAAGTGCTCGATCGACGGGATCCCGAGCCCCGCATAGACCTTCAGCGACTCCCAGGCCTCGGGGAGGATGTCCCACGACGTCGGCACCAGCCGCCTCCACTGGCCGGTGGCGAACAGCAGCACCACGTAGACCAGGCCGTTGAGCACCCACAGCATGGTGACCAGCGCGTGCCAGTGACGCCCGGCGCCGATGTTCTTCCGCCCGGGCAGCGCGATGAGCGGGGAGAGGGAGCACTCGTCGTCGCGGGCCATGTAGGCGCCCTCCTCCGCAGGCACCTTCCGCTTGGTGAAGCGGATCCACTCGGTTCCGGGACCGCAGTCGTTGCGCCAGTACATCCGGGGGTGGGTGGCGATGATCTCCCAGCCGCTCCGGATCAGCAGACCCAGGAACAAGAAGTTCAGGAAGTGGGTGATCCGGAGCCAGGCGGGAAACCCGAGCTCGGGGTCGGACACGGCAGCCGTGATCATGCGTGGTTCTCCTCGAGAGACGTCCCGGAGGCCGGTGCGGCCCCGTCTCTCCCGATTTTCAACGGAATGTTCCCGGTGAAAATGCGCCGACCGTCTCGGCCGGCCGGGTCTTTGGTCCCGGACGAACGACGAACGGCCGGCTCACCAGAACGTTCTGGTCAACCGGCCGTTTCACTGCTGGGACGTCCCCAGCTTCGCGTGCGCGAGGGGGGAGTTGAACCCCCACGCCCTTTCGGGCACACGGACCTGAACCGTGCGCGTCTGCCTATTCCGCCACTCGCGCTTGAAGCCCGCTCAGGGTATCCCACCAGATGGATGCGCCCCAAACCGGGCCGAGGCACACCGCGATGCGGCCGCTACGATGCCGACGCGCGGCACCGAGCCGAGGTCGCGTGCGTCACAGAACCAGGCATCCTGCACAATTGCGGGTTCACCCCGCCACCGGTTGGGCATAACGACACGGTGGGCACGTCGATGGCAGGTGCGCCCCGAGTTTCACCGTGCGCAAGACTGGAAGCAGCCCGCGGGCCCCGAGCAGGAGAGGAGGCGGCATGGGAGTTCTACAGCGTTTCGAGAACAGGCTCGAGCAGTTCGTCTCCGGCACGTTCGCCCGCGCCTTCCGCAGCGCGGTGCAGCCCGTGGAGGTCGCCGCCGCGCTCCAGCGCGAGGTCGACAACTCCGCCCAGATCCTCTCCCGCGATCGGCGCCTGGTGCCCAACAACTTCCACGTCGAGCTCTCGCCGGCCGACCACGACCGGCTCGCGCCGTACGGCTCGACGCTCGCCCAGGAGCTCACCGAGATGCTCCGCGACCACGCGGAAGAGCAGTCCTACGTGTTCACCGGTCCGGTCTCGATCAGCTTCGACAAGGTCGAGGAGCTCGGCACGGGACGGTTCCGCGTCCGCAGTGCCGCGATCGCCCGGGTGACCCCGGCCAGCGGGGAGAGCGTCACCGACACCGCGGTACGACGGGCCAACGTCGTGCTCGAGGTCAACGGGATGCGCCACCCGCTCGAGCCGCCCGGGCTGCTGATCGGACGGGGCACGGACGCCGACCTGCGCATCAACGACCCCGGGGTCTCCCGTCGGCACGCCGAGATCCGGGTGCTGCCCGGGGCGAACGTACCGGTCGTGAGCATCGTCGACCTCGGTTCGACCAACGGGATGCTCGTCAACGGCCAGCGCGTGCAGCAGGCGACGCTCAACGACGGGTCGGTCGTCAAGATCGGCAACACGAGCATGACGGTGCGCCTCGTCGGCACCCAGGAGCCACCCGCACGGGAGGACCGCCCGGATGTCTGAGCTGACCCTGATGCTGATCAGGTTCGCCTACCTCGCGATCTTGTGGATCTTCGTCCTGTCGGCGATCTCGGTGATCCGCTCCGACATGTTCGGCGCGCGCATCGACCAGGCCCCGCGTGCAGAGCGGCGCGAGCAGAAGCGGGCGGCGAAGAGCCGTCCCAGGCCGGCCAAGCGTCCCCGCGGCGCACCGACCCACGTCGCGATCGTGGACGGCGCCAACGCCGGCGAGACCGCCTCCCTCGACGAGGCACCGCTGCTCATCGGCCGCGGCAGCGACGCCGCCATCCGTCTCGACGACGACTACGTCTCCACCCGGCACGCACGCATCGCGGCGTCCGACGACCAGTGGTTCGTGGAGGACCTCGGCTCCACCAACGGCACCTACATCGGCTCCCAGCGCATCAGCCAGCCGACCACGATCCAGCTCGGCTCGCAGATCCGCATCGGCAAGACCACGCTCGAGCTGAGGAAGTAGCCGGCTGGTGACCTCGACGACAGAGCCGCCCCTGCGCCTGCGCTACGCCGCCCTCTCCGACGTGGGCCGGGTGCGCAAGGACAACCAGGACTCCGGCTTCGCCAGCGAGAACCTCCTCGTCGTCGCCGACGGGGTGGGCGGCGCTGCGCGCGGCGACGTCGCCTCCTCCACCGCCGTACAGATCCTCCGCCGCCTCGACGCGCCACCGGAGGGCGACCTGCTCCAGGCGCTCGCGGGAGCCATCCACCGGGCGCACGACCGGATCGCCGAGCTCGTCGACGAGGACCCGGAGCTCGAGGGCACGAGCACGACGGTCACCGCGGCGCTCTTCGACGGGCACCGGGTCGCCATGGGCCACATCGGCGACAGCCGTGGCTATCTCCTCCGCGACGGCGAGCTGTCGCAGCTGACCAAGGACCACACGTTCGTCCAGAGCCTGATCGACGAGGGACGGATCACCGAGGACGAGGCACGGACGCACCCCCACCGGAACCTGATCCTTCGCGCCGTCGACGGCGTGCACGAGACGGACCCCGACCTGTTCACGATCGAGCTCGTCCCCGGCGACCGGCTGCTCCTGTGCAGCGACGGCTGTTCGGGAGTCCTCGACAACGCGCGCCTCGCGGACATCCTCGGCACCGGCACCGTCGACTACGCCGTGGTCGAGCTGGTGCGTGCCTCCCTCGACGCGGGCAGCAGCGACAACATCACCTGCGTGGTCGCCGACGTGGTCGACGTGGACACGCCGATGGACGCCGACACCATGGCCTCCACCGCCACCGGGCCGATGCTGGTCGGTGCCGCTGCGGATCAGCCCCGCAGGGCAGGGGCCGCCTCGAAGAGCTTCTTCCGCGGACACCGCAGCGGGGACACCGGCGAGCTCGAGCCGGTCCCGGGGGAGGCGCGCGACGTCGACCCCGAGGAGCTGCGCTACGCCCCGCGCCCGCCCCGCCGCTTCGCGTGGCTGCGCCGGATCGCCGTCCTGCTCGGGCTCGTCGTCGTCCTCGTGCTGGCGGGCACCGCCGCGTACTCCTGGACGCAGAGTCAGTACTACGTCGCCGCGGACGGGTCGCGCGTGGCGATCTACCGCGGCGTCGACGCGGCGCTGCCCGGGGTGGAGCTCTCGCACCTGCACGAGGCCTCCGACATCACGCTCGCCGCGCTTCCGGAGTACCGCGCGGCGCAGGTACGCGACGGGATCAGCGCCGAGAGCCTCGCCGACGCGCGGAAGATCGTCGAGAACATCGGCGAGCTCGCCCGTCCCTGCCCGACCCCCGAGCCGAGCCCGACGGTGGAGCCGACGCCGACCGAGAGCGCCCGCGGTGACGCCACCACCGAGCCCCGCGCCTCCGAGTCGCCGGCCCCCGACGCGACGGAGTCGCCCACCGACAGCCCGTCGCCCACGCTCGCGCCACCGGACTGTGTCGAGGTGAGCCCCTGATGCCGACCAACCCCCTGACCGGCTTCACCCACCGGCGCCGGCGGGGCGCCGAGCTGTTCCTGATCGTCCTGGCGCTCGCGGTCGGCATCGGCGCCTACGCCGCGGTCGGCCTCGGCGTGGAGGGGACGGTGCCCGCGAACATCATCGGGTACGGCGGATGGCTCGCCGTGCTCACGATCGCGGCGCACGTCGTGGTCCGCATGACCGCGCCGTACGCCGACCCGGTCCTGCTCCCGGTGGTCGCCGCGCTCAACGGACTCGGCCTCGCGATGATCCACCGGATCGACCTCGCCGAGCTCGAGAAGAACGAGGACGCCAACACGTTCGCCGGCGACCAGCTGATCTGGATGACGATCGGCGTGGTGCTGTTCGTCCTGGTGCTCGTCCTGCTCAAGGACCACCGCCGGCTGCAGGCGTTCACGTACACGTCCGGCTTCGCGGCGATCGTGCTGCTGGTCCTGCCGCTGGTCCCGGGCATCGGACAGCAGATCAACGGAGCCCGGATCTGGATCAACGTCGGCCCGATGAGCTTCCAGCCCGGCGAGGTCGCCAAGGTCCTGCTGGTCGTCTTCTTCGCCGGCTACCTCGTGCTGCACCGCGACGCGCTCGCCCTCGCGGGGCGCCGCGTGCTCGGCGTCGACCTGCCCCGCGGCCGCGACCTCGGCCCGATCCTCGTGATGTGGCTGATCAGCCTGGGCATCCTCGTCTTCCAGCGCGACCTCGGCTCGTCGCTGCTCTTCTTCGGCCTCTTCCTGGTCATGCTCTACGTCGCCACGGAGCGGCCCGGGTGGCTCGTCGTGGGCGGCGCGCTGTTCGCCGGCGGCGCTTACGTCGGCTACCTGCTCTTCTCGCACGTGCAGGCCCGCGTCGGCGCGTGGCTCGACCCGTTCGGCAGCGAGTACGACAGCTACCAGATCGTGCAGGGCATGTACGGCCAGGCCTGGGGCGGCCTCGTCGGTCGCGGGCTCGGCCAGGGCGACCCGACGCTGATCCCGTTCTCCTACTCGGACTTCATCGTCGCCGCCATCGGTGAGGAGCTCGGTCTCACCGGGGTCATGGCGGTGATCCTGCTCTACGGCCTGATCGTCGAGCGCGGCCTCCGCACCGCCCTCGTGTGCCGGGACGGCTTCGGCAAGCTCGTCGCCACCGGTCTGGCGGTCGTGTTCGCACTCCAGGTGTTCGTGGTCATCGGCGGCGTGACCAAGCTGATCCCGCTGACCGGCCTCACGACCCCGTTCCTGTCGTACGGCGGCTCCTCGCTCGTGGCCAACTGGGCGATCATCGCGCTGCTGCTGCGGATCTCCGACCAGGCCCGTCGCCCGCTCCCCGACCTCTCCGGCCCGACCGGCGACGACGCGACCCAGGTGGTGATGGTGCGATGAGTCACCCCGAGAATCCGTTCGCTCCGCTCACGCTTCCGCGGGGGCCCGCATGAACAAGCCGATCCGGACCATGGCGATCGTCTGCATGGGGCTGTTCCTCGCCCTGCTGATGAACTCGACCTACCTGCAGTACATCCGCGCCGACGAGCTGAACTCCCGCAACGACAACAAGCGGGTCCGCGACGCGGAGTTCTCCCGCGAGCGCGGCGCGATCCTCGTCCGGGGCAGCTCGGTCGCCGAGAGCGTCCCGATCGACGACCAGTTCGAGTTCCAGCGGCAGTACCCCCAGCCGCTGAAGTACGCCCACCTGAGCGGCTACTACTCCTACATCTACGGACGCAGCGCCGTGGAGCTCACCCACAACGAGATCCTGTCCGGCAGCGACCCGCGGCTCTTCGTGAACCGCGTGGTGGACATGTTCGGCAACACCCAGCCGAAGGGCGGCGACGTCAGCCTGACCATCGACCCGCAGGCGCAGACCGCGGCGTACGACGGTCTCCGGGCTCTGGGCGGGGCGGACATCAAGGGCAGCGTGGTGGCCCTCGACCCGTCGACCGGGGCCATCCTCTCGATGGTGTCGTCCCCGACGTACGACCCGAACGAGCTCGCCTCGCACAA
>DASTPU010000103.1:0-2152 GCA_035762105.1 Nocardioidaceae bacterium | reverse complement strand
GAGGCCGACGTCGGCGAGCCGGTCGAGGACGGCGTGCGCGGCCGGGGTTCGCGCCTCGCCGGCACCGAAGAAGTCCTCGGCCTCGGTCACCGACATGGCGAGCACCTCGGCGATGTTGCGGCCGCCGAACGTGTACTCCAGCACCGCCGCCTGGAACCGCCGGCCCTCGCAGTCCTCGCACACCGACTCGACGGTGGCCATGACGCCGAGGTCGGTGAAGATGACGCCGGCGCCGTTGCACGTGGGGCACCCGCCCTCGGAGTTGGCGCTGAACAGCGCCGGCTTCACGCCGTTGGCCTTGGCGAAGGCCTTGCGGATCGGGTCGAGCAGTCCGGTGTAGGTCGCGGGGTTGCTCCGGCGCGAGCCGCGGATGGCGCCCTGGTCGATGGACACCACGCCGTCCCGGTTCGACACCGACCCGTCGATGAGCGTGCTCTTGCCGGACCCGGCCACGCCGGTCACCACGACGAGCACACCGAGGGGGATGTCGACGTCGACGTGCCGCAGGTTGTGGGCGTCGGCGCCGCGGACCTCCAGCGCCCCCGACGGCGTCCGCACCGAGGGCTTGAGCCGCGCCCGGTCGTCCAGGTGCCGCCCGGTGAGCGTTCCGCTCCCCCGCAGCGCCTCGACGGTGCCCTCGAACACGACCTCGCCGCCGGCGGTGCCCGCGCCGGGGCCGAGGTCGACGACGTGGTCGGCGATCGCGATGCTCTCCGGCTTGTGCTCCACGACCAGGACGGTGTTGCCCTTGTCGCGCAGCTTCAGCAGCAGCGCGTTCATCCGGTCGATGTCGTGGGGGTGCAGGCCGATCGTGGGTTCGTCGAAGACGTAGGTGACGTCGGTGAGCGAGGAGCCGAGGTGGCGGATCATCTTCGTCCGCTGCGCCTCTCCCCCGGACAGGGTCCCCGCCGGACGGTCGAGCGAGAGGTAGCCCAGGCCGATCTCCGCGAAGGAGTCGAGCAGGTGCTGCAGCCCGGTGAGCAGCGGGGCCACCGACGGCTCGTGGAGGTCGCGGACCCACCCGGCGAGGTCGCTGATCTGCATCGCGCAGACGTCGGCGATGTTCCTGCCCGCGATCCGCGACGAGCGGGCCTCGCTGCTGAGCCGGGTGCCGTCGCACTCCGGGCACGTCGTGAACGTCACCGCCCGCTCGACGAAGGCGCGGATGTGCGGCTGCAGCGCGTCGACGTCCTTGGACAGGAACGACTTCTGGATGCTCGGGATCAGCCCGGTGTACGTGAGGTTGATGCCCTCGACCTTGATCTTCGTCGCGTCCTTGTACAGGAGGTCGTGGAGCTCACGCTTGGTGTACCGGGCGATGGGCTTGTCCGGGTCGAAGAAGCCGGACTGGCGGAAGATGCGCCCGTACCAGCCCTCCATGCTGTACCCGGGAATGGTGATCGCGCCCTCGTTCAGCGACTTGCGGTCGTCGTACAGGGCGGTCAGGTCGACGTCGGTGACGGCGCCCATGCCCTCGCAGCGCGGGCACATGCCGCCGAGGCGGTTGAACGTCGCCTTCTCGGTCTTCGTCTTTCCCGCCCCGCGCTCGACGGTGATCGCGCCGCTGGCCCGCACGGAGGGGACGTTGAAGGAGTAAGCGTTGGGCGGGCCGATGTGCGGCTGCCCGAGCCGGCTGAACAGGATGCGCAGCATCGCGTTGGCGTCGGTCGCGGTGCCGACGGTGGAGCGGGGGTTGGCGCCCATCCGTTCCTGGTCGACGATGATCGCCGTCGTCAGTCCGTCGAGCCGGTCGACCTCGGGCCGCGCCAGCGTGGGCATGAAGCCCTGCACGAAGGCGCTGTAGGTCTCGTTGATCAATCGCTGCGACTCCGCCGCGATGGTGCCGAACACCAGCGAGCTCTTCCCGGACCCGGAGACACCGGTGAAGACGGTCAGCCGGCGTTTCGGCAGCTCGACGCTGATGTCCTTGAGGTTGTTCTCGCGTGCCCCCTGGACGCGGATCAGGTCGTGGCTGTCGGCGACGTGCACCGAGGGCGGGCGGGTGTCGGTCGTCGTCGTGTCGCTCATTCGGCGGTGCTCATCCTCAGCGCAGCTCCTGGATGCGTAGCAGGTTGCCCGCAGGGTCGCGGACGGCGCAGTCGCGGACGCCGTACGGCTGCTCGGTCGGCTCCTGCACGACCTCGGCGTCGCT
>DASTPU010000102.1:0-2052 GCA_035762105.1 Nocardioidaceae bacterium | reverse complement strand
AATCGCGTCGCTGCTCTCCGACGCCCAGGACTGGCATCCGCCCGGCCCGCTTCTTGGTGATCTTCGCGCTTGCTGCGTGCGCCTCGATCCCGTCTCAGCCCGCTGACCTCGGGATCGCCGCACTGATCGCGGGATCCTCGGCGGCGTTCGCTGTAGTCGTGGGCGGACTCGGCGCGACCTGGCGGGTACGCCGCCGGCCGGCCTCAGCGGTCCGGACCCCTCATGGTCGACCTGGTGTCACCTGTGCCGACCAGCACGCTGCTGTTCGACCGGGGGTGGAGACCGTCATCGGCATCATCGTCGGGGTCGCTGTGGGGTGGCTGACCCGCGCCCTCCCGCCACCGCCCCCTCCCGGCCTGACACCGGGCTAGCCCGGCGTTGCCACCGGGCGTCGACTGTGAGCGGTG
The DNA here is from genome assembly GCA_035762105.1 of Nocardioidaceae bacterium. GTDB lineage: Bacteria > Actinomycetota > Actinomycetes > Propionibacteriales > Nocardioidaceae > Nocardioides_C. The sequence continues at coordinate 1,645 of DASTPU010000102.1, read as the reverse complement.
CACGGTGCGTCGCCGTGCACTTCACACCCCTCCCCGAGATGGGTAACGTCTGAAGGGCGAGGTCGAGTGGCCCAGGTCCGGTGGCCGGGTTCACCTCTCCTGGTGAGGGGCGAGGCCTCGGTCACCTACGGGAGGGGGCGCTGATGACCCTGGCGGACGAGGTTGCGTACAGCACGGCATCAGATCTCGCGGCGCTGATCAGGCGTCGGGAACTGTCGCCCGTTGAGCTGATGGACGCCACCATCGAGCGGATCGAGGCGCGGAACCCGAGCCTGAACGCGCTGGTCTTCACCGCGTTCGACGAGGCGAGGGAACAGGCCAAGGACGCCGAGGCCGCACTGAGCTCCGGTGCGGCGCTGGGTCCGCTGCACGGCGTCCCGACAGCGACCAAGGACCTGTTCGACTTCAAGCCGGGCTGGCCGGCGACGTTCGGTGGCATCCGGGCACTCAAGGACTTCACCATCCCAACGCACTGCACCTACGCGGAGCGGATGCTCGCCGCCGGGGCGATCCTCGTCGGGAAGACCAACAGTCCGGTGATGGGCTTCCGCGGCACCTGTGACAACTACCTCTTCGGTCCGTCACGGAACCCGTTCGACGTCACCAAGAACACCGGTGGCTCCTCCGGCGGCAGCGGGGCCGCGGTGGCGGACGGGCTGCTGACCTTGGCGGAGGGGACCGACGGCGGCGGCTCGATCCGCATCCCGGCTGCCTGGTGCAACCTCTACGGCTACAAGGCCTCCTTCGGGCGGGTGCCGATCACCGCTCGTCCCAACGCGTTCGGCTCGCTGAACCCGTTCATCTTCGAGGGTGCCCTGACGCGCACGGTCGACGACGCGGCGCTGGCGCTGGACGTGCTCTCCGGGTACGACGACCGGGACCCGTTCGCGCTGGAAGACGCTCCCTCGTTCACCGGCGCCACCCGTCGCCCGATCCAGGGTCTGCGCATCGCCTACAGCCCCGACTTCGGGGTGTTCCCGGTAGACCGGGGAGTCGCCCGCGTCGTCGCCGAGGCGGTGCGGGCCTTCGAGGAGGCAGGTGCGACGGTCGAGGAGGTCTCGATCGAGCTGGAGTACGACCAACGCGAGCTCAGCGACCTGTGGTGCCGACTGATCATGCCGCTGAACATCGAGGGCCTGGAGGGGTTGAAGGCGCTCGGCATCGACCTGCTGGGCGAGCACCGGGACGACTTCCCGCCGGAGTACCTTCGCTGGATCGACGAGGGCTACCGCCTCAGCGCGCTCGACGTGATGCGGGACCAACGCATGAGGACACACGTGTACGACCAGATCCAGCAGGTGCTGCGCAGCCACGACCTGCTGGTCACGCCGACCCTCGCGGTCCCTCAGGTCGACAACGCCGATGACGGGAACACGGTCGGACCTAGCACGGTCGAGGGCGTCGAGGTCGACCCTCTCATCGGCTGGTGCCTGACCTACTTCCTCAACTTCAGCGGTCACCCGGCCGCGTCCATACCTGCCGGGCTGCTCGACGACCTGCCGGTCGGCATGCAGCTCATCGGTCGCCGCTACGCGGACGCAGACGTCCTCGCGGCGAGCGGGGCCTTCGAACGCCTCCGTCCCTGGCACCAGCACTACGCGCGGGCTGCCGAGCGGTCTGTCTGACAGCGAGCAGGTCACGGGCC
>DASTPU010000101.1:0-35805 GCA_035762105.1 Nocardioidaceae bacterium | reverse complement strand
GAGGGTGCTTCGCCCGTTCGTCCGGGAGGGGTACACCGCCTGGGTCCTGGGCCTGAAGCCGAACCTGCCTGAGGGCTGCACGATCGCCGACATGGCCGAGGACTACGCAAGACTGATCGTCGAGGAGCTCAACGGGAAGGTCGAAGTCGTCATCGGGGACTCCACCGGAGGCACGATCGGGTTCTACCTGGCGGCCAGGCACCCGGATGTGTTCGGCCACATCGTGATCGCGGTCGCGGCCTACACCATGACCGAGGAGGCAGGCGCGGCCAACCTGGAGGGATCCCTCGTCCTCGTGCGTGGGACGCAACCTTTCACTCCGGGAGGGCAGATGCCGGACTACGGGCGACCACTTCGATTCGGCGTCTTCCCCACCCCCGAGGCGGGGGCACTGGATGAGGTTCTCGCGCTGGCCCGAGTTGCGGACCAGGAGAACCTGGAGTACGTCGGTATCCAGGACCACCCCTATCAGCGGCGCTTCCTCGACACGTGGATGCTGATGGCGACCGTGCTCGCGAAGACCGAGCGTGTCTCCGTCTTCCCGGACGTGGCGAACCTGCCGCTGCGTCCGCCTGCTGTCATGGCGAAGGCGGCAGCAAGCCTGGACGTGTTGTCGGAAGGGCGGTTCGAGCTCGGGCTCGGTGCGGGAGCGTTCTGGGAGGCGGTCGATGCCATGGGCGGACCGCGAAGGTCGCCGGGGGAGGCGGTCGACGCGCTCGTCGAGGCCGTCGAGGTCATCCGCCTGATGTGGTCGGACCAGCGCTCGGTCCGCTTCGACGGCCGTTACTACCGGCTCGCCGGAGTGAAGCCAGGGCCGCCGCCGGTGCACCCGATCGGCATCTGGCTCGGGGTCGGCGGTCGCCGAACCCTTGCCCTCGTCGGCCGAACCGCCGACGGGTGGGTGCCTTCGAGCGGATGGGCCACCCCCGACAAGCTTCCCGCCATGCACGCGCGTATCGACGAGGCCGCTGTCGCTGCCGGCCGCGACCCCGCGGTGATCGCGCGGGTCTACAACGTGTGGGGCAGGATCGACGGAACGGGCGGCTTCCTCCAAGGCGGGGTTGCCCAGTGGGTCGACGAGCTCACCGAGCTCGCGGTCGAACATGGAATGGACACGTTCGTGTTCGGTCCGGCTGAGGATCCCGTTCCGCAACTGCGGCGCTTCGCGGCAGAAGTGGCACCCGCGGTGCGAGAAGCGGTCACTCGGCATCGTGGCAGTCAGCCACCGGGGTAGAGCCAGGCGGCCGGTGCAGCGCTCCGCGGCGTGGTCGGTAGTTCCGCAGCCGCTTCAGCTCTTGGTCGGAGCCGCGTCCTGCACGATCTGGATGAGGTGACCGTCGGGATCCTCGACCCAAGCGATCAGCAAACGGCCAAGCCAGGGCTCTGGACCCTTCACCGCGATGCGGTACCCGTCCAGGACGAGGTCTACGTGGTGGGCGGGCCCTCCGTCGGTGTCCGGAACGCTTCACGAACCCCACCGCTTTGTAGAAGTCCGCCGCGCGTTCGAGGATATCGTCGGATCGTGGACCTGCTCGAGCGGGAGCCCCACCTCGCTGTCCTACGCGCGGCGTACTCCGAGGCCGTGGCCGGCCGCGGCAGCGTCGTGCTGGTCGAGGGCGAGCCGGGGATCGGCAAGACGAGCCTCGTATCTTGCTTCGCCCAGACCCTCGGCGGCGAGGCTCGCGTGCTTTGCGGAGGCTGCGACGATCTCTCGATTCCGCGGCCGTTCGCACCCCTGGTCGACCTGACCGGTGAGGTGTCGACTGCTCTCGCCGACGAGCTGCGTGGAGGCTCGCGTCCCGATGAGGTGCGCCTACTCATGCTCGCTGAACTCAGTGGGCCCGAGCCCACGGTGCTGGTGCTGGAGGACCTGCACTGGGCTGATGCGGCGACGCTTGACCTGGTGACGGTGGTGGGACGTCGGATTGCCGCGATGCCGGCGCTGCTGGTGCTGACCTATCGTGGCGGTGAGGTGGCTGCGGATCATCCGCTCTGGCGCGCGCTCGCGGCACTCTCTCGGGACCGCTGCCGACAGCTGACCCTCGCACCTCTCTCGCGGGAGGCTGTGGCCGTCCTGGTCGGTGGCGAGGTGGACCGGGTCTTCGCCATGACAGGGGGAAACCCCTTCTTGGTTGCCGAGCTGGCCGCGTCCGAAGGGGACGCACTGCCGCTGTCGGTCTCCAACGCGGTGCTCGGGCGGGCGGCGCGGCTCCCGGAGGCGTCGCGACGGTTGCTCGAGCTGGTGTCCATGGTGCCCTCACAGGTTGCGCCCGCACTGCTCGACCGGCTCGTGCCGGGGTGGGCTGATGCGGCCGAGGAGCCAGAACGCCGGCAGCTGCTCAGCGTCGGGCCGCGCCAGGTTCGCTTCCGCCACGAGCTCGTGCGCGCTGCCATCCGCTCGAGTGTGCCGGTCGCACGTCGACGAGAGCTGCACGCGCGGATCCTCCGGGCTCTGCTCGACGCGGGCGCGGACGCCGCGGACATCGTCCACCACGCGGAGGAGGCCGGCGACCTCGACACCGTTGCGGCGCACGCCCCGGCCGCGGCTCGACGTGCCGCGGCGTCGGGTGCGAACCGGGAGGCGTACGCGCACTTCAGCCGCGCGGTGGAGTTCGCGGACCGCTGGGACGTGGCCGAGCAGGCGCGGCTCCACGAGGAGCTCGCCGACAGCGCCTACGCCGTGGACCGGCTCTCCGAGGCGCTGCCCGAGCTCGAGCAGGCACTGGCCCTCTACCGCGGCCTCGGTGACCGTGAGGCCGTGGCGCGCTGTTTGAGGAGGCGCTCACGCTTCCACTGGTACGCCGGTGAGGGGACCAGGGCGCGCGCGGACGCCGCGGCCGCGGTGGAGACTGCCGAATCCCTCGCCGACAGTCCCGAGCTGGCCCGTGCCTGCGCTGCCGTCGCCCAGCTGTCGATGCTGGCCGGTCTGCCGGAGGCCCGCCGCTGGGGCGATCGGGCGGTCGCTCTGGCCGAGCGCTCCGGTGACCACGCCACACATGCGCACGCCTTGGTGACGCTGGGCGTCAGCCGCACCATCGAGGACCCCGACGACTGGATGCCTCTGCTGGCCGCCCACGAGACCGCCGACCGTCTGGGCGAGCGTCACGAGGCTGCTCGCGCTCTGGTGGGCCTGGTGGACGTGAACTTCTGCTGGGTGCAGCCGGCGCTCGCCGAGAGGTTCAACCAGCGGAGCCTGGCATACTGCCGTGAGTACCAGGTGGACACGCTGCTTGCCTTCGAGACGGCGATGGAGGCCTGGCTCCAGTCACGCCGCGGGGAGTGGGCCGCGGCATACCGTACGGCTGCCGCAGAGGCGGCCAGGGGGTCGACTGTCACCCAGATACTGGCCGAGCTGGTGCTCGCCGAGGTGGCACTGCGCCGTGGCGACCCGCACGCGGGCGCGACCCTGGAGGCGGTGCACGACCGGGCGGAACGCTCCGACGAGATCCAGTGGATCGGCCCGGTGGTCGAGCTCGAGGTCGAGCAGGCGCTGCTCCACGACGGGCCTCTTCCCGGTGAGCGGCTGGTGCACGCGCACCACGTTGCGGGAGCGGGCTGGGCGACCGACGGCTGGGGTGGCCCCAGGCTGAGCGGCTGGGCGGCGCTGGCCGGCGTCGACCTGCCGGGGGTGCCGCGCCAGCCCGCCCCCCACGCGGCCATGGCGCGGCACGACTGGATTGCGGCGGCGGCGGCGTACGCCGAGGTGGGCTGGGCCTACGACCAGGCGCTCATGCTGTCGCTGGTCGACGACGAGGCCGCACTCGGCGAGGCGCTGTCGATCGCGCGCAGGTTGGGCGCCCAGCCTCTGACCATCCGCGTGCAGCGACGGATGCGGGCTCTGGGGCTCCGGGTTCGTCGCGGTCCTCAACGCGCCACCAGGGCGAACGCCGCCGGGCTGACGGTGCGCGAGCTCGAGGTGCTGCGGCTGTTGGCGGAGGGGCTGACGAACACAGAGATCGCAGACCGGCTCACGTTGTCGCCCCGCACCGCCGAGCGCCACGTCTCCGCCGTGCTCGGCAAGCTCGGTGTCGACGGCCGCAGGCAGGCGGTGCAGCGCGCCGCCGGCCTCGACCTGCTCCACGACCCTGGTGACCCGGCTCGCGGCGCCGGCTGACGGTGCCGATCTCGGTGACGGTCACGACTCGCCCTCAGACGATCTCCAGGCTGGTCTGCACGGGCACAGAGTTGGCCAGGCAGTCACGGACCGGAGAGGTGTCCTGAACGTACTGGCACAGCTCGTGCAGCTGCTCCGGTGTTGCGTTCGGGCTGGACACGGTGCACTTCGCCCGGATGGTCGTGAAACCCGGGCGCGCGCCGTCCAGGCCAAGGAAGGGCCGGACGTCGAAGTCGCCCTCGATCTCGTAGTCCATCCGCTCGATCTCGATGCCGCGGGCGGCCGCGTTGGCGACGTACCCGACGGCGTAGCAGAAGCCGAGTGCCTGCAACAACAGCTCGACAGCGTTGGGTCCGTTGTTCTGGCCGAGCAGCACCGGCGGCTCGTCACCTTCGAGCCGGAACGGCGCAACCCGCGTGCGGTCCCGCTCTCCGGCATGCGTGAACGTGTCGATCTCGCCCACGTTGTGGGTGCCGCTCTGCCAGGTGGTCCGAGCCCGGAACGTGAATGCTGCGAGGTTCGGGTCGGCCTTGATGGCATCGATCGTGTCGACCAGCTGACCGACGTCGATACCGTTACTCGCGTTGACGGTGGTTGACATGGCTGCCTCCTTGCTCGGGTGCTGAGGTGCTCTTGGCACGAGCAAAGCCCAGCCGAGACAGGCACGCATCGGGGTCGGGTACTCACATCTCGCCGGCGACCACGCACATCGCGAAGGGTGGCCACCGCAGCAGCGAGGGCGGCGGCCGACGCTGACCCGTTGCCGTCGCCGGCAGCACCCCGACTACGTGCTACTCGAGTGTGCTTCGGTGCTTGCGCCACCGCTCGAGCATGTCCTCGGTGTCGGCGCGCATGAAGGCATAGAACTCCTTGGTCTCCAAGAGCCTCCGGCCGCCCCGGCTCTGCCGGCCGATCTCCTCGATCGCCGACTCCAGGGTCTCCTCCCACTGCTCGAGGATCGGCAGGCGTGCGCTCACGATCCGGCCCCAGACGTCGTCGTCGTAGACGCGGTAGACGTCTGCGCGCTGGCCCGGCTCTCGCTCCTTGAACACCATCCTTGCGGTGACCAGGTAGCGCACCGCCCCCGAGATCGCCGCCGGACTGACCTGGAGCCCTTCGGCGAGCTCGGCAGCCGTGTAGCGGTCGGCGTCGTCGGCGAGGATGTAGGCGAAGACCCGGGCCGGCATCCGCGGGATCCCGGTCTCGGTCAGCGTGCTCGCGATCCGCTCGACCGCGCGCAGCAGCGCCAGCCGGTCATCGCGCGCCGTCATGCCGCACCCATGCTGCGACGTCGGAGGCCGAGCAGGCCGAGTCCGACAAGGACCCCAGCCACGAGCGTGAGCCCGACCAGGGGGATCCACGCCATGGCCTCTGCCGGGACCGTCGGCACGACGCTGAAGGGCGAGAAGCGCTGCAGCCAGTCCGGCATCTGGAGTATCTCGCCGAGGTAGCCGACCAGGAACGCGTATCCGGGCACGAACCAGGCCAGGGTGGCGAGCCGAGGAACCCAGCCGTAGAGCGCGACGGTCACGCCGGCGGTCACCCACTGCGCGGGCAGGTACGCCACCGCGGCGCCGAGCCCCGTAGCGAACAGTGAGCCGTCCCCTGTGGTCGCCACGCCCGCGACGGCGAGGCCGAGGGCTCCGGTGAGCGAGAGCAGGGCCCCTCCGCCGACCGCGACGAGCAGGTGGCTGCCCAGCCAGCGTGTGCGCGACAGCTTCGTCGCGAGCACCGGCTCTGCCCTCCCGGCGTTCTCCTCTCCGCGCGCGCGGAGCACGGCGAGCACCACGAAGATGGAGGCGAAGATCGACATCACGATGGTGACCATCGAGATGAACGACTCGGTGATCGTGGCGCCGCCCATCGCCGCGACAGCCTCGTCGAGGCCTTCGACGTTGGCGAGCATCTCCTCCACGTCGGCGAGGAACGAGCCGTAGGAGATCCCGGTCAGCGCCAGGGCGACGAGGAAGCCGATGAGCACGCTGCGCTGGAGCCGCAGTGCGAACCCGAGCGGGCGCCTCAGGGCCGGGGTGGCGGAGGCACGGCCGGGGCGGGGCGCGCGCAGTCCTGCGCCCAGGTCGCGCCGCGTGCTGAGCGCGAAGCCGAGGCCCGCGAGCAGGACCGTCGCGGCGACGCAGAGCAGGAGGGGCCACCAGCGGTCGTCGACGTAGACGTAGGTTGCCTGGGCCCAACCGATGGGCGAGGACCAGGACAGCGTCTGGTTGCTCGCGTCGCCCACCGCCCGCAGCACGTACGCCGCACCGAGGACCGCCGACGCCGCGCCCGACGCTCCTCGGGGGTGTTCCATGACCTGGGCGGTGACCGCGGCGACGCCTGCGAAGGTCATGCCGACCGCGGCGTGCGCGACGCCGTACAACACCGATCCGGACCAGGTCATCCCGTCGACGCCGAGGGCCCCGTGGGTCACCGTGATCAGCAGCGCGAGCAGGAGGTTCGCGATCAGCGCGACGATCAGCGCGGCGGCGAGGTGGGCGTGATGCCCGACCACGGTGGCACGGAGCAGCTCGGCGCGCCCGCTCTCCTCCTCGGCGCGGGTGTGCCGAACCACGAGGAAGATGCTCATCAGTGCCACCAGTACGGCGGTGAAGCCGAGCATCTGGTGACCCATCATCGACCCGAGGTTGTAGTCGGTGAGGTAGAGCCGCGGGCCGGTCATCGCCAGACCCGCCGGTGAGTCCATCGTGGCGGCGGTGCCCTGCCTGTCCTCCGCGGTGACGTAGAGCCCGGCGAAGCTGACCGCGGTCGACACCGACAGCGCGGTCACGCCGAGCAGCCAAGCGGTGAGCCGGATCCGGTCACGGCGGAGTGCGAAGCGGACCAACCGCCCGGTGCCGGCGAACGCGCCGCGCTCCGGCACGGACCCGGTGCCGACCGGGGCGGGACGGGCGGTGAGCGTGGTCATCGCCGGGCCCCCGCCGCGTCGGCCTCGGTGTCGTCCTGGGGCGCGAGCTCGTCGCCGTAGTGCCGCATGAACAGCTCCTCCAACGTGGGCGGTTGGCTGCTGAGGGACAGGATGCCCCGGTCGGCGAGGCGCCGCATCACCGGCTCGATCTGGTCGTCGTCGACGTCGAAGCGCACCCGATGGCCCTCGACGACCAGGTCGTGCACGCCGGTCAGGTCCAACAGCCCGTCGGCGGGACGTGCCAGGTCGGCCACGACCGTCGTACGGGTCAGGTGCCTCAGGTCCGCGAGCGTCCCGGACTGCACGACACGACCGGCGCGGATGATGCTCACCCGGTCGCACAGGGCCTCGACCTCGGCGAGGATGTGGCTGGAGAGCAGGACCGTGCGGCCCTCGGCCTTCACCTCCGCGATGCACTGTTGGAAGACCGCCTCCATGAGCGGGTCCAGGCCGGAGGTCGGCTCGTCGAGGAGCAGCAGCTCGGCGTCGGACGCGAGCGCCGCCACGAGTGCGACCTTCTGCCGGTTGCCCTTGGAATAGGTCCGGGCCTTCTTGGTCGGGTCCAGCTCGAAGCGATCGAGCAGCTCATCGCGGCGCCGCTCGTCGACGCCCCCGCGGAGACTGCCGAGCAGGTCGATCACCTCGCCGCCGCTGAGGCCCGGCCACAGGTTCACGTCGCCGGGCACGTAGGCCAGCCGGGCGTGGAGCTCCGAGGCGTCGTGCCAGGGATCGCCGCCGAGCAGCGTCACCTCCCCGGCGTCGGCACGGAGCAGCCCGAGCAGCACCCGGATCGTCGTGGACTTGCCGGAGCCGTTCGGACCGAGGAAGCCGTGCACCTCCCCGGTCGCCACGTCGAGGTCCAGCCCGTCGAGGGCGCGGACGGCGCCGAAGGTCTTCACCAGTGCTGAGGTTGAGATCGCCGTGGTCATGCAGGCGACGCTACGCCTACTTTCACAAGTTTGTGAATACATTTACAGCCGTGAATCACGTGCGCGCCTCGTCGCCGCCGCATCACCGACTCCAGCAGCTCGCGGTGCACCGGGCAGGTCCCGGGCGATTAGCGTGTCGGTGTGGCCGAGACCCACGACGACCGCATTCGCGACGCGTTCACGCGCCAGGCCGGCACGTTCGAGGACGAGCGGCTCAACGTGGCGTTCACGTCCGGGTTGCCCTGGCTGCTTTCGTACGTCGCACCGCGTCCCGACGACCTCGTCCTCGACGTCGCGGCCGGCACCGGCATCGTCGCCCGGGCGTTAGCGCCCCACGTGGCCGGGGTCGTAGCCGTGGACCGCACCGAGGCGATGATCGAGGAGGGCCGTCGCCGCGTCGGGGCCGAGGGCCATCACAACCTCGAGTTCGTGGCCGGATCGGCCGAGGGTCTGCCGTTCTGCGACGAGGCGTTCTCGCTGGTCGTCACGAGGTTCTCGCTGCACCACTTCGCCGACCCTGCACCGGCAGTGCGCGAGATGGTGCGCGTGCTCCGCCCGGGTGGCCGGCTGGTGGTCAAGGATCTGGTCGCCTCCACCGACCCCGCGGTCGCCGTGCGGCAGGACCACGTGGAGCGGCTGCGCGATGCGTCCCACGTGCGCATGCCGGGGCGTGGCTCGGTCTCAACCTGGCTCGAGGAGTGCGTTCTGGAGCTGGTCGAGGTCGCGGAGCAGGAGATAGATCGGCCGGTGGAGCAGTGGCTGCAGCAGTCGGTGACCGGCGAGGGCGCGGCCCAGCAGGTGCGCGCGTCCTTGGAGGCAGACCTGGCCGGCGGCGAGACCACCGGAATGCGGCCGCATCTCGTCGACGGCGAGCTGTGGTTCCACCAGACCTGGCAGGTCACCGTCGCGCTCAAGCCGTGAGGCCGGGGACATCAAGAGACTTCTGCCCCTGCCGCAGCTGAGGTCGGCGGTCCAGGCTGAGCAAGGAAGGAGAGGTGCGAGATGTCTGCACGCGAGTCTGTCGGGTTCCTGCATGACGACGTTCCCTACCTGAGGATCGGGCAGGGCCCGCCGCTGGTATCGGTCGCAGGGCTGACCCCCGAGCATGATGTGCCCAAGGGGATGCAGCGTAGGTTCGCACTCGCCCACGCAAGACCGTTGGCCCACGACTTCACCGTCTATGTCGTCAACCGCAAGCGAGGACTCCACGTCGGCGAGTCGATGTCGGACATCGCAGGGCATCTGGCCAACGCGATCGAGGACGACCTCGGCCAGCCGGTGTTCCTGGACGGCACCAGCACCGGCGGGTCGGTCGCGCTGCAGCTAGCGGTCGACCGGCCTGACCTGGTGCGGCGGCTGGTGGTCATTGCCGCGGCGTGCCGGCTGGGACCGCGCGGTCGCGAGCTGCAGGCCGAGATGGCGCGGCTGATCAGGGCCGGGGAGCCTCGGGAGGCGTGGGCATCGATGGTGAGGACGGCGACGCTTCCCGGTCCGCTCCGCGGTCCGGCTCGCCCGTTGTCCCGGTTGGCGGTCGGCCCGATGCTCCCTGATGAGCCCACGGACCTCACTGACGTGCTGGTCACTCTGGACGCCGAGGACACGTTCGACGTGGAGGCGGACCTGTCGCGCATCACGGCACCCACCCTGGTGATCGGCGGAACCAACGACATCGGCTACCCGGAGGAGCTGTTCCGAGCCACGGCCGCAGGCGTCCAGGACGGGCGGGTGCACATCTTCCCCGGCTGGGGACACATGCGGGTGTCCAGCTCCACCGCGAGCACGCACCTCACCCTCGGCTTCATGCTCGCGGGCGTACCCGTCCGGGGAGAGTGACCTGCACCCGCGGCCCGCCACGGCAGCGGGCCAGCCAGGAGGAGGCCGAACCCGGCCAGGAACAGCCCGGCCGCAGACATCGCGAGCGGGTTCGGAACCTGCCACCCGAGCAGCCGACCGCCGTCCGTCCGTCGCTGGTCCCACGTCACCTGCAGTCCGGGCCGCAACGCCTCGAGCCGGCTGCTCGGCGTTGCGTGGATCACCGGGGCGCCGTCCGTGGCCGCGGCGGCGCGGGGTCGCCTGCTCCGGCCCTGGACCTGGACCACCTCGGCGGTGTACCGCAGCAACCCGTGACGCCACTGGACCTCGACGACGCTGTAGCCGGTCGCTCGAGGCCCGAGCTCCCCGGAGACGCGGACGGTCTCGACCTGGCCGGTCGCGACCAGGGTCCGTACGTCGCCCCACGACGCGACCCGCTCTCCGGCGACGGGCATGGCGATGATGACGACCAGCCAGCCGACGATGAGGGTGTGGCGGATCCGGTCCCAGCGCCGGTCTGAGCGTGTCCAGAGCTGGGAGCAACGGGGCGAGCGCGGCGCGTCGGCGACGGCCGGCAGCGGAGGCTGTTGCCCGGTAGGCGCGCTCACCGGCTCACCGTACAGCCCGCCGGAGTCCGAGCTTTTGCGTGTTCGCCGACACTCTCGGCTGCCACCGAGCCTTCCTGACGGCCCGTGCGCGATCTGAGCCCACGCGAAGGAGCGACGACACCTCGCCTGCCGTCGCTCTCTTCCCTGTCGCTTGCGACGCCGTCAGGCAGGCTGCGGTGCGTCGACCGCCGGTCCGGTGGGGGAGGAGGTACGTCGTACCGGCGTTTCCGTCACCGACCGGTGCATCGGCAACACCGCGAGCGCCACGCCCACCACGAGCCACGCCGCCAGTACGAGCAGCGGGAACGTCGCCCCCGCGCCGTCGAAGAAAGCGGTCGACCGCAGGGCACTGCCGCCCGCCCCAGGCGGAAGCAGCTGCCCGAGAAGACTCCAACCGTCGGGGAGCAGCTCCGGCGCCGAGGTGATCGCGGACAAGGGGTTCCCGAGGAGCAGGATCGTGCCTGCCGCCAGCCCGAGGCCGGGCAGGCCGAGGACGTTGTGCAGCCCCACGACCGCGGCCGCCATCGCGCCGACCGCGAGCGCGTAGACACCCGCGTTGGCCCAGTAGCTGCCCTCGAGTGCCCCGAACCAGAACTGCTGCACTGCCGCCAGCGCAAGCCCCGACGCCGCCGCGACGCCCAGCCCTGCCAGCAGCCGGCCGCCGCGACCGGACACCCGGAGCGCGAGAGCGACCCCCACCGCGAGCCCGCCGATGACGAGCGGGAAGGCGCCGGCTGCGAAGACCGCGCCCCGTGGGTCGTCCTCCGGCGTCGGAACGACGTCGACGACCGCCGGCTGTGCGCCCGAGGCAGCGGCCAGCTGGGTGCCGACCTGCGTGAGCATCTGCGCGACGACCGGGCTGGCCGCGGAGGAGACGAGCATCTCCGAACCTGTGGTGGCGGCGACCACGGCGCCGTAGACCTCGCGGTTCTCGATGGCGGCGACCGCGGCGTCACGGGAGTCCACGGCCTTCACGTCGAAGGCGTCGGCGCCGAACCCGCCGCCGAGAGCGCCCGCGACCTGGTCGGCCGCACCCGGCGGTCCGGCGACCGCGATCGGAAGGTCGCGTGGCTCCAGCTGGGAGGGCGGCCAGGCGAACGCGACGAGGAGGACGGTCAGGGCAGCAGTCAGGCCCAGCACCAGGCCGGTGACCCGCCGCCAGCCCGTCAGGGACGAGTGGTTGGTCATGAGAGCCTCCGATGAAAAAGAACGTCCATTCGTTATGGCTCCGAGCGTCCTCGCGCCCCGGCGTGTTTGTCAAGAACGAATGTTCCTTTTATTGTCAGGGCATGCCTAAGGTGAGTGAGGAACACCGGCTCGCGCGACGCGAGCAGATCCTCGTCGCCGCCTCGCGGTGCGTCGCCCGCGAGGGATTCCACAAGACCACCATGGCCGACGTCATCAGGGAGGCCGGGCTGTCGGCCGGCGCGGTGTACGGCTACTTCAAGGGCAAGAACGACATCATCCGGGCGATCGCCGAGCGCTCGATCGGGCAGGTGCCGCACCTCCTCCACGACCTCGTGGAACGGGCCGAGCCCGTGCACCCGGCCGACGCCGTCGAGGTCTTCCTCGAGCGCATGACGGCGATCATCGAGGAGACCGGCGGCGACATGCCGAGGGTCGGTGTCCAGGCCTGGGCTGAGGCCGCTCGCGACCCGGAGATCCATGCGGTGGCGATGGAGCAGATGGGGGCCGTCCGGTCCGCGCTGGAGGACGTCGTCCGCCGCGCGCAGCGCGACGGCACGATGTCCGCGGAGGCCGACCCCCGTGCGGTGGCGCAGGTCCTCTTCGCCCTGCTGCCGGGCTACGTGCTCGAGCTGGTCGTGCTCCAGGACGTCACGCCGGCCTCGTACGTCGCAGGCCTGCGGGCGCTCCTCCGGTAGCCGTCCACGTCGGCAGCGCGCCTCGGGCCGCGGCCAGTCAGGCGGGCTCGAGCAACGCTGCGGGGACCCACTCCTCGACGCTCGCCCACCCCTCGGGTCGAAGCCGGGCGACGTAGACGACCCGGCCCTCCCACGTGCCGTCGCGCGGGGACCGTCGCCACTCGACCAGGAGGCCGGCGCGCTTCACGCCCTGACGGTCGGCGCTGTCCAGGACCCAGCAGTGCCGGCCTCCGTCAGCAGGAGCGGCGCCGGGCTCTCTGCCTGCGGTCACGCGGCGGTACATCGGCTCACCCGAGCCTCCTCGCCGCATCCCTCCTGCCACATCTCAGGATGCCATGCGGTCGAACGTCTGTGCGAGTCACGGCCGGACGTCGCCGGCGCTCAGCCAGCCGACGACCATGTCGCCGAGGATCTTGCGGTGACGCTCCATGACGTCCGCGGAGGCCATGTCGCGTGCGAACAGGTGGCCGAAGGTGGCGTTGTTGGCGACCTGGAACACGCAGAACGAGCTGATCGCCATGTGCACGTCGATCGCGTCGACGTCGCCGCGGAGCACCCCCGCGGCCCGTCCTCGCTCGAGCACCTCGCCGAGCAACGTGACGATCGGGGTGCTCAGCGAGCGCAGCGAGTCGATCTTGCGGATGAACTCCCCGTGGTGGACGTTCTCCACGGCGACCAGTCGCACGAACGCCTGGTGCCGGTGGTGGTGGTCGAAGGTCAGCTCGGCGACCGCGCGGACGGCGTCGAGCGGCTCGAGCTCGCTGACCCGGAGCTCCTGCTCGGCCTCCCGGATCTCCCGGTAGGCCGCCTCCAGCGTCGCGAGGTAGAGCTGCTCCTTGCCGCCGAAGTAGTAGTAGATCATCCGCTTCGTGGTGCGGGTGCGGCGTGCGATCTCGTCCACACGGGCTCCGCTGAACCCGTCCTCGGCGAACACCTCCGTCGCCACCTCGAGCAGCTCTGCCCGGGTCCGGGCGGCGTCGCGGAGACGGGCCGGCGGCTCGGGGGTGCTGGGCATGGGCGAAGCGTACTGGCCGATCGCCGAGGCGTGTACGTACCAGTTAGTACGTTGTACGGTGGCGCTCCCCCACCCCGAGGAGAAGCCCGTGTCGACCCGAACCTCGATCGCCACCGTGTGCCTCAGCGGCACGCTCACCGAGAAGCTGCACGCGTGCGCGGAGGCCGGCTTCGATGGGGTCGAGATCTTCGAGCCCGATCTGCTCGCCTCGCCGGCCGGCCCGGAGGAGATCCGGGCGCTCGCCGACCGGCTCGGCCTCAGCCTCGACCTCTTCCAGCCCTTCCGCGACGCCGAGGGTGTCACCGACCAGGAGTTCGAGGCGGTCAGGCGCCGTGCGGTCGAGAAGTTCCGCCTCATGGAGCGGCTGGGCGTGGACACGATGCTCGTGTGCAGCAACGTCGGGACCGCCACCATCGACGACAACGAGGTCTCCGCGCGACAGCTCCGCGAGCTCGGGGACGAGGCCCAGCGGTACGGCATCCGGCTCGCCTACGAGGCGCTCGCCTGGGGGCGGTTCGTCGACGACTACCGGCGGGCGTGGCGGATCGTCGAGCTGGCCGACCACCCCGCCGTCGGCACGTGCCTCGACAGCTTCCACATCCTCTCCCGCGGGCACGACCCGTCCGGCATCGCCGAGATCCCGGGGGAGAAGATCTTCTTCCTCCAGCTCGCCGACGCTCCCGCGCTGACCATGGACGTGCTGTCCTGGAGCCGTCACTACCGGCTCTTCCCGGGAGAGGGGTCCTTCGACCTCGCCACCTTCGTCTCCCACGTGCTCGACGCCGGGTACGCGGGCCCGCTCTCGCTCGAGGTCTTCAACGACACGTTCCGGCAGACCGACGTCCGCCGGACCGCCTTCCAGGCGAAGCGTTCGCTGACCTGGCTCGAGGACCAGGCGGCACGCCTCCGGCCGCAGGGGTACGACGGACGACCGCTCGCGACTCTCCCCGACGTGGACGAGCCCGCCGGGTTCGACTTCGTCGAGGTCAAGGCCGAGGACCTCGGGGACGTCGACGTGATCCTCCGCCAGCTCGGGTTCACGTTCCGGGGACGGCACCGCAGCAAGCCGGTGCGGCTGTGGACGCAGGGCGCGGCCCGCGTGGTCTGCAACGAGCAGCAGGCCCGCGACTGGCCGCCGACCCTGGCCGCCGTGGGCTTCCAGGTCGCGGACCCGAAGGGCTCGGCCGAGCGCGCCCAGCGCCTCACCGCGCCGCCCGTCTTCCGGCGGACCTACGCCAACGAGCAGGACCTGGCTGCGTTCAGGGCGCCGGACGGGACGGAGGTGTTCCTGGCCGAGACCTCCCACGGCGACGCCGCCTGGGTCGCCGAGTTCGAGCTCGGCGAGGACCCGCGTGACGACGACCTGGTCATCGCGATCGACCACGTGAACCTCGCCCACCCGTGGCAGAGCTTCGACGAGGCGGTGCTGTTCTACAGCAGCGTCCTGTCCCTGCGCACCGAGAGCAGCGTCGACGTCGCGGCGCCCGTCGGCCTCGTGCGCAGCCAGGTGGTGCGGTCCCAGGACGGCGGCGTGCGCCTCGCCCTCAACGTCGCGCCACCGGCGCTCGTGGAGTCGCGCGGGCTCCCGCAGCACGTGGCCTTCTCCACCGGCGACGTGGCGGCGGTCGCCCGCGAGGCCAGGCGGCGTGGCCTCCGGCCGCTGCGCATCCCGGCGAACTACTACGACGACCTCCGGGCGCGCTTCGGTCTCCCCCCTGAGCTCCTCGAGGAGCTCAGGTCGCTGGACCTGCTCTTCGACCGCAACGCCGACGGGGACTTCCTGCACTTCTACACCGAGACCGTCGGCGGGGTGTTCTTCGAGGTGGTGGAGCGGCGTGGGCGGTACGAGGGGTACGGCGCCCCGAACGCCCCGATCCGGTTGGCCGCGCAGCACCTGCGCGACGTGGGCGGCGTCGACGTACGCTGAGCGCCTGTCAGGCGATGAGGCGTCCGCTCGGCGTCCCCGTCGAGCTGCGCAGGACGAGCTCGGCCGGGAGCAGCGACTGGGGCTGCGACGTCGTGCTGCGGCGCACCGGGCTCGTCGCCTCCAACAGCATCTCCACCGCGGCTCGGCCCACGTCCACGTGGGCACCGCCGAGCGTGGTCAGCGCCGGCGTGCACAGCTCGGCCGCGAAGATGTTGTCGAACCCGACCACGCTCACGTCGTCGGGTACCGAGACCGAGCGCTGGGCGAGGCGACGCAGCACGCCGATCGCGAGCAGGTCGTTGTGCGCGACGAAGGCCGTGGCCCCCGAGCGCAGAGCGGCGTCGGCAGCGGCTCCGCCGTGGGCGACGGTCGGGGTGAACGTGCCGATCCGCTCGGCAGCCATCCCCACCGCCTCGGCAGCGTCCCGGAGAGCCGCCCACCGGTTCGCCGCCATCCACGAGTTGCGCGGCCCGGCGAGGTAGACGAACGAGGTGTGCCCGAGCGAGGCGAGGTGCTCCACGACCTGGCGGCATCCCTCGCGGTGGTCGAGCACCACGCTCGCGAGCCCGTTGAGCTCCCGGTTGAGCAGCACGACGGGGTAGGACGCCGCCAGCTCCAGCAGGTTCTCGTCGGGAAGCCGGCTCGCGGCGAGCAGGAAGCCGTCCACGGACTTGGCCAGCCGCTGGATCTGGTCGTACTCGACCCGAGGCGTCTCCTCGGCGTTGACGAGCACGAGGGTGTACTCCGACGCCCTGGCGCGCATCTCCGCACCGCGGATGAGCTCGAAGTAGTGGGGGTTGGTGATGTCGGAGACGACCATCGCGATCGTCCGCGTGCGGCCCGAGAGCAGCGCCCGGGCGTGGGGGTTGGGGCGATAGCCCAGCTCCCGGGCGACCTTGTGGATCCGCTCCCTGGTCTCCGCCCCGACCCGCCCCGGGTTGGTGAACGCCCGGGAGACCGTGGACGTCGCGACGCCCGCGGCGGTGGCCACGTCGTAGATCGTTGCTCGGTTCACGCCGGTATTGAGCCATGTTTGGCAACACGATGGCAACCCCTTGCCATGGTTGCCACGCCTTTCCTAACGTCCCCCTCACGTTGTGACCGCCGCCACCGATCAGGAGAGGCATGAAACCCACTGCCAACCACGCGCCGCCCGGATGGGCCCGCCGTGCCGTCGACGTGGTGACCCGCGTCGAGCTGGCGCTGGCCGGCATCGCGGTCGCGGTGATCTTCGTCCTGGTGCTGATCCAGGCGGGGCAGCGCTACCTGCCCGTCGAGGGCTGGTCCTGGACCGGTGAGCTCGCGAAGTTCTCGCTGGTCTGGGCGACCTTCACGGCCACCGGTGTCCTGGTGACCAAGGACGCGCACATCTCCCTCCAACTGGTCGACACGATCAAGAACCCGGTCGTGACCCGGATCATCAGGGTCTTCGCGTGCGCGGTCGTCGCTGTCGTCGGGGTCGGCCTGGCCACCGAGGCGTGGGTGCTCATCGACAGCCAGTCGGCGCTGAAGTCGCCGGCCATGCGGATGCCCATGTCGTGGCTCTACGTGCTGCCGTTCCTCGGCTTCGTCAGCACGGTCGTGCGGGCGACGGTTGCCGCGGTGGTCTTCGCAGTGCGCGGAGTTCCCGAGGCGCCGCACGACGTGACGGTGGTGGCGGAATGAGCCTCCTCCTTCTCGGCCTGGGCATCGTCGGCCTGCTGGTCCTGCGCGTCCCCGTCGCCTTCTCGTTCCTGGGCCCCTCGCTGGCGTACATGATCCTCACCGGCCAGTCCATCGGGCTCAGCCTGCGGCTGATCACCAACGCCACGGCGAGCTTCCCGCTCCTGGCGGTGCCGCTGTTCATCCTGCTCGGCGCGCTGGCCAACCACGCAGGCATCGCCGACCGGCTCTTCGACTTCGCACTGGCCGTCTTCGCCCGGGTGCGCGGCAGCCTCGGCTACGTCAGCGTCGGCGTGAGCGTCGGCTTCTCGTGGATGAGCGGGTCCGCGGTCGCGGACGCCGCCGCACTCGGCAAGGTCGAGATCCCCGCGATGCTCCGCAACGGCTACTCCCAGCGCTTCGGCCTCGGCGTCACGGGCGCCGCCTCGCTGATCGCTCCGGTCATGCCCCCGAGCATCCCCGCGGTCATCTACGCCGGCCTCGCGGCCGTGTCGACCGGTGGGCTGTTCGCGGCCTCGGTGATCCCCGCGCTGCTGATGGCGGTCGGGCTCTGCGTGGTGGTGTTCATCCTGGTCCGCAGGCAGCCGAACATCGTGCGCACGGAGTTCAGCTGGCGCCGCGTCGCGGAGACCGGCAAGCGCGTCATCGGCCCGCTCGGCGCCCCGGTGATCATCCTCGGCGGCATCCTGAGCGGCTGGTTCACCCCGACCGAGGCCGCCGCGGTCGGCGTCGCCTACATGCTGCTGCTCGGCTTCGCCTACCGCTCCATCCGCGTGCGTGACCTTCCCCAGATCTTCTCGGAGACGGTGGTCACCACGGCCGCGATCATGCTGATCGTCTCGTCCGCGTCCCTGCTCGGCTGGATCCTCGCCCGCGAGCGGGTCCCCCAGGAGCTCTCCGAGCTGGTGCTCGGCCTCACCAGCAGCGCGACCATGTTCATGGTCCTGACCGCCCTGCTCATGCTGCTGCTGGGCACGGTCATCGACGCGACCGCGATCCTCGTGCTCGTGGTGCCGATCCTGCTGCCGATCAGCGCGCAGTTCGGCGTCGACCCGATCGTCCTCGGCGTCCTGCTGATCGTGTCCCTGATGATCGGGCTGCTCACGCCACCGGTCGGCACCGTGCTCTACGTCCTCGCGTCGGTGGCCAACACCAAGGTCGGTGAGGTGTTCCGGGGAGCTCTCCCGTTCCTCGTGCCGCTGGTGCTGATCCTCGTGCTCATCATCGCCTTCCCCGACCAGGTCCTGTGGCTTCCGGAGGTGCTCAGCCTGTGACCGGGACATCCATGCCGCGCTCCTTCGCGGTCGGCCTGATCGGGCAGGGCGTGGGCCCCTCGCTCAGCCCCGAGATGCACGAGCGGGAGGCGCTCCGTCAGGGGCTGCGCTACGTGTACAAGACCATCGACCTCACCGAGGACCTGACCGGTGCCGGCCACCTCCGGCAGCTCCTGGACTTCGCCATCGAGCTGGGCTTCGACGGCCTCAACGTCACCCATCCCGTCAAGCAGGTGATGGTGCCGTTGGTCGACCGGCTCAGCCCGAAGGTTGAGGCGATCGGCGCGCTGAACACGATCCTCATCGAGGACGGCGTGACGACCGGCCACAACACCGACGTCTCCGGCTTCGCCGAGGCGCTGCGGGACGGGCTGCCCGAGGTGTCCCTGGAGTCCGTCGTACTCCTGGGAGCCGGGGGAGCAGGCACCGCGGTGGCCCACGCCCTCTCCGACCTGGGGGCCAAGGAGGTGTACGTCGTCGACCATGACGTGTCCAGGGCCGACAAGGTCGTGGCGTCCCTGCAACGAGCAGGGAGCGGTGCCGTGGTAAGCGCCCTCGAGCCCGGCCAGGCGCCGGAGCTGCTGAGGGAGGCCACCGGCCTCGTGAACGCGACGCCGGTCGGGATGGCCGCGCACCCCGGCATGCCCGTGGACGCAGCACATCTCCACGACGGGCTGTGGGTGGTCGACATCGTGTACCGCCCGCTGATGACAGAGCTCGTGCGGGCGGCCACGGCCCGCGGCTGTCGCGTCGTGTCCGGCGCCGGGATGGCGGTCCACCAGGCCGCCGACGCCTTCGAGCTGTTCACCAAGTCGCCGGCCGACCGGTCGGCGATGTTCGCAGACTTCGACGCGCTGGTGGCGCACGAGGTCGACACCCCAGGACCCCGCCCGTGAACGACGGCGGCCCCGACGAAAGGAATCACGATGATTAGAGCTGGACGCAACAGGCGCATGGCCCTGGCTGCATCGGCGGTGGCGCCCCTGCTCCTGCTGGCGGCCTGCGGCGGTGACGACGCCGGTGCGAGCGGCGAAGGCGGCGACATCGAGCTCACGCTGGCTCACAGCTACACCGAGGACCAGCCGCAGCACACCTGTGGCGCCCAGGTGATCGCCGACGAGCTCGCGAACGCGGACGTCGGCGTGACCGCCGAGATCTACGCGAGCAGCCAGCTCGGTGCCGACGCCGACCGGATCGCCTCCGTGGCCTCCGGCGACATCGACATGGACATCCAGGGTGCGTCGGCGCTCGGCGCGCTGTACGAGCCGATGAGCGTGGTCGACGCGGCGTACGCCTTCGACGACAGCGAGCACCTCGCCCGCTTCTTCGGGTCCGAGGCCTCCGACGAGCTCAAGCAGGGCTTCCTCGACGAGACCCAGGTCCGGGTCCTGGGGGCCTGGTCGGCGGGCGCACGGCACTTCACCGCGAACGACCCGATCCGCTCGCCCGAGGACCTCGAGGGCCTGCGGATGCGCTTCCCGAACTCGCCGCAGTACCTCATGAACGCGAAGGCGCTCGGCGCCACCGCGACCGAGGTCGCCTACGAGGAGCTGTACCTCGCGCTGCAGCAGGGCACGGTCGACGGTCAGGAGAACCCGATCGTCAACATCGCCGCGATCAACCTCGCCGAGGTCCAGGACTACCTCAGCATGTCCGGACACCAGGCGAACTCGAACCTCGTGGTGGTCGGCCCGGTGTGGGACGAGATGAGCGCCGAGCAGCAGGACGCCCTGACCGCCGCCGTCGAGGCCGCTGTCGAGCAGGTCCCGCAGTGCGTCGAGGAAGCCGAGCAGGAGACGCTCGCCGAGTGGCGCGAGTCCGGTGACTTCGAGATCGTCGAGGACGTGGACGTCGAGGCGTTCCGGTCGAAGGCCGACGCGTACCTTCGCGACAACTTCACCGAGGAGCAGCTCAAGGTCTACGAGGCCATCCGCGGCGAGGCCGGGTGACGCAGGTCCAGACCTGCCTCGGGCCACGGGACCCCGACGAGCTCGGCACGACGCTCATCCACGAGCACGTGTTCGTCAGGAGCCCCGAGCTGGACCTGAACCTGCCGGACCCTGAGTGGGTCGAGGCGGAGGCGGTGGAACGCGCGGTCAGCGGGTTCCACCGCCTCCACGACCTCGGGGTCCGCACCGTCCTGGGCCTCACGGTCTCGAGCTGCTGCGCCTGGGGTACGTCGACTGGATGGTGCTGTCGCACGACGCGGCGTTCCACAGCCGGGTGACCCGCCATCCTGGCGCGTGCGACAGGCGCCGCACTGGCACATGGAGAACATCCACCGCCGCATCCCTGCCCATGCTCGAGGCGGCGGCGCGACCGAGTCCGACGTCCACCAGATGCTGGTGGCCAACCCCAGGAGGATCCTTGAGCCCCGCCGCCCCTGAAGCGCAGCCCGGACGCCGGGTCCACGTGTTCAACGGTCCGAACCTCAACCTTCTCGGGACCCGGGAGCCGGCCGTCTACGGCACCGAGACGCTCCAGGACCTCCGGGACTCCTGCGCCCGCACGGCCGCCGACCTGGGCCTCGCCCTCGACTTCCGGCAGACCAACCACGAGGGGGAGCTCGTCGACTGGGTGCAGGAGGCCGGCCGCCTCCACCGCGAGGGCGGCACCGTGGGCGCGGTCGTGAACGCCGGGGCCTACACGCATACCTCGGTCGCCCTGCGTGACGCGTTGACCGGCTCCGGCCTCAGGTTCGTCGAGGTGCACATCTCGAACGTGCACGCGCGTGAACCCTTCCGCCACCACTCCTACCTCTCCGACGTCGCGGCGGGCGTGGTCGTGGGGCTCGGCACGGCGGGCTACGGCCACGCGATGCGTGCGCTCGCGGACCACGCGCAGCGCAGCTGACGAGGCCCTCGTGCTCAGCACGCTCGTGGTCCTCGCCCCGGTGGCCGCCGGGTTCGGAGCGGGTGTGGTCCTCCGCGGCACGGGTGTGGCCACCGCCCGGGACGGGGACTTCCTGTTCCTGCTCAACATGTACGTCTGCCTGCCCGCGCTGGTCTTCCTCGCGCTGTCGAAGGTGGCGATCACACCCGAGCTCATGGTGTTCCCGCTGGCCGCACTCGTCATGGTCGGAGCCGGGTACGTCGCCGGTCGCGGCGTCGTGCGCGCACGGGGAATGGCCACCGCGCGGGGGGCAGTGGTGGTGATCGGCTTCATGATCGTGAACTCGTCGTTCGCCCTGCCGTTCGCCGAGGCGTTGTACGGCGAGGCGGGGGTCGCGAGGATCGCTGCGTTCGACATCGTCAACACGACGCTGGTGTTCACCGTCGCCTACGCCGTGGCCGCCCGGGCGAACCCGGCTCACTCCGGCGGCGCCGTGCTGCTCGGCCGGCTGCTCAGGACCCCGCCGTTGTACGGGATCGCGCTCGGCCTGATGGTCAACGTCACCGACGTGGCCGTGCCCGACGAGGTGACCGCCGTGCTCGCTCCGTTCGGTGCGGTGACGCCGGTGCTGATCGCGGTGGCCACCGGCATCCTCTTCAAGCCCGTGCGAGGGCAGTTCCGGCGGGCAGGCCAGTTCGCGGCGGCACGCCTCCTCCTCGGCCTGCTGGTGGGCCTGCTGGTGGTGCTGGCGTTCGGTCTCGACGGGGTCGACCGCGGGGTGCTGCTCCTCCTCGCCGTGGCGCCCCTGGGGTTCTTCGCGGTCACCTTCTCCTCTCTGGAGAACCTCGACGTGGACCTTGCCGCGCAGACGCTGGCCGTGTCCCTGCTCGGCAGCTTCGCGCTGTCGCTCGCGGTCAGCGTGGTTTTCGCCGTCGCCTGAGACTCCTCGAGCGTCACTCCGACCCGACGGAGTCGGAGACCTCGATCCGCTCTGTGTGGCGCACGCGGACCGACCTGGCGTAGCCCTCGACCAGGCCGACCATGACGTCGTACTCGTCGCCGGCGGTGGTGCGCAGGCCCACGGTCCAGGAGTTCTCCGACGGGTGGTGCTCCTCCGAGCTCAGCGAGAGCGTGTCCGGGTCCACGGCGTACGCCGTCGCGACGCTGCGTCGTGCCCGCAGGATGGCGGCGTCGCGCGAGGTCGGTGTCGGTGCCGGCCGGCCCGCCACCGCCAGCAGGTCGTGGAAGGCGCGGACCACGCGGTCCTGCCAGGTGTCCGAGAGGGCGGCAGTCCTGCCGCCGGCGGTGACCAGGAGCCCGATCTCCAGCGCGCCGGGGCTGGGACCCCAGCTGGTGTGCCAGCGGTGCACGTGCAGGGAGTAGTGCCGCGGCGCTCCGGCGCCGTCGTAGAGAACCGGCTCGAGAGCGGCGAGCACCCACGACTCGTCGAAGCCGGCTCCGTTCCGAGTGCGCTCTGCCTCCGGGACGGGGAGGTCCATCAGGAACTGCTGGTAGGCCGGACCGTCCGGAAGCGCGCGGTAGCCCACCTGGAGCCGGACGATGTCCACCGGGCCGAGGGTGAGCAGCGGACGAGCCGGACCCGCGTCGACCGCATCGCTCCCCATGGACTCAGGGTCGGCGGCCAGGCGGGTCAGGTCAAGGCCTCGCGGCGGGGCCGGCCGGACGGCGCCGCGGGAGTGGCACGAACGTGCGGTGGTGGAGAGGCCGGGTCAGCGGGTCTCATGGAGAGCAGCACCTGGGAGGGAGCCGACCATGGCCGGTTGGGAGAGGACGCGACTCGGGATGCCGGCGGTCGGCGCGACCGCGAGCATCAGCAAGCAGCTGGGGCAGCACGAGGTGGAGCTGTTCAGCGAGATGACCGGGGACCGCAACCCGCTGCACGTCGACGAGGCGGCTGCCAAGGCGTCGAGGTTCGGCGGGCTGATCACGCAGGGCGGGGTCACCTCCGGCCTCCTGAACGCGGTCGTGGCCGAGAAGCTTCCCGGTCCCGGGACGGTCTTCCTCTCCGTGTCCTGGCAGTTCCGGCGTCCGACGTACCTCGGCGAGACGATGACCGCCACGGTCACCGTCCGGGAGGTCCGGGCGGACAAGCCGATCTGCACCCTCGACACCACGGTCGTCAACGAGCTGGGCGAGGTCTGCATCGAGGGTGAGGCGGTCACCTACACGGCCGACCTGACCGCGTAGGCGCTACTCGCCGGCGGGTCGGGCAGCCCACCGCATCGCGGCGACGACACCGCCGTCCACGAGCAGGTCCACGCCGGTGATGAAGGACGCCTGCGGACTCGCGAGGAACTGCACCGCCGCCGCGATGTCGGTGGGGGTCCCCAGGCGCTGGGTCCCGGACGCGAGCACGAGGCGGCGGATCTGGTCGCCGGAGGGGCCGTCCAGCTCGGCCTGGCCCATGGGAGTGCTGACCACGCCCGGGCTGATCGACACGACGCGTGCGCCCTTGCGGCCGTACGCGACCGAGGCCGCCTGCACGCGGAGCTGGTTCGCCCGCTTGGCGATGCTGTAGGCGGACCCGGCGTCGAGGCCGGCCGGGTCGAGCACCTCCAGCGACGCCAGCTCCACGGACGGCGTCGTCGCGAGCAACTGCTCCAGCTCGGGCGGCAGGGGGACCATGGCGCCGGCCATGCTGGCGATGCACACGACGACGGTGCCGGTCTCGGCGTGCTCCAGGAACGCGTCGAGGAGGTAGGCCGTACCGGCGACGTCGACCGCCACCACCCGGTCCGGCGAGGCCTGCACCGGAGACACTCCCGCGGTGTGGACCACGACCGAGAGCCTTCCCAGGGACGCCGCTGTCGAGGCGAGCGTCGACACCGCGGACAGGTCGGACACGTCGACCTGGACCTCGTGCACGACGTAGCCCTCGCCACGTAGGGTCTCGGCCGCGCGTCCCAGGATGCGCGCGTCGTGGTCGGCCAGTACGACGTGGCGGGCGATGCCGAGCTGACGTGCGATCTGGATGCCCATGCCGCCGGCGCCGGTGACGACCACGACCTCGGATGGTTCACGGCCGAACGTCATGCGATGTCCTCTCCGTCGCTGCGGCCCGCGGAGTCGTCTCGCCGCGACACGGCGCGGCAGCGGGCTCGACATCCCTGGCTCCTACCGTGCCCGACCGCAGCGCGGCGCGCGGGGCAATCGAGAAGGAAGGCGGCCGACCGGCGGGGCTCCGGTGCCCGGTGACCTTCGCCCCTACAGCCGGCCGACCAGGGCTGGCAGATTCGCAAGGGTAAGGAGTCCGCGGGGTCACCCGCTCGGGATCCTGGCGACTCGTCGACGCGACTGCGGAAGGGCGGTCGATCGTGACCAAGATCTACATCCCCTACGGCACCTCCGAAGGACAGACCGCCCAGATCGCGGACTACATGGCCGACCTGATCAGGCACCACGGCCACGAGGCGGAGCCGGTGGACATCAAGAAGGCGGCGGGCACCGTCCCCG
Organism: Nocardioidaceae bacterium; assembly: GCA_035762105.1. Lineage (GTDB taxonomy): Bacteria > Actinomycetota > Actinomycetes > Propionibacteriales > Nocardioidaceae > Nocardioides_C. Next base: position 11,352 of record DASTPU010000101.1, on the reverse strand, counting down.
ACGGGTACGACGGCGTCATCGTGGGGTCCTCGATCCACATGGGCAAGCACGACAAGCACGTCGTGGAGTTCGTGCAGAAGAACCGGGACACGCTCGAGCGGATGCCGTCGGCGTTCTTCTCGGTGAGCCTGGCCGCGCACGGCGACCCCCACGAGGCGGAGGGCTACGTCGAGCAGTTCGAGCAGGACACCGGCTGGCGGCCGGCGAAGGTGGCGTTGTTCGGAGGAGCGCTGCTCTACACGCAGTACGGCTTCCTGAAGCGTCACCTGATGAAGAGGATCGCCGGTGAGAAGCCCGGCGAGCTCGACACCGACACCTCCCGCGACTACGTGTACACCGAGTGGGACGGCGTCCGGCGGTTCACCGAGGACTTCCTGGCGCAGGTCTGAGCGCCCACCGAGCGGACTGGACCAGCCGTCCCGGAAGTGAGGACGAGCCCCGACCTCACCGTCCGCTGAGCGTCCGGGACGTCTCGGGTGCCGGGCTGTTCGGGTACCTGGTGTGCCTGCTGCCGACGAGGGGGAGTAGGTTCAGCGCCCGTGTTGGCGGAGATGAGCAAGTTCGAGACAGCCGCCTATGCGCACATGCTGGACCGGGCGCTGGCGCGGCATTTCAGCGACCGGCGACGGCGGCCCCCGGTCCGCCTTCCGGCCGTCGACTCGTACACCCGCCTGGCCGCGGTCCTCCGGGGTTGGGAGTCGTCCGAGGACGCGGCGGTGCTCCTGCGTGACTCGGGAACGGCGGTCCGGGTCGACTCGGTCGCGCTTCTGCAGGGGCAGGAGGCATGGCCTCCGCGTGGCACGGTGGCAGCTCCGGACGGCACCTGGGTCCTCGAGCAGGACGGCCGGGTCACGCGTCTGTACTGAGCGGGTCGTCGATACCCCAGAGTGGGTATCGACCGCGACGCGATCGGCGAGCAGCGTGGGACGGGTCGGCGGCGCCGCCGGGGCGCTGCCCGCACAGAGGAGCTCGCCGTGTACGCACGTACCACCACCATCCAGGCAGACCCCAGCAAGATCGATGAGGGCATCGCGCACGTCCGTGACCAGGTGATCCCGGCGGTGACCGCGATCACCGGCTGTGTAGGGATGTCACTGCTCGTGGACCGCGAGTCCGGCCGGTGCATCGCGACCACCGCATGGGAGTCGGAGGCCGCGATGAACGCCAGCGCGGAGACGGTCCGTCCGCTGCGTTCCCAGGCGGAGCAGGTGCTCGGCGCCGACACCAGCGACGTCGACACCTGGGAGATCGCAGCCCTTCACCGTGACCACGCCACGCCCGACGGCGGCTGCGCCCGGGTGACCTGGCTCAGTGGCGACCCGAAGATGGCGGACCGGGCCGCCGACGTCTTCCGGATGGCCGTCCTTCCCAGGGTCCAGGAGCTCGAGGGCTTCTGCAGCGGCAGCCTGCTCATCAACCGCCAGACCGGGCGCGCGGTGGGGACGATCACCTTCGACAGCCGCGAGCACGTGGAGCAGAGCCGGGAGGCGGCCGGCCAGATCCGGGAGCGCGCATCGAGCGAGCTCGCTGCCGCGGTCGACGCGGTGTCCGAGATGGAGGTCGCGCTCGCGCACCTGCACGTGCCCGAGATGGCCTGACGCTCAGGCCTCGGGCTCGGTACCGAGCCGCGCCGCCCGGGTGGCGAGGTAGCGCCGCTCCGGGAGGCTCGTCGTACGGGCTGCCGCTTCCTGGTAGTGCGCCACGGCAGCCTCGGTGTCGCCGGCCATCTCCAGCAGGTGTGCGCGAACCGCGTGCACGCGGTGGTGGCCGGTCAGCCGTTCGTCGACCTCGTCCAGCAGGGCAAGGCCGGCCGCGGGCCCGTGTGCCATCGCCGCCGCGGCGGCTCGGTTGAGCCTGACCACGGGGCTGCCGGTCATCTGCTCCAGGAGCCCGTAGAGCGCGAGGATCTGCGGCCAGTCGGTGTCCCCGGCGTGCGGCGCCCGGTCGTGCACGGCCGCGATGGCCGCCTGCAGCTGGTACTCGCCCACCGAGCCCGTGGCCATCGCCGTCTCGAGCAGGCCGACCCCCTCCGTGATCAGCGCCCGGTCCCACAGGCTCCGGTCCTGCTCCGCCAGGGGGACCAGCTCACCCTCGGCGTCGGTGCGGGCAGGTCGCCTGGCGTCGTTGAGCAGCATGAGGGCGAGCAGGCCTGCGACCTCGCCGTCGTCCGGCAGCAGCCCGTGCACCGTCCTGGTCAGCCTTATCGCCTCAGCCGACAGGTCGGCGCGCTGCAGGTGCTCGCCGCCGCTGCTGGTGTAGCCCTCGTTGTAGATCAGGTACAGCACGTGCAGCACCAGGCGCAGCCGGGCGGTCCAGTCGTCGCTGCCCGGCAGCCGGAACGGGACGCCGGAGGCCTTGATGCGCTGCTTGGCACGGCTGATCCGCTGCGCCATCGTCGCTTCGGGCACGAGGAAGGCGCGGGCGGTCTCGGCCGTGGTCAGGCCGCCGACCGCGCGCAGGGTCAGGGCGATCGACGAGGATGCGGTCAGCGCCGGATGGCAGCACAGGAACAGCAGGGTCAGCGTGTCGTCCTGGTCCGAGGTCTCGGGCGCCGGTGGCTCCTGGAGCGCGGCCCTGACCTCGCGGGCGCGCCGGGACTGCTCGCTGCGCACCTGGTCGAGCAGCCGCCGGGAGGCGGTCTGGATCAGCCAGCCGCGGGGCTTCTCGGGGACGCCGTCGTCGGGCCAGTGCCGGGCGGCGGCGAGCAGCGCCTCCTGTACGGCGTCCTCAGCGGCGTCGAAGTCGCCGTACCGGCGCACGAGCACCCCGAGGACCTGTGGCGCCAGCCGACGCAGCAGGTCCTCGACCTCCGGGGGCAGGTCAGCGGTCGCCACTCGCGGTTTCCAGGAACGACTCCATCTCGGCGACGTCCGAGGGTGCATGGTCCATCACCCGGCGGACGTGGATCGGCTGCCCGGTCGGCACCCCGTCCCGTCCGGGCACCGCCGAGACCTTCGCCGCGATCTCGATCGCCCGCTCCTCCGAGTCGACCTCAACGATCTGGTAGCCGGCCAGCCACTCCTTGAACTCCGGGAAGGGTCCGTCGGTGACGACCGGTGCGGTCACCCCGTCCGAGCTCACGATCCTCGCCAGGTCCGGCCCGGTCAGGATCGTGGACTCGACCAGCTCGCCGCTGTCCACCAGCTCCTGGTGGAGGACCTCGTAGTAGTCGAGGTGGGCCTGGATCTCCTCCGGCTTCCACTCCGTCATCGGCGTGGGGTCGGCGCCCGGGCTGAACGTGACTCCCAGCAGGTACTTGGCCATGTCTCTCTCCTCACAGCGGTCCGTGCCCAGACTGGCACGCTCACCAGGAGAACGGAGCCGCCCGGCGGTTCTCGACGTCCCTGCTCGCCCGGAAATCGGTTCCAGGGCCACCGGCGCCGGCGCGAGGATGAGCGGGTGACCACGACCTCCGCCCGGACGGCTCGGTGGGACGGTGTGCCCCGACGGGTCCGGCTGGCGGTCGGGTCGGCCGCCGCGGTGTTCGTGTACGGCACGGTGGTGCACATCGTGCACCTGTCGGCGCCGGGTGAGCCCTACCCGGGGATGCCCGGGTGGCTCGCGGCGTCCTTCGCCTCCCTCGTCGCGCTCGACCCGCTCGTCGCCGGGCTGCTCGCGCTGCGCCTGCGACTGGGCCACACGGCGGCGTGCGCCGTGCTGGTGGCCGACGCCCTCGCCAACGGCTACGCGCACTACTGGCTGGACACCGCGACAGGTCTCACCCCCGGGCGGGCGGGGCACGCCGTGGTAACCCTGCTCGCGGCCGCTCTCCTGGCGGCGGGACCGGCCGTCCGGCCGTGGCTCCTGCAGTGGCCGGTCGGGCCGGTCGGGCCGGCCAGGACGCCCGGCGCGTGAGGACCTCCGACCCTGCCGGTTCGCGGCGGATGGCGGGACTCTGACCGTGGCGGCTCATGCCGTCGAGATGCGGCGGACATCGCGGAGCCCCAGGAGGTGTCTTTCGATGAAGACAACGACCAAGCGCCTGACGAAGGCACAGCTGTACCTGCTCATCGAGGGGTTCGCCCAGGCCTTGAACGACCACGACGTGGACGCCGTCACCGGGTACATGACCGACGACGTGGTCTGGTCGCATCCCTTCACGATGGAGCCCCTGCGCGGCAAGGACGCGGTGAAGGCCGACCTGTCCGAGACGTTCCGGTCCTTCCCGGACCTGCACGCGCCGGTCGACGACAGCGGCATCTACCTGAGCGACGACCACACCCGGGCTGTCGCGACCTGGACGATGCTCGGCACGATGTCGGGCCCGTCCCCCCAGGGCTTCGAGTCGACGGGGCGGTTCATGCGGATCAGCGGCGTCGGGATCTTCCGGTTCCGTGACGGCCTGGTCAGCGAGTACACGATGGTCTACGACGGACTCGACTTCGCGCGGCAGCTCGGGATCCTGCCCCGTGAGCGGAGCCTGACCTACAAGGCGCTGCTCGAGATGCAGCGCTGGACGATCAAGGCGCGCAAGGCGCTGAAGGTCTGACGGGGCGCCGAGGTCCCCGCGGTTCGGAGCTCAACCGCGGGGACCTCGCATGTCTGGGCAGGCCCGGTAGTTTCGTTTCGCGGGTCCCGGCACGGGTACGCGTGACCCTGCCCGACGCCCAGCCCATCCGATGAGACCAGCGAGGACGATGCCCGTGAGCGACGAGAAGTGGTGGCAGTCCGCCGTCGTCTACCAGATCTACCCGCGCAGCTTCGCCGACGCGTCCGGTGACGGCATCGGCGACCTCGAGGGGATCCTGGGGCGGCTGGACTACCTGAAGCTACTCGGCGTGGACGTCGTGTGGCTCTCCCCGGTCTACCCCTCGCCGCAGGACGACAACGGCTACGACATCAGCGACTACCAGGACGTCGACCCGACGTTCGGCACGCTCGAGGATCTCCACGCGCTGGCCGCCGGCCTGCACGAGCGCGGCATGAAGCTGGTGATGGACCTCGTCGTGAACCACACCTCCGACGAGCACCCGTGGTTCGTCGAGTCCCGGGAGGGGCCCGACAGCCCCAAGCGCGACTGGTACTGGTGGCGGCCGCCGCGCGACGGCGCCGTCCCCGGGGAGCCCGGCGCAGAGCCGACGAACTGGGGCTCGTTCTTCTCCGGCCCGGCCTGGGAGTACGACGAGAAGAGCGGCGAGTACTACCTCCACCTCTTCTCCCGCAAGCAGCCTGACCTCAACTGGGAGAACCCCGAGGTCAGGCACGCGGTCTACGACATGATGCGCTGGTGGGTCGACCGCGGCGTCGACGGCTTCCGGATGGACGTCATCAACATGATCTCGAAGGTGCCGGGGCTGCCGGACGGCCCGGTGCGGCCAGGAGAGATGTACGGCGACCTCCACGACGCGGTGATCGACGGGCCGCGGATCCACGAGTTCCTCGCCGAGATGCACCGCGAGGTGTTCGCCGGCGTGGACCGGGAGCTGCTGCTCGTCGCCGAGACCCCGGGCGTGACCATCGAGGAGGCCCGGGAGTACACCCACGACGACCCGCCCGAGGTCGACATGGTGTTCCAGTTCGAGCACATGGGCGTCGACCGCGGCGCCTCGAAGTGGGACGTGCTGCCGTTCGACGTACGAGTCCTCAAGGAGGTGCTCGCGCGCTGGCAGGAGGGCCTCGCCGACGTCGGCTGGAACAGCCTGTACTGGAACAACCACGACCAGCCGCGGGTGGTGTCGCGGTTCGGTGACGACGGCGAGCACCGGGAGCGGTCGGCGAAGGCGCTCGGGACCGTCCTGCACCTCCAGCGTGGGACGCCCTACGTCTACCAGGGGGAGGAGCTCGGGATGACCAACTACCCGTTCGCCTCCATCGACGACTTCGAGGACATCGAGTCGGTCAACTACTTCGACGAGTCCGTCGCCCTCGGCCAGGACCCGGAGGACGTGCTCGCGTCACTGCGGGTGATGAGCCGGGACAACAGCCGCACCCCGATGCAGTGGGACGACTCCCTCAACGCCGGCTTCAGCGACGGCCGGCCCTGGCTGGCCGTCAACCCCAACCACGTCGAGGTCAACGCCGCCAAGCAGGTCGGCGACCCGGACTCGGTGTTCGAGCACTACCGCTCGCTGATCCGGCTGCGGCACGAGGAGCCGGCCGTCGCCCACGGCGACTTCACGATGCTGCTGCGTGACGACCCGCGGTTGTTCGCGTTCACCCGGCGCTACGGGGAGACCGAGCTGCTGGTCGTGGCCAACCTCTCCGGTGACGAGGCGTCGCTGCCGGCGGCGGTCGCCGACACGTGGGCGGCGACGGAGCTGCTGCTGTCGAACCTCGGCAGCGCCTCGGGCGCGCGGCTGGCTCCGTGGGAGGCGAGGGTGCACCGCCGCACCGTGCCGGCTACGCCGTCCTAGGTGCCCGGCGGACGCCGAGCACGGCTGCCTTGCGGCGGCGTCCGGCCCGCTCGGCGGCCTCCTCCGCCCAGGCGGCCCGCTGCGCGAGCTCGGCGGAGCGCGTCCGCACCTGCTCCACGGCGAGCGTGAAGGCGACGTGGTGCGCGTACTCGGTCATGGTGCTTCCTTCCGACGACGTCGAGAGCTGCTACCCCTAGGACGGAGCCGGAGCCGCCGATGTGACAGCCTTGCTCGACCCGGACGGCAAACCCGCCCCGACGCAACGGAGGCGGGCCGGCAGGTACGTCGGGAAGCGACATCGACCCGCGACCGAAATCAGTTCCCCTGGCGCAGGCAGGTTCCTAGGCTGGTCGCGTGCGAGCACGAGCGCTGGCCGTCGACGCGCTGCTGGCCGCCGGGACCTTCGCCGTCATCACGGCCGCGATGACGGCGAACGTGGGCCAGGAGCGGCAGCCGGACGCGCTCGCCTACGTATGGGCGCTTGGCCTCGGCACGTTGATGTTCGTGCGGCGACAGCATCCCGTCCTCGCGCTCGTCGCGACCGCCGTGGGCATCATCGGCTACCACGCCGCCGGCTATCCCGCGGTCGGGATCGCCGTCCCGGTCGCCGCGGCGCTCTTCTCCGCGGCCGAGGCCGGAGCCGTCGGCATCGCGGTGGTCACCTCGGCCGGCTTGCTCGTGGTCGCCACCGGCTACCGGGTGTACGACGGACAGGACCTCGCCTACCTCTTCGGCTTCGACCTGCCGCTGACCGCCTCGGTGATGGGCGCGGCGATCGCACTCGGCGACGGTGCGGCCTCACGCGGGCTGCTCCGGCACGAGCAGGAGCAACGACTGCGCGAGGCGGAGGCCCAGCATCGCCGTGAGCTCGCGCAGCGGGTGGAGCAGGAGCGGCTCGCGTTGGCCCGCGACCTCCACGACGTGCTCGCGCACACGGTCGCGGTCATCTCGGTCCAGTCCGACGTCGCCGCGGAGGCGTGCGACAACGACGACCGCGAGGCGGCGGCCGCAGCCCTCAGGACGATCCGGTCGGTCAGCGGGCAGGCGATGCAGGACCTTCGGAGCACCGTGGAGCTGCTCCGGGCCCCGGCCGGCGGCGCGCCCCGCGACCCGGTGAGCGGGCTCGACGATCTGCCGCGGCTCGCGACGGCCGCCCGGGCCTCCGGTCTCCAGGTCTCCGTAGCGGTCGAGGGGGAGCCCCGTCCGGTGCCGCCGTCGGTGGACACGACTGCCTACCGGATCCTGCAGGAGGCGCTGACCAACACGATCCGGCACGCGGAGGCGTCGATGGCCGACGTACGGATCAGCTACCGACCGGACGCGCTGAGCATCGTGGTCAGCGACGACGGAAGGTCCCAGCCGGTTCAATGGACCCACGGCCACGGCCACGGCCACGGGCTGCGCGGCATGCGGGAGCGCGTCGCGGTCATCGGCGGGAACTTCGAGGCGGGAGCGGCCCCCGACGGGACCGGCTTCCGGGTCAGCGCCCGGCTCCCGATCCCCGCCTCATGATCCGCGTCGCGCTGGTGGACGACCAGCACATGATCAGGGCCGGGATCCGCGCCCTTCTCGAGCGCAGCGACGACCTGGTCGTCGTGGGGGAGGCCGAGGACGGCGCCGGCGGTGTGGCGCTCGTCGAGAAGGAGCGTCCTGACGTCGTGCTCATGGACGTCCGGATGCCGCGGATGGACGGGCTCGAGGCGATACGGAGGATCCTCGAGAGGGGAGACCTGCGGGAGACCCGCATCGTCGTGCTCACGACCTTCGACGAGGACGACTACGTCTTCGAGGCGATCCGTCTGGGAGCAGCGGGGTTCCTCCTGAAGGACAGCAGTCCCGACGAGCTTCGCAACGCGGTCCGGGCGGCGGCCGACGGCGACGCCGTGCTGTCGCCCTCGGTGACCAGACGGGTGATGCGGGCAGCAGCGGCACGGCGCCCGACCAGGCACCCGGGCGTCGCATCGCTGACCGACCGGGAACGCGAGGTGCTCGTCCAGGTCGCCTCGGGCCTGTCCAACAAGGAGGTCGGCGAGGCGCTGTACATCAGCCCGGCCACCGCCCGCACCTACGTCAGCCGGCTGCTCACCAAGCTCGGCTCCCGGGACCGCGCCCAGCTCGTCGTCCTGGCGTGGGAGAGCGGCCTGATGGACGACCGGGTCGACCTCGGCTGACCAGCGGTCCCGCGGGGCTCTCAGGGTCCTTGCCGGGGGCGGCCCGGGGTCGGGTACGTCGGAGAGCGACATGCGACGTGGTCTCCGCGCGGACGACGGCGAGAGCCCCCGCCTCCTAGCGTCACAGGCGCAGACTCCCCGACGCAGGAAGGTGCGCCATGACCACGCGGACCGCGAACCCACCCCAGCCGACCGCGACCCGTCGAAACGGACCGCTTCGCCGCCTGGCGGACTGGTCCCGAAGACACCACTGGACCGCCACACTGCTGTGGCTGGCCGTCCTGGTCGGTGTGACAGGTGCGGCCCAGCTCGTCGGGAGCGACTACCACGACGACACGTCTCTGCCGGGCACGGAGTCCCAGCAGGTCGCCGACGTGTTCACCGAGCACGCTCCCGCTCAGGCCGGCGACTCGCTGTACCTCGTGTTCACCGCGCCGGGTGGCGTGACCGCCCCGGACGTCCGGGCGCGTGTGACCGGTCTCCTCGACGAGGTGGCGACCATGCCGCACATCGCGACCGTGGGAGACCCCTACCGGGAGCCCGGCTCCGTGGCTGACGACGGCCGTCACGCCTACGTGGACGTGAGCCTCGACGTGGCGACGGCCGAGGTCCCGGCGGAGGACATCCGCGACATCGTCTCCACCGCCGAGGACGCCGAGGGCGACGGCCTGACGGTGGCCGCGGGCGGCGACCCCGTCCGTGCCACCGAGGAGGGCGAGGGCGGAGGGGCCGAGGGCGCCGGGATGCTGGCCGCTCTGGTGATCCTCGTGCTGATGTTCGGGTCCCTGCTCGCGGCGAGCCTCCCGATCATCACCGCGGTGTTCGCGGTCGGGAGCACCCTCGCGGTCATCGCACTGCTCTCCAACATCGTGGACATCGCCAGCTACACCGCCCCCCTGATGATGCTCGTCGGGCTCGGCGTGGGCGTCGACTACGCGCTCCTGGTGTTCTCGCGCTACCGGTCCGAGCTCCTCGCCGGCGCCGACCCGGCACAGGCGACGACTGCGGCGCTCGATACGGCAGGCCGTTCCGTCCTCTTCGCCGGCTCGACCGTGATCATCGCGCTGCTGGGCCTCTTCCTCACCGGTGTCGGGTCGCTCGAGGGCGTCGCGCTGTCCGTGGCACTGACGGTGCTGGTCACCATGCTCGCCGCGATCACGTTGCTGCCGGCCCTGCTCGGCATCTTCGGGCGCCGCATCGAGAGGCGGCTGCGCCGGCGCGCGGCCAGCAGCGGGCGTGTGCCCGGCGCCCGGTGGGACCGCTGGGCTCGCGCCGTGGGCCGTCGCCCATGGGCCGCCTTGCTGGCCGGCACGGCGGTGCTGCTCGTCCTCTGCGTGCCCGCCCTCGACATGCGGCTCGGCTTCGCGGACGCCGGGGCGGAGTCACCGTCCCTCTCCAGCCGTCAGGCCTACGACGCGGTCGCGGACGGGTTCGGTCCGGGCTACAACGGGCCGCTCGTGGTGGTGAGCCGCGATGACTCCGGCACCGGCGGGGACCTGGCCCGGACGCTCGAGACGACGGACGGCGTCGACGCGGTCACCCCGGCGCAGCCGCTCGGGGACAGCGGCTACGCCGCGCTGCTCGCGTTCCCGGCCACGGCGCCCCAGGCCGAGGAGACCACGGACCTCGTGCACCGCCTGCGCGACGAGGTCCTGCCGGGGCTGGAGGAAAGGACCGGCGGCGAGTACCTCGTCGGAGGGAGCACCGCGGCGGCCATCGACTTCTCGCAGGCGGTGGCGGACCGGCTGGCGTTGTTCGTGCTCCTGGTCGTCGGCCTCTCCGCGGTGCTGCTGATGGCGGTCTTCCGCTCCCTGCTGATCCCGCTGAAGGCCGCCGTGCTCAACCTGCTCAGCATCGGGGCCGCCCTGGGCGTGATGACCTTCGTCTTCCAGGACGGCAACCTCGGCGCCCAGCCGGGACCGATCGAGGCGTTCGTCCCCGTGCTGATCTTCGCGGTCGTCTTCGGGCTCTCCATGGACTACGAGGTGTTCCTGGTCTCCCGGATGCACGAGGAGTGGAAGGCGGTCGGTGACCCCGCCCTCGCCGTACGGCGTGGACTCGTGACGACCGGAGGCGTGATCACCGCCGCCGGCGCGATCATGGTCGTCGTCTTCGGTTCCTTCCTCTTCAGCCCCGACCGGATGCTGCAGCAGTTCGGTCTGGGCCTGGCCGTCGCGGTCCTGCTGGACGCCGTGGTGATCCGGTCGCTGATCGTCCCCGGCGTCATGTTCCTGATGGGACGACGTGCGTGGTGGCTGCCCCGCCGGCTGGATGCTGCCCTGCCGGAGCTGCCGCTCGAGGCGCCGGAGAGGAGCGGGCGATGACACGCAGCGCAGCGATCGTCGGCGCCGGGGTCGGCGGGCTGGCGACGGCGGTCGGTCTGACCCGGAACGCCTGGGAGGTCACCGTGTTCGAGCGCTGGGACCGGACGGCCGGGACCGGGACAGGGTTCGGCATGTGGCCCCCGGCACTGCGGGCGCTGGACGACCTCGGCGTCGGCGAGACCCTCCGCAAGGAGGCACAGCCGCAGCAGGACGGCGTGTTCCGGCGCCCGGACGGCAGCGTCATCGCCACCCTCGACGTCGACCGGCTCCGGCGCCGTGCGGGCGAGGGCGTGTACCTGGTGTCGCGTCCGGCGCTCCTCGAGCTGCTGCTGGCCGAGCTCCCGGCCGGCGTCGTGCGGTTCGGTGAACCGGTCACCCGGCTCGACGACCTGACCACGTCGTACGACGTGGTCGTGGGCGCCGACGGACTCTGGAGCACGACGCGTGCCGAGCTCCTCGGCGACCGGCACGTCCCGAGATACGCAGGGGCCACCGTGTGGCGCG
>DASTPU010000100.1:0-3209 GCA_035762105.1 Nocardioidaceae bacterium | reverse complement strand
GCGTCGGCCGCGCCGGTGGACGACGTGCCGGTGGACGAGGGCCGGCCGGCGACGGACCCGGCCCGGGACTGACCGCGGCGAAGCACAGAGCTGCCCGGGCGGCCGTGGTGGCCACCCGGGCAGCTCCCGGTGTTGTCGACGGAGGATCGTCAGTCGTTGTCGGCGATCGTCGCCGTGTCCTGTGCGGTGGCGATGGTGGCGTACGTCGCGTTGCTCAACGTGACCTTGAAGGCCTCGTCGGACTCCTCGACGTTGTCCTGGGTCGTCCTGACCGTGATCGACTTGGTCCTCTCGCCAGGGGCGAAGGAGAGCGAGCCGCTCGCAGCCGAGTAGTCCGTTGCCGCCAGGGCGGTGCCATCGCTGGTCGCCCACTCGACGGTGACGGTCTTGCCGCTGGCCGCGTCCAGGGTGACGGTGAAGGTCGCGTCCTTGCCTTCCTCCACCTCGGCGGAAGGGCCGACGATGCTCAGCTCGGGCTCGGCGTCGTCGTCCAGGATCAGGCCCTGGCCGACCCCGTCACCGAGCTGTGCGTTGCGCACGTCGGAGACGTTCACCGCGAAGGTCTCGTCCGGCTCGTCGGCGGTGTCCTGGAGGGTCTTCACGGTGAGCCTCACGCTGGACTGTCCGACCGCGATCGACACGTCGTTGCCGTTGGCCGCGGTGTAGTCGGAGCCCGCGACGGCGGTGCCGTCGGCGGTCGCCCAGTCGAAGGTGACGGGCTGGACGGCAGGGGAGGAGAGCCTGACGTCGAAGTAGGCGTTTCCGGCCTCGTCGACGGTCTCGTCACCGATGGTGAGCGTCGGCCCGTCGTTGTCGTCGATGGTCACGGCGCCTTGCGCGTCAGCGATGCCGGCGCCCTTGGGGTTCGAGATGTTCAGGTAGAACACCTCGTCGGGCTCGATGACGGTGTCCTGCTTCGTCGGCACAGCGATCGTCGTCTGGAGACTGCGAGCCTTGATGGTGCTGGTCCCGGACGACTGGCTGAAGTCGGCAGCACTCGCGGTGCCGGTGGCGGTGGACCAGCTGAACGTGACGTCGTGCTGCAGCGGCGCGGACAGAGTCACCGGGATGAGAACGGTGTTGCCCTCGACGATGGTGCGGTCACCGACCGAGAGTGTCGGGCCGTCGTTGTCGGTGATCGTGCCGGTGCCCACCCCGTCCTTGATCGCGGCGTTGACGGCCTTCGACAGCGTCGCCGAGAAGGTCTCGGTGTCCTCGACGGAGACGTCGTTCGTCGTCGCGACGGTGAAGGTGGTGCTCGTCGCACCGGCTGGGATGGTGCGCGTGCCACTGCTTGCGGTGAAGTCGCTCGTCGAGCTCGCGGTGCCGTTGCTGGTGGCGAAGTCGAAGGACACGGCCTGGTTCGTGGCGCGGCTCAGGCGCACGGTGAAGGTGGCGGTCTCTCCCTCGATGACGCTGACGTCGTCGATGCTCAACGAGAGCGCGTCGTTGTCGCGGATGGTGGCGACGGCGTAGCTGTCGAGAAGGGAGGCGTTCAGCGGGCTGGACAGGGTCAGGTGCACCGTCTCGTCGGACTCCTCGGCGAGGTCACCGAGAACCACGATGGCGACCGACTTGCGCGTCGTACCGGGGGAGAACTCGAGGACGCCGGTGGAGTCGGCGACGGAGAAGTCAGTGTCCTCCGCGGCGGAGCCGCCTGCGACCGAGTACGCGACGCGGACGAGGCGACCGCTTTCCTCGGAGAGCGTGACCGGGAATCGTGCCACTGCTGCGCCGGAGTCGGTCTCGTCGATCGCGAGGTCGCCGACGATGATCCGGGGGAGGGGGTCGTTGTCGAGGATGCGGACCCGGCCGACCCTGTCGGCGATGGAGGCTCGGGTCGGGTTGGAGATCCTGAAGCGGAAGTACTCGTTGCGCTCGTCGAGCAGGTCACCGCGGACGCTGAGCTGGATCCGCGCAACCTGGCGGCCGCGCGGGATGACGAGGGTCCCTGTCTGCCGGATGTAGTCGGAGCCGTACTTCGCGCTGCCGTTGAGGGTGGTGTACTGCGCGGTCACACGTCGTGCGGCGGGCCGGGAGAGAGCCACGCGTACGACGGCCGTGCTGGATCCGCCGTCGACCTCGGTGACCCGGACGTCTCGCACGGAGAGGGACGCGGGCGCGGCGTGGGCCGGAGCGGCCTGGAGCATGCCGAGGCCTACCAGCCCGGAGACGAAGACTGCGCCGAGTCTCCGTCGGCGATCAGATCCAGCGCGCGGCGCACGGAGAGATAGAGCGTTCATGACGTCCCCCTTAGGACTCAGAGCCCACGTCATGTGCGTGAGTCTCGCGAAATGTAGAGCGGTTCGCCTCGTCCAGACATCTGGTTTCGCGAGACCCCCTCCGAGGTGTACGACGCACCGGGTGGTCGTTTGGTTGCCTCCGTAACGGAACAAGTGCGCCCACCCCGCAACGGCGCGTCGCATGAACTCGATCCAGCGTGCCTGATGATGGGCCGGCTCGCTCCCTGCGCGACGCCTGCCCTTGCGGGCGTGCATGGTGGTGGAAGGCGTTGGTTGGGTTGGAACCCACGGGTCATCGAGTTTTCGGAGATCGGCGATTCTCGTTGTGCACAAGGGTTCTCGCGCACGCCGAAACTGTCGGTGGTCGCCTCTAGCGTGGTCGGTATGGCGCAGGTGGAGGTGGACGAGCTCGACGCGGCCGGGGCGCTGGTCGCGTTCGGGGACCTGCGCGCGGCCCGTGATGCCGCGGAGCGGGACATCTTCGTGCTCGCCGCGCACGTCGCGGACCTGTACAGCATCGACGCCGACGCCCACGGCCGGCTGAAGAGCCTCACGGGTGGGCAGCGGGCGCTGCCGCTGGGTGGCGACGGCGCGCCGCTGGTGTGGGAGTTCGCGGTCGCCGAGATCGCCGCGGAGCTGCACGTCACCACCGGCACCGCACGGAGGCTGGTCGGCGACGCGCTCGCGGTCCGGCACCGGCTGCCCCGGCTCTGGTCGCGGGTCCACCACCAGACCGTGCCGCCGTGGCGCGCGCGGCTGGTCGCCCAGGCCACCCGGGAGCTGACCCTGGCCCAGGCGCTGGTCGTCGACGACCACGTCGCGGACTACGCCGACGGCCGGCTGCCCTACGCCCGGTTCCTGGCCAAGGTCGAGGCCGAGGTGCTCGCCGCGGACCCCGAGGCCGCCACCGCCCGGGAGCGCAGGGCCGCGCAGGAGGAGTTCGCGAAGGTCGGGCAGACCAACACC
>DASTPU010000099.1:0-41446 GCA_035762105.1 Nocardioidaceae bacterium | reverse complement strand
TCAGCAGCTTCTCGCGGTCCTCGGCGGTGTTGATCGGGTAGTACGGCTCGTCGCCGTCCTCGGCGAAGCGGGAGTACTCGTGCACGATCACCGTCTTGCCGGGCAGGTAGGTGCGCTCGGGGTGGAAGTGCTTGAACTCGTGGATCCGCGTGTAGGGGATCTCCTGGTCGTTGTAGTTCATGACCGAGGTGCCCTGGAAGTCGTCCACCTCCACGACCTCGGGCTCGAGGTCGACGGTGCGCCACGAGAGCTTGCCCTCGGAGCTGCCGAAGTACTCGTCCACGGGGCCGGTGTAGACGATCGGCACGTTGCCCTTGAACTCGTCCGCGACATCGAAGAAGTCCGTGTCGAGGCGGACCTCGATGTTCGGGTGGTCGGCCATCTTCTCGAGCCACGCGGTGTACCCGTCGACCGGCAGGCCTTCGTACTTGTCGTTGAAGTAGCGGTTGTCGAAGTTGTACCGGACCGGGAGCCTCGTGATGATGTCGGGCGAGAGCTCCTTGGGGTCGGTCTGCCACTGCTTGGCGGTGTACCCCTTGACGAACGCCTCGTAGAGCGGACGACCGATCAGGGAGATCGCCTTCTCCTCGAGGTTCGTCGCCTCGGCGGTGTCGATCTCGCTGGCCTGCTCCGCGATGAGCGCGCGGGCCTCGTCGGGGGTGAAGCTGCGGCCGAAGAACTGGTTGATCAGCGCCAGGTTCATCGGGAACGAGTAGACCTGGCCCTGGTACTTGGCGAAGACGCGGTGCTGGTAGTTCGTGAACCTCGTGAAACGGTTGACGTACTCCCACACCTTCTCGTTGGAGGTGTGGAACAGGTGCGCGCCGTACACGTGCACCTCGATGCCCGTCTCCGGCTCGGCCTCGCTGTACGCGTTGCCCCCGATGTGGTGGCGCCGCTCGAGCACGAGCACCTTGAGGCCCAGCTCGTTCGCACAGCGTTCGGCGATCGTCAGGCCGAAGAAGCCCGAGCCGACGACGACCAGATCTACGTTGTTCACACACAACTCCTAGGTGGGGACAGCCGCAGGGAAGTCTAACGGCCGGTACGAGCGCCCCTGTTGGCCAGGAGGGCGCGGTACGCGACCTTCCTCACACTCTCGGGCACGAGTCGGTAGCCGCCGCGGACGACGACGTTTCGCAGGTACTCGCCGCGGCTGGTGATGCCGAGGTCGCGGAAACGGCGCTGGAGAGCCAGCTCCGAGCGGAGCAGCTCGACCCCGCCGCGCCGGGCGTAGGCCCCCGCCCCGACCCGGTAGTAGACCAGCGGCTCGGCGATGTTGGCCGGACGTGCGCCGGCCTCCAGCATCCGCGTGAACAGCAGGTAGTCCTCCATCAGCGCCATGTCGGTGTAGCCACCGGCGCCGAGGACCGCGCTCTTGCGGTAGACCACCGTCGGGTGGTTGAACGGGTCCCGGAACCGGATCACCCTGCGGATCTCCTCGGGGTCCGTGGGAGGGGTACGTCGACCGACCACGTCGTCGACCGAGGTGCCCATCTCGTAGAGCCCCGAGCCGACGATGTCCGCGCCTGCCTCGACGAGCGGCAGCTGCAGCTCGAACCGGTCGGGCCGGCTGATGTCGTCGGCGTCCATCCGCGCCACGATCTCGTGGGAGCACGTCTCCAGGCCCTTGTCGAGGGCGGGTCCGAGACCCACGTTGGCCTCCATCACCACGTGCCTCACCGGGACCGGGCTGGTGCCGACCAGGTGCTCGATCTCCGTCGCGAGCTCCTCGGGGACGGGTCCGTCCTGGACCAGCACCACCTCGTCGGGGCGGCGGGTCTGCTCCTGCACGGTCGACACGAACGCCGCACGCAGGAACCCGGGGTCGTCGCCGCCGTAGGTGGAGACCAGCAGGCTGAAGGGCTGCGTCGGCGCCTGCACCTCAGGCTCCGCGTGCAGCTCGAAGCCGGCCTCCCGCAGCACGGCGCCGTTGCTGCGGGGACCGCCGGCGACGCCGGCCTTGAGGCCTTTCGCGGCGGCGCGCGCGAGCGTCGTCCGGTCCTGGGACCTGGCGAAGGTCCTGACCCAGCGGCGGAGCGTGGAGCCGCCGTAGAGCGCCTTCTCAGCCGGGCTCAGGCCGGTGCTGCGGCCGAACATCCAGACCTTGTTGCGCACCTCGTAGAAGAACCGCTCACCTGGGTCGGTGTCGGTCGAACCGAAGGTTCGGGTCTTGTGGACCACGACGCTGTCAGGGCAGTAGAGGCCCGCCCGGCCGCGGATCAGGCGCGTGGAGTACTCGAAGTCGTCGTTCCACAGGAAGTAGTCGGCGACCGGCAGGCCGCGCTCGCCGATCACCTCGGCATCGCAGACGATCGACACGAAGGACGCCGACCGGACCGGCACGCAGCCGACCTCACGGGCGGCGGCGAACTCCGCGGACGACGCGCCGGGCTTGGGCCGCGGGGTGTTCATCGGGTGGTCCCGGCCGTCGGTCCACACCACGCGGCTGGCCAGGACGGAGGGGCGCTCGCCGGTCAGTCGCTCGTAGCCGGTCCACGCCGTGGCGAGTGCCTCCGCCGCCGTGGCGGTCGGCACGGTGTCGTCGTCGAGGAGCCAGACCAGGTCGGGCTCGAAGGTCAGGGCACGCTCGATACCGGCAGCGAACCCTCCGGCGCCGCCGGTGTTCCGCTCCAGGCGGACGACCTCCAGCTCGGCGTACTCGCCGGCGAGGAGGTCCGCCGTACCGTCGTCGGAGGCGTTGTCCACGACGACGGTCCGGACCGGCGGCAGGGACTGGGCGGCCACCGCGTCGAGCGACTCGCGGAGCAGATCGCGTCGGTTCCAGGTGACGACGACGGCGACGATCCGGGGATGCACGCCCGGCACCCTACCCCTCGCTCAGCAGGACGATGCGAGGTCCTCGGCGTCGTTGGCGGCGTACCCCTCGGCGAGGCTGCCGATGGAGCCTCCCGTGGTGGGCGCGGACGGGGCACCCGCTCCTCCTGAGGGCCGCCGGACCTTCTTGGCGACGCTGACCCTCTCGCCGTCCCCTCTTGCCTGCGACTTCTCGATCGCCTGCTGGACACGCTCGTGGACCAGCTCGATGTCGGGTGCGGCGGTGTTCACGAGCGGCGGCACGAAGGAGACGGTGGCGAGCGGCTGCGACTTGGCCTTGACCGCCAGCGCCACGAACTCGTCGAGCTCGGAGGCCGGCAGGTTCGTGGAGATGACCGCCTGGCTCGCCGCGGCGATCCGGCCGAACTTCGTGACCACTACCTGCGGGCTCAGCTGGTCGAGCATGGCGTTCATCACGCACTTCTGACGCGCCATGCGCGAGTAGTCGTCGGCGCCGGAGCGCGAGCGGGCGAACCACAGCGTCTGGAACCCGTCGAGGCGCTGCAGGCCGGGCTCGATGTAGCCGGTGATCGGGGCACCGACGCCACCGATCGGGATCCGGTCGCGCACGTTGAGCTCCACGCCGCCGACGGCGTCGACCAGGTCGCGGAAGCCCTTGAGGTTCACCATCGCGTAGTAGTTGATGCCGAGGCCGGTGATCCCCTCGACGCCCTCGATGACCGCCTCGACCCCGGGGTCGTCGTACTTCTTGAACAGCTCCTCGTTGTCGAGCGCGAAGGTGCTCAGCGAGTTGAGGTAGCAGTCGTCGCAGTCGTACCCGTCGGGGAACTGCTCGGCCATGACCGACCCCTCGGGGAAGGGGAAGTTCTGCATGTTGCGCGGCAGGCCGAACAGGATGGTGTGGCCGGTGTCCTCGTCGATGCTCGCCACCGTGATGCTGTCCGGGCGCATGCCCCACCGGTCGGCGCCGGAGTCACCGCCGAGGAGAAGCACGTTGTAGCGCCCCTGCGTGGAGTCCGTCACCTGCCCGTCGCCGAACATCGTGGTGATGAAGTCGCGCGAGACGCCGACCATGTGCGAGGCGAACAGCAGGCTGCCCGCGACCGAGAAGCACAGGAGCCCGTTGATGCCGACCATGGCGAGGCGCTGCTTCTGACGCAGCTCCAGCGGCTGACCGAGCCTCCAGGCGTCCATGAACAGCACAGCCCAGCCGACCGCGAGCGCGAGGAGCGTGAAGCGGACCAGACCGAGCAGGAAGGTGCTGCTGAGCAGCGACAGCACGAAGTCGGGGCGGACCAGGCCGATGAGCACGACGACCGCCAGCACGGCCACCACCGAGAGCCAGACGCGCAGCCCGAGACGGCCCACGCGCCGGTTGCCTGCCACGAGCTGCGCCGACCCGGGCAGGACCAGGGTCATCAGCATGAGTGTCACCGCCCGGCGGAACCGGACCCGCGCGAGGCGGTCGTCCAGTCCGGAGGGAGAGACCGGTGGCATGGGCAGGGGCCTTTCGGTGGGACGACGGGACATTCCCGTCAAGTATCACCAGTCACACCCGTCACAGTCGGAACGGCGCGCCGACGGCCACTGTGACGTGGCACGGTACCGTTCCCTGCCATGGCAGACCGACGACGCCGCGGCAGCGGAGAACCGCCGGAGGGCTCCCCGGAGTACAACTGGCTCTACGGAAGCGACGACGACCGCGTCCGTGGCAGCGCACCTGGCGACCCTGAGCCCACCCGGGTCCTCCCCACCACGCGGCGCCCCGGCTCAGGCGGCTCGGAGCCACCGCTCCCGCCGCGCCCACCGCGTCCCACCGGCCGGGGTGGCGCCGCCCCGCCGCCGTCACGTCCCACCAGGCACCGGCCCCGACTCGGCTGGGTCAAGCTCGTCCTGCTGCTGTGGGTCGTCTTCCTCGTCGCGGTGCCGCTCTGGGCGTGGTCGAAGATCGACAAGGTCAACGCCGAGCCCGAGGACGGCCGCCCCGACTCGCAGCCCGGCCACACCTACCTCCTCGTCGGAAGCGACAGCCGCGAGGGACTGTCCGAGGAGGAGCGCCGGGAGTTCGGGACGGGCACCGGCGAGGGCCGTCGTACCGACACGATCATGCTGCTGCACACCGGAGCCGGCCCCAACCTGCTGCTCTCCATCCCGCGCGACTCGATCGTCGAGGTGCCCGGCTACGGCACCACGAAGGTCAACGCGGCGTACGCCTACGGGGGGCCGAAGCTGCTCGTGAAGACCCTCGAGAACGAGACCGGCATCCGGATCGACAGCTACGTCGAGATCGGCTTCGCGGGCTTCGTGAACGTGGTCGACGCGGTCGGCGGCGTCGAGATCTGCCCCAAGCAGGCGATGAAGGACCCCCTGGCCAAGCTCGACATCGAGAAGGGCTGCCAGGAGGTCGACGGGCCGACCGCCCTCGGCTACGCCCGCTCCCGCAAGATCTCCACCCTCGGCGACATCGACCGAGCACAGCGTCAGCGCGAGGTGGTCAGCGCCGTCGGCGACAAGGCGGCTTCGCCCTGGTCGGTGCTCAACCCGGTCCGCTACGTCCGGCTCGCCTCCGCCGGGGCCGAGTCGGTGCGCCTGGGCAAGGACACCGGCCCCTTCGACACCGTCCGCTTCGCGTGGGCGATGACGCGGGTGACCGGCGACAAGGGCCTCACCTGCGGCGTGCCGATCGCCGACCTCGCCGTCAACTGGGACCCCGAGCGCGCGCCGCGGATGTTCGAGCTGATCCGTGAGGACCGCACCGAGGACATCACCAGGAACCTCTGCCGACCGTCAGGACTCGCCCAGTGACCGCACCGACGTACGAGACCCTCGAGTACTCCGTCGCCGACGGGATCCTCACCCTCACCCTCGACCGTCCCGAGCAGCTCAACGCCTTCACCGTGACGATGGCGAACGAGCTCATCGACGCCTACGACCGCGCCGGCGCGGACGACGACGTCGCGGCGGTCGTGGTGACCGGCCGCGGCCGGGCGTTCTGCGCGGGCATGGACCTCTCCGTGGCCGGCAACGTCTTCGGGCTCGACGAGTCGCAGCGGCCGACGATGGCCGACATGCACGACCGCTTCGACGACCCGGAGATCGTCGAGGGGGTCCGGGACACCGGCGGCCGGGTCGCGCTCGCGACGTACCGCTGCACCAAGCCGGTGATCGGCGCGATCAACGGTGCCGCGGTCGGCATCGGCGCGACCATGACCCTGCCGATGGACGTGAGGCTGGCCTCCGAGCGCGCCCGGATCGGCTTCGTCTTCGGCAAGCTCGGCATCGTGCCGGAGGCCACCTCGACGTGGTTCCTGCCCCGCATCGTGGGGATCAGCCGTGCACTCGAGCTGACCTACACCGCCGACATCATCCCGGCCGAGGAGGCCCGCGAGATCGGCCTGGTCCGCTCCGTGCACCCTGAGGACGAGCTGCTCGACGCGGCGTACGACCTCGCCCGCCGCTTCACGACCCACCGCTCCCCGGTCGCGACCGCCCTTGCGCGACAGATGATGTACCGCAACTCCGCCCAGCCGCACCCGGTCGAGGCGCACCGCGTGGACTCGCTCGCGATGTTCTACACGAGCATCGGCGACGGCAAGGAGGGCGTCGCCGCGTTCCTCGAGAAGCGGGACCCCAGGTTCACCAGCAGTACGACGGACATGCCGCCGTTCTACCCCTGGCAGGACTGAGCCTGCTCGACGAGCTCTGCGCCTCACCACAGGCGCAGGCGGTACGCCTCCTCGAGGCCGGCCTCCAGCTCGGCCGCGTCCGGCGGCGCCTCCAGCGCACCCGCAGGGCCGTCCGCGGCCATGTGCGCCCGCAGCACCTGCCCCATCCTCGGGCGCTCGTCGGCCGTCGGCCAGGACTCCGGCTCCCAGAGCCGGGAGCGCTTGAACGCCTTGCCGCAGTGGAGGAACGCCTTGTCCACCTCGATGACGAGCACGCCCCACGGCAGCTTCCCGTCGATCGCGGTCGCCTCCCGCAGCCCCCGATCCGTGCTTACCGCCGCGCGTCCCTCGATGCGCAGGGTCTCGACCAGGCCGGGCACCATGACGAGCAGCGCGGCGTGCGGGTTCTCGGCGAGGTTCTGGGCACCGTCGAAGAGCCGGTTGCCGGGCAGCTCGCCGATCGCGACGCGCGTCGGCGACAGCATCCTGACGAAGCCCGGCGGGCCGCCCCTCGGGCTGGCGTCGCAGGTGCCGTCGGCGGCCGCCGTGGCGACCACCGCGAAGGGCGCCAGCGCGAGGATCCGCTCGCAGTGCTCGTCGAGCTGACCGATCGACTTCAGGCGGGCGGAGTCACCGGGCTCACCGAGCCGGGCGCGCAGAGAGGTGCGGGTCTCCGTTGTCATGGGGCGAAGATACTGCCCGGCTGAACCGCACGCCGCCGTCGTCGAGGGGGCCCTTCCTCATCAGCCTCACGTCGCGCGGGTAGTTCTGGAAGAGCCGCCACGGCGCCTGGGGTCCCTGCCTCGGAAGCCGGTCGATGCTGCGCAGCACGTAACCGGACTGCAGGTCGATCAGCGGCACCGTCTCCCAGTCGGCCGCCTCGTCGGGGACGGCGGGTGTGACGACGTCGTACCCGTGGCGGTCCAGGTGGTTCAGCAGCCGGCAGACGTAGTGCGCGACCAGGTCGGCCTTGAGCGTCCACGAGGCGTTGGTGTAGCCGATCGTGAGCGAGAAGTTGGGCACGCCGGAGAGCATCATGCCCTTGTAGGACAGGGTCTCCGACAGCTCGACGTGCTCGCCGTCCACGGAGAGGTCGATGCCGCCGATGGGCAGCAGGTTGAGGCCGGTCGCGGTGACGACGAGGTCCGCCTCGAGCTCCTCCCCCGACTCCAGCCGGATGCCGTGCTCGGTGAAGGTCTCGATGCGGTCGGTCACCACGGAGGCCCGCCCGCTGCGGATCGCCTTGAACAGGTCCCCGTCCGGGACGAGGCACAGCCGCTGGTCCCACGGGTCGTACGACGGCGCGAAGTGCGTGTCGACGTCGTACCCCTCGGGCAGCAGCCGGAGGGCTCCCCGGCGCAGCAACGCCTTCATGAGCCGGGGACGCCTGCGGCTCAGCTGGAAGCTCGCCATCGAGACCAGCACGTTCTTCCACCGCACCAGCGGGTGGACGACCTTCGCAGGGACCCGGCGCCGGAGCGCGTCGGCGAGCGGGTCGCGAGCCGGCAGGGAGGCGACGTAGCTCGGCGACCGCTGCAGCATCGTGACGTGGGCGGCCTCCTCGGCCATGGCCGGGACCAGGGTCACCGCCGTGGCACCGCTGCCGACCACCACGACGCGCTTCCCGGCGTAGTCGAGGTCCTCGGGCCAGTGCTGCGGGTGGACGACCTCGCCGGTGAACCGGTCGGCGCCGGGGAAGTCCGGGGTGTAGCCCTCGTCGTAGCGGTAGTAGCCCGAGCACACGGAGAGGAACGAGCAGGTCACGGTCACCGTCTCGCCGGTGTCGGAGCGCTCGGCTGTCACGGTCCAGCGCGCGTCCTCGCCAGACCAGTCCGCCCGCACCACCTTGTGGTGGAAGCGGATGGCGCTGTCGATGCCGCGCTCCCGGGCGGTCTCCTCGATGTACCTGCGGATGGAGCCGCCGTCGGCGATCGCCTTCGCCTCGGTCCACGGCCGGAACCGGTAGCCGAGCGTGAACATGTCGGAGTCCGACCGGATGCCGGGGTAGCGGAACAGGTCCCAGGTGCCGCCCAGAGCAGGCCTGGCCTCGAGGATCGCGAAGGTCTTCCCAGGACACTCGTCCTGGAGGTGCGCGGCCGCCCCGACACCGGACAGCCCGGCGCCCACGATGAGGACGTCGACGTGGTCCGGGTTCACGACGGGGACGCTACCAAGACGACTGACCGGTCACGCGCCCGGCGGCACGGCCTCGATCGTGCCGTGAACGTCGCACACCGCGGCCAGAGTGTTGTAGACGGTGCCGTACTTCTTCAGGTTGCGGTGGGCCAGGTCCAGCCTGCGGTCCTGCTCGTCGGTCCGGACCCACAGCGTGTAGCCGATCTCGACGAACTTCGGTGGGCTGTCCTGGCGCCGCACACGGACCTCGACCTCGGCTCCGTCGTACTCGAACCCGATCAGGTCGTGGGCACGGGCGAGGTTCTTGAGCAGGCACGCGGCGAAGGCGGACGCCAGGAGGTCCGCCGGTCCGGGCTGCCCGGTGGGCTCGGCTCCCCAGGCGAGGTCGAGGTCGACCGACGTGTCGCCCGCCTGCACGGAGGCTGGCCCGCCCGCCACGGCGCGCGCGTGGACCACGTACTCCGACACCGGCTGCGCGCCCACGGCCGTCGTCCCTACAGCTCGGACTGGACGCCGGCGAGGAGCTGGCGTGCGATCACGATCCGCTGCACCTGGTTGGTGCCCTCGTAGATCTGGGTGATCTTCGCGTCGCGCATCATCCGCTCGACCGGGTAGTCGCTCGTGTAGCCGTAGCCGCCGAGCACCTGGACCGCGTCGGTGGTGACCTGCATGGCGGTGTCGGAGGCGAACGCCTTGGCGGCGGCGCCGAAGAACGTGAGGTCCTTGTCGTTGCGCTCCGAGCGGCCGGCTGCGGCGTAGGTGAGCTGGCGCGCGGCCTCCACCTTCATGCCCATGTCGGCGAGCATGAACTGCAGGCCCTGGAAGTCCGCGATCGGCTTGCCGAACTGCTGCCGCTCCTTGGCGTAGCCCAACGCGTAGTCGAGCGCGCCCTGCGCGATGCCCACGGCCTGGGCGGCGATCGTGACGCGGGTGTGGTCCAGGACGCGCATCGCCGTCGTGAAGCCGGTGCCCTCGGCGCCGATCATGCGGTCGGCAGGGATGCGCACGTTGTCGAAGTAGACCTCGCGCGTCGGCGATCCCTTGATGCCGAGCTTCTTCTCCGGAGCGCCGAAGGAAACGCCATCGTCGGACTTCTCCACGACGAACGCAGAGATACCGCGGGAGCGCTGCTCCGGGTCGGTGACGGCGAAGACCGTGTAGTAGTCCGAGACGCCCGCGTTCGTGATCCAGCGCTTGACGCCGTTGACCACCCAGTGGTCCCCGTCCCGCACTGCCCGGGTCTTCATCGCCGCGGCGTCGGAGCCGGCCTCGGGCTCGGACAGGCAGTAGGAGAACATCGCGTCGCCGGCGGCGACCGGGGGGAGGTACTTCCGCTTCAGCTCCTCCGACGCGGCGAGGACGAGCGGCAGCGTGCCGAGCTTGTTGACCGCCGGGATCAGCGAGGCGGACGCGTCGGCGCGGGCGACCTCCTCGATCACGAGCACGGTCGCCAGGGCGTCGGCACCCGCCCCGCCGTACTCCTCGGCGATGTGGGGGGCGGCGAAGTCGGCGCTTGCGAGGGCGTCGTAGGCCGCCTGAGGGAACTCCGACGAGGCGTCGGCCGCGGCGGCGTTGGGGGCCACCTTCGCGTCGCAGACAGCTCGCACCGCCTCGCGGATCGCCTGGTGCTCCTCGGACAACGCGAACATCGGGTAGCCATCGCTCATGGCGCGGATTCTACGACTGTGGGGCAGGTCTCAGGGTGCGGGGAGGCACGCCCGCCGGCCTCGGCGTTTGCCCGTGTCCCGTGGTGGAGACTGTCTAGCCATGGCTACGACAGGCGCCCCCTGGCTCGACGAGGACAACATCCGCTTCATGCTCGAGGAGTGTGAGACGTGGGCCGTGGTCGGGCTGAGCGGAGACCCCAGACGTACGGCGTACAGCGTCGCGCGGTTCCTTCAGGACCACGGCAAGCGGATCGTGCCGGTGCACCCGGCGGCGCACCACGTGCTCGGCGAGGACGGCTACGCGTCGCTGGCCGAGATCCCGTTCGAGGTCGACGTCGTGGACGTGTTCCGGCGCTCCTCGGCGGCCGGTGAGTTCGCCGACCAGGCAGTCGCGATCGGCGCCAAGGCCGTGTGGTTCCAGCTCGGGGTCGTCGACCACGACGCCTTCCGGCGAACCACCGAGGCCGGGGTTCCGATGGTGATGGACACCTGCCCCGTCATGGAGTGGCCGCGGCTGGCGCGGGGCACCGCGTGAGCGCCCCGGGGGTCCCGGAGACCCGGCGCGACGACACCGTCGAGACCCTGCACGGCCGCGAGGTCGCCGACCCCTACCGCTGGCTCGAGGAGCCGGACTCGGCCGACACGAAGGCGTGGGTCGCCGCGCAGAACCACGTGAGCCGCCACTACCTCGACGCGCTCCCCTCCCGCGAGTGGTTCCACCGGACCATGCGCCGGATCGTGGGCACGCCGCGGGCCGGCACCCCCGACCTGGTCGGGGACCGCTACCTGGTCAGCCGCAACGACGGCACGCAGCAGCAGGACCAGTGGTTCGTCGCCGACAGTCTCGAGACCCTGCGCGAGGGCGGCCGGCTGCTGATCGACCCCAACACGTTCTCCGAGGACGGCACCTCGTCGCTCACCGGCTACGACGTGAGCCGCGACGGGCGCCTGCTCGCGTACCAGGTGAGCGACGGCGGCAGCGACTGGACGACGCTGCGGGTGCGTGACGTCGCCACCGGTGAGGACCTCGAGGACGTCCTCACCAAGGTGAAGTTCAGCGCGGCGACCTGGCTGCCCGACGGACGTTCCTTCCTGTACGTGCACTTCCCGACCGAGGGCGCCGCGCGGGGCACCGAGGCCGCCGCCCTTCCGGCCCCGCGGCTGATGCTGCACCGGCTCGGCACCGTCCAGGACGCCGACGAGCTGGTCTGGGAGATGCCCGAGCAGCGGACGGTGATCCCCGGCCACGAGCTCACCCACGACGGGCGTTGGGTGGTGCTGCACCTGTCGGAGGGAACCTCCGAGAAGAACCGCCTCTGGGTGTGCCCGGTGGAGACGACCGGTGGCGAGAGCCGCCTCGGCGAGCCGCGCCGGTTGCTCGACGAGCCCCGCGCGATGTTCCGGCTGGTCCGCGCCGACGGCGACCACCTGCTGCTGCACACCGATGCCGACGCCCCCCTCGGACGGGTCGTCCGCGTCGACCTGGGCGCGATCGGCGAGCCGAAGCTCGTCGACGTCGTGCCGGAGGGCGAGGCCGCGCTCGAGGCGGTCGTCGCCGCCGGTGACGAGCTGCTGGCGGTCCACCTCGTCGACGCCCGGCCCCGGGTCACCCGCTGCGCGCTCGACGGCACAGCACTCGGCGCCGTGGACGTGCCCGGCGGGTCCGTGGTCGCTCTCCGCGGGAAGCCCGAGAAGCCCGAGGCGTTCCTCGGGATGTCGTCGCTGACCGCCCGCGTCACGGCGTACCGGCTCCGCCTGCCCTCCGGCGAGGTCGAGCTCGTCGACGGGCTGGAGCCGCCGGGCGAGACGGTCTGGGACCCGCCGGAGATCGTGGTCGAGCGCAGGCGCGCGGTGAGCAGGGACGGCACGGAGGTCCCGTACTTCCTCGCCCGGCGCAGCGACGTCGAGCCCGGCGAGCCGCGGCCGACGCTGCTCTACGGCTACGGCGGGTTCAACATCCCGATCCTCGCCGACTTCCGGCCCTCCTTCGCCGGCTGGCTCGCGGCCGGCGGCGTGCTCGCGATCGCCAACCTGCGCGGGGGCAGCGAGTACGGCGCGCGGTGGCACGACGACGGACGGCTGCACGCGAAGCAGAACGTCTTCGACGACTTCGCGGCCGTGGGTGACCACCTCGTCGCGGAGGGGGTGACCAGCCACGACCGGCTCGCGCTGCACGGCGGCAGCAACGGCGGCCTGCTCGTCGGCGCGACGATGCTCCAGCGGCCCGACCTCGCCGCGGCGGCCATCCCCTCCGTCGGGGTCCTCGACATGCTGCGGTTCCACCGCTTCACCGTGGGCGCGGCGTGGATCGCCGACTACGGCTCGCCCGAGGACCCGGAGATGTTCGAGACGCTGCTGGCCTACTCGCCGCTGCACAACGTGAAGGAGGGGGCGGCGTACCCGGCGACTCTGGTCCTCACCGGGGACCACGACGACCGGGTGGTGCCCGCGCACAGCTTCAAGTTCACCGCGGCACTCCAGCGGGCGCAGGCGGGTCCCGCGCCCGTCCTCACGCGGATCGAGACGTCGGCCGGCCACGGCGTGGGCAAGGCCTCCGCGGTCGTCGCGGCCGAGACCGCCGACCTGCTGGCGTTCGCCGCGGAGCACACCGGCCTCGCACCGGTCGAGCCGGCAGGCCGGGTCAGCTGAAGCCGACGGTCCGGGTCCGGTCGCCGCGCACCGCGGCGCCCTTGGCCCGGGCAGCCTCGGCGAGCGACTCCTGGAAGCGCTCCATCTGCTGGCGCAGGCCCGGGTCGGAGGCGGCGAGGATGCGCACGGCGAGCAGGCCGGCGTTGCGGGCGTTGCCGATCGCCACGGTCGCGACCGGGACCCCCGCCGGCATCTGCACGATCGACAGCAGGGAGTCCATGCCGTCGAGGTACTTCAGGGGCACGGGCACACCGATCACGGGCAGCGGGGTGACCGCCGCCAGCATGCCGGGCAGGTGGGCCGCTCCCCCGGCTCCGGCGATGATGACCGAGAGCCCGCGACCGGCGGCCTCCTTGCCGTAGGCCAGCATCTCCTCGGGCATCCGGTGGGCGGAGACCACGTCGGCCTCGTAGGGCACGCCGAACTCCTCGAGTGCCTCGGCCGCGGCCTTCATCGTGGGCCAGTCGGAGTCCGACCCCATCACGATCCCCACGCGTGCCTGCTCAGCCATGCTCACTCACTCTCCATCCCGAGGTCGCCGCGGAACCAGGCGGCCGCGTGGCGTGCTCGCTCGAGCACCTCGTCGAGGTCGTCACCGTAGGCGGTCACGTGCCCCACCTTCCGGCCGGGCTTCACGGCCTTGCCGTAGAGGTGCACCTTGAGAGACGGGTCGCGCGCGAACACGTGCGGGTAGCCGCCGTACAGGTCCTCCGACAGCGGGCCGTGGTCGCCGCCGAGGATGTTCACCATCACGGTCCACGGCGTGCGAGCCGCCGGGGAGCCGAGCGGGAGGTCGAGCACCGCGCGCAGGTGGTTCTCGAACTGGCTCGTGACCGCACCGTCCATGCTCCAGTGGCCGGTGTTGTGCGGCCGCATCGCGAGCTCGTTGACGAGGACCCGGCCGTCGACCGTCTCGAACAGCTCCACCGCGAGGATCCCGGTCACGTCGAGCTCGCCGGCCACCTTCATCGCGATCTGCTGTGCCTGCACCGCCAGGTCCGGGTCGAGGCCCGGAGCGGGTGCGATCACCTCGGTGCAGATCCCGTCGGTCTGCACCGACTCCACGACGGGGTAGGCCGCGACCTGACCGGAGGGCGAGCGCGCGACGAGGGCGGAGAGCTCGCGCCGGAAGTCGACCTTCTCCTCGGCGAGGATCTCGACCCCGGCGCGACGGGCCACCTCGAAGGCTGAGACGCAGTCGGACTCGCTCTCGACGACCCAGACGCCCTTGCCGTCGTAGCCGCCGCGCGTGGTCTTGAGCACCACGGGGAACCCGCCGACGGTCTCCGCGAACGCGGCGACGTCGGCGGGCTCGGACACGATCTCGTTGCGCGGGCACGGCACCTCGAGGTGGTGCAGCCGGGCGCGCATCACGCCCTTGTCCTGGGCGTGCACGAGCGCACCGGGTCCGGGACGGCAGGCGACACCCGCCTCGGACAGCGCGTGGAGGTGCTCGGTCGGGACGTGCTCGTGGTCGAAGGTGACCACGGCGCACCCGTCGGTGACCCCACGCAGCGTGTCGAGGTCGCGGTAGTCGCCGACCACGGCGTCCGGGATGACCTGGGCCGCCGACACGCCCTCCGCCTCGGCGAGCAGCCTCAACGGCAGGCCGAGCGGTACGGCGTACTGCGCCATCATCCGGGCCAGCTGGCCACCGCCGATGATGGCGAGGACCGGCGTCGCACCCGGGGTCCTGGAGGTCGGCGGAGCAGGGGAAGTCACGAGCGAAGCCTAACGACGCCTCGCTCGTGCCCCCTCACCTACCGGCCCGGATCAGGAGACGGCGGCCTGTGGCTGCGTTTCTCCTTTGGGCGCGTACACCGGTGGAACCTTCTCGAACCGCAGCCCCCGCCCGCGGATCGTGGTGATCAGTGTCGGCCGCCTGGTGTCGTCGCCGAGCTTGCGGCGCACCCATCCCAGGTGGACGTCGATTGTCTTGGCGGACGTCCAGAAGGTCGTCTGCCACACATCACGCATGAGCTCCTCACGCGTGACGATCTCCCCCGCACGGCTGATCAGAGCATGCAAGAGGTCGAACTCCTTGTTCGACATCTTGATCTCCACGCCGTCGCGCCACACTCGACGTGACTCCACGTCGAGGTCCACCCCCTGCACACTCAACATGTTTGTCAGGTTAAAAGGACAAAACGGACATGGTGGTCGGAATCCGAGAAGTTGACCTTCGCGGGCCAGGCGGGTCTAGACCAGGCGGTGAGCCTCGTGCCCGGGCTCAGCGACGCCGTGCCGCGACCGGCTCCACCAGGCCGAAGCCGCGGATCGGGCGGGCGGGCAGGGCGCGGGTCTCGAAGTCCTCCGACGGAAGGCGGTCGGCCGTGGCCTGGTCGACGATCACGCGGTTGCGCCGCGCGACCGCGGTCAGCCGGGCCGCCATGTTCACCGGCGGGCCGAAGACGTCGCCCATCCGCATCACCACCGAGCCGGTGGCCAGCCCGAGGCGCACGTCGGGCATCCGCTTGTCGTCCCCGATCACGCCGACGATGTCGAAGGCGATGTCGAGCGCCTGGACCGGGTCCTCCGAGACGAACAGCACGGAGTCGCCGAGGGTCTTGATCACCCGGCCGGACCTGCCGGCCACCACGTCGGCGCAGCGGGACTCGAAGATCTCGACGACGTCGCCGAGCCTGCTCTCCTCGATCTCGTTGGAGAGCGCGGTGAAGCTGACCAGGTCGGCGAACCCGACGGTGACGTCGCTGGTGTAGAGGTCCTCCTCGGCGGCACCGAGGGCCTCGATCCGGCCCACCGCCGCCGCGAGGTGCCGCCGCCAGGAGTAGATGAGGAGGCGCTCGAACGGCACCCCCACCTGCTCGGCGAGCCGCATCGCGCTGCCGATCCGGGAGCCCGTCGCCTCGGGGCCGGCCTCGAGCTCCTCGACCCGCGGGGCGAGCGTGGCGACCTGCCAGTCCGCGAGCCGGGCCATCGTCTGCCCCACCGCCCGAGTCATCCGGACCGCGGTGTCGAAGTCGATCGCCCCGGCCTCGACCGTGCCGATCAGCGTGCTCAACGCGGAGAGGTCGGCCTCGTTGAACGCCGCCTGCTCGCCGGCGTCGGGGAAGCCCAGCGCACGCCACAGCCGGCGCGCCTCCTCGATGGTGACGCCGGCCGCGGAGGCGACGTCGGTGCTGGTGAGCCCGGGTAGGTCGCCGAGGATCACCCTCTCGAGCTCCTCGCGCGTGAAGTGCGCGGGCCTGGGCGCCTTCGGGGACTCGTGCTGCGGTTCAGCGTCCTTCATCGCGCCTCTGGTTCCCCGGCCGGAAGACCTCGGTGGCCTGCCCGTCGTACAGCAGGTCCTGGATCTTCAGGTGCACCTGCTCGACGTGCGGGATGTCGTGGAGCTTGACCCGCTGCTCGCTGGCGACCGAGACCAGCAGCGTGCCGCAGCCGAGCATCCGGTCGAGCAGGCCGCGCTCGTAGGCGACGTCGCTGATCCGAGACAGCGGGATGTCGTGGCCGTGGCGGGAGAGGATCCCGCGGCGGGTGATCAGCCGCTGGTCGGTGACCGTGTACGTCGTGGTCAGCCACTCCATGAAGGGCCGGACCACCCAGAAGAGCGCGGCCACGGCGGCGACGCCCCAGATCACGGCGACCAGCAGCGGCTGTGCCTTGCCGGCACCGGAGGTGAACGTGCCGAGCACACCGGCTACGGCCGCGATCAGGATCAGCACGAGGAGCGGCCCCAGCAGCGCCTTCCCGTGGGTGCGCGTGGAGACCACGACCGACTCGTCGTCGTTGAGCAGTCTGCGCGAGATGGCCACGGCCCGAATCCTCTCACGTTGCCCGCGTCACGAGACGGGGCGCACGTGCACGACGTCGCCTGCGCCGAGGATCCGCCGGCCCTCCGGTGTCCGCACCTCGAGCCGGCCGTCGGTGTCGATGCCCGTGGCCGTGCCGTGCAGCCGCTCCCCCGCCGGGAGGTCGACCCGGACCCGGCGACCGAGCGTGCCGCAGCGGCGCACGTAGGAGTCGACGAGACCGAGCGAGGCGTCGCCGCCGTCTGCCTGCCACTGCACGAACAGCGCCTCGAGCGACCGCAGCACCTCACGCAGGACCACGCTCCGGTCGGTGGTGGCGGCGTTCTCGATCCGCAGCGAGGTGGCGGTCGGGACCGGCAGCTCCTGCTCGGACAGCGAGACGTTGAGGCCGACCCCGACGACGGCGACGGCATCCGTCGCACGCTCGACCCGCTCCACGAGGATCCCGGCGAGCTTGCGGTCCCCGACGAGGACGTCGTTGGGCCACTTCAGGGAGCACTCGACCTCGCCCACCCGGCGGACGCCCTCGGCCACCGCGATCCCGACGAGCAGCGGCAGCCAGGGCCAGCGGGCGACCGGGACCCGGTCGGGGGCGAGCAGCACGGAGAAGGTGAGCGCGGACCCACGCGGGGTGACCCAGTCCCGGTCGAGCCGGCCCCGGCCCGCGGTCTGGTGGTCGGCGACGAGCACGGTCCCGGCACTCGCGCCGGCCCGCGCACGGTGCGCGAGCTCGGCGTTCGTGGAAGGGCAGGAGTCGACGACCTCGACCGACCGCCACAGCGAGCCCGGGCGGGTCAACGCTGTGGACAGGGCCACAGGATCGAGTGGTGGGCGCCGGAGGTCGTCGTACGTCACAGGCACTACATTGACACCCACGCAATCGAGAGAGGCCAGTCACCCGTGAGCGAAGCAGCCATGACGAACCCCGGCGAGGGCACCGAGATCGCCGAGGGGGTGGACATCCACACCACGGCGGGCAAGGTCGCCGACCTCGACCGAAGGCTCGAGGAGGCCGTCCACGCCGGCTCCGAGCGGGCCATCGAGAAGCAGCACGCGAAGGGCAAGAAGACCGCCCGCGAGCGCATCCTCGAGCTGCTCGACGAGGACTCGTTCGTGGAGCTCGACGAGCTCGCCCGGCACCGGTCCACCGCGTTCGGCCTCGAGAAGAACCGCCCGTACGGCGACGGCGTGGTCACCGGCTACGGCACCATCGACGGCCGCCAGGTGTGCGTGTTCGCGCAGGACTTCACGGTCTTCGGCGGCAGCCTCGGCCAGGTCTTCGGCGAGAAGATCGTCAAGGTGATGGACCTGGCGATGAAGACCGGCTGCCCGGTCATCGGCATCAACGACTCCGGCGGCGCGCGCATCCAGGAGGGCGTGGTCTCGCTCGGCCTGTACGGCGAGATCTTCCGCCGCAACGTGCACGCCAGCGGCGTGATCCCGCAGATCTCGCTGATCATGGGCCCCTGCGCCGGCGGCGCGGTGTACTCACCCGCGGTCACCGACTTCACGGTCATGGTCGACCAGACCTCGCACATGTTCATCACCGGCCCGGACGTGATCAAGACCGTCACCGGCGAGGACGTCTCCATGGAGGACCTCGGCGGTGCGCGCTCGCACAACACCAAGTCCGGCAACGCCCACTACATGGGGCATGACGAGTCCGACGCGATCGACTACGTCAAGGCCCTGATCTCCTACCTGCCGCAGAACAACCTCGACCAGCCCGTGGTGTACCCCGAGGTCGCCGACCTGGAGGTCTCCGACGAGGACCGCGCGCTGGACACGCTGATCCCGGACTCGCCGAACCAGCCGTACGACATGCACACGGTGATCGAGTCGGTCCTCGACGACGAGGAGTTCCTCGAGGTCCAGGCGATGTTCGCGCCGAACATGATCGTCGGCTTCGGCCGGGTCGAGGGCCACCCCGTCGGCGTCGTCGCCAACCAGCCGATGCAGTTCGCCGGCACCCTCGACATCGACGCCTCGGAGAAGGCAGCCCGCTTCGTCCGGACCTGCGACGCCTTCAACATCCCGGTGCTCACCTTCGTCGACGTACCCGGCTTCCTCCCCGGCACCGACCAGGAGTGGAACGGCATCATCCGCCGCGGCGCGAAGCTGATCTACGCCTACGCCGAGGCGACGGTCCCGCTGATCACGGTGATCACCCGCAAGGCGTACGGCGGCGCCTACGACGTCATGGGCTCCAAGCACCTCGGTGCCGACATCAACGTCGCGTGGCCGACCGCGCAGATCGCCGTGATGGGCGCGCAGGGCGCGGTGAACATCCTCTACCGCAAGGAGATCGCCGAGGCCGCCGAGGCCGGCAACGAGGAGGCCAAGCGCGCCGAGCTGATCCAGGAGTACGAGGACCACCTCGCCAACCCCTACCTCGCGGCCGAGCGCGGCTACGTCGACGCCGTGATCCAGCCGCACGAGACGCGCATCGAGATCGTCCGCGGGTTGCGCTTGCTGCGCACCAAGCGCGAGTCGCTGCCGCCGAAGAAGCATGGGAACATCCCGCTGTGAGCGACCGAGCCGAGCGAGGAACGAGCGAGCGACCGAGCGAACAGTCAGGCGCTGTGAGCGACGAGCAGACTCCCCCGCTCTTCCTGGTCAAGGGCGACGCGACGGCCGAGGAGGTCGCCGCGCTGGCCGTGGTGCTCCAGGGCATCGCGGCCGCAGGCGCTCCGGCGTCCGAGCCGGAGATCACCTCCGAGTGGGCGGCACCTCACCGGCAGGTGCGGTCGACGTACCCGCACGGTCCGGGCGGCTGGCGCTCGAGCGCCCTGCCGCGCTGATGCCGCGGGCCGACGCGACGACGGCCCAGCCGACGAGCCCGACCAGCAGCACGTTGCGGACGGAGAGCACGAGCACCGCCCAGCCGGCGTGCTCGCCGCGGTGGGTCAGCTCGCCGTAGAGCTCGGGGAAGACGACCTGCGTCGCCGCGGTCACGACCAGCAGGCCAGCGGCCCAGACGACGAGCGCCCTCCTCCGGGACAGGCCCGCGGCGGCCGCGGCGAGCGGGAGCAGCCAGAGCAGGTACTGCGGGCTGAGCACCTTGCTGGTCACCACGAACAGGCCGACCGCTGCCAGCGCCAGCCAGGACACGGTCTCCGGGGTCAGCCCGCGCCCGTGCCTGAAGGCCAGGAACCACAGGCCGAGGAGGACGGCGATCGCCATCAGGCTGGAGATGCCCGAGGCCGTCACGAGCCCGCCGGTGCCCGGTCCGAGCACCTCGTAGGCGTTGTGCCGGGTGAACGCGATCTCGTAGCGCTCCGGCGCGACCGCCCAGCCGACCATCGCGGGGGTGGCCGCGACGGCCTCGATCTGCAGGCCGCGCTCGGCCTGCCACGTCAGCGGCGAGATCAGCCGTTCCCAGCCGGCCAGGACGACGCTCACCCCGGCGAGCAGGACGCCGGCCACGACCACGACGGTGACGACCGGCCTGCGGGAGCGTTCCGGAGCGGCGAGCGCCGGCAGCACGAACGCCGGCCACAGCTTGAACCCCGTGGCGAGCGCGGCCAGCGTCGCCGCGACCCGCGGCCGGCTGCCGAGGAACAGGAGCGCCGCCCCAGCGAGGAGGCCTGGCACCAGGTCGAAGCGCGCGTAGGTCGTCGCCCCGAGGAGGGGGACGGCGAGCAGCCAGACGACCAACGCGGCCTTGCGGCCGGGCCGGGCCATCCGGGCGAGCAGCACCGTGAAGGCGGCGTCGCCCAGCAGCGAGAGCACGAGCACGGCTTCGCTGTACCTGTCGGGGATCCCCACGAGCTCGGCGAGGAGCCACGGCCCAGCGACCACGAGAACGCCTGGCAGCGGGTACTCGACGAGGGTGTGCGCCAGGCCGGTGTCGGGCAACGCGGTGAGGCTGTGTGCGAAGTACCGAAGGTCTCCGTCGACCCAGTCGTGTCGGCCGTTCAGCAACCAGACCACCAGCGCGCGGCCGGCGAGCCACGCGAGCACGAACGCGACGGGCCAGTAGCGCCTCATCGGACAGCCGCCTCCCACGCGGTTAGGGTGCACACCGTGACCGACGCAGAGACTCCCCCAGCAGCACGGCCCGTCGACGCTATCGCAGAGGCGTACGTCGAGGACTACTGCGCCCTCGACCCGCTTGCGGCGACCGGCATGGGCGTGCCCGGATACGAGCACCTCCTCACCGACATGTCCCCCGACGGGTTCGCGCAGCGCACCGCGCTGACCCGCCGTGCCCTGGCCGCCGCCGAGGCGGCCACGCCCGCCGACGAGCGGGAGCAGGTCGCCAGGGACGCCTTCCTCGAGCGGCTCGGCCTGCAGGTCGAGCTCGACGACGCCCACGTTCAGCAGGCCGAGCTCTCGGTGATCACCAGCGGCATCCACGAGCTCCGGATGGCGTTCGACCTCATGTCCACCGAGGGCGAGGATGCCTGGGCGAACATCGACTCTCGGCTCGCAGCCGTGCCCGAGGCGCTCGACGGCTACCGCGCGACGCTGCTCGAGGAGGCGGACCGGGGCAACGTCTCGGCACGTCGGCAGATGCAGGAGATCGTGAAGCAGGTGCGGTCGTGGACCTCCGGCCCTGACGGCGGTGTGTTCGGCGCCCTCGTCGCCGGCTCGACGGTGGACGGTGCTCTGCGCGACTCGCTGGACCGGCACGCGGTGACCGCGTCGGCGGCGTTCGACGGCTTCGCCGCCTTCCTCGACACCGAGCTGGCGCCCCGCGGGCGGGAGGTCGAGGCGGTGGGCCGGG
This sequence comes from Nocardioidaceae bacterium, assembly GCA_035762105.1. Classification (GTDB taxonomy): domain Bacteria; phylum Actinomycetota; class Actinomycetes; order Propionibacteriales; family Nocardioidaceae; genus Nocardioides_C. Next base: position 20,031 of record DASTPU010000099.1, on the reverse strand, counting down.
ACAGGTACGCCCTCGGCTCACGGTACTTCCTCGGCGCCACCGTCGACCTCGAGGAGACCTACGCCTGGGGCTGGGAGGAGCTGCACCGGATCGAGAGCGACATGGCCGCGGTCGCCCAGCGGATCGTCCCCGGTGGCAGCCTCGAGGACGCCATCGCCACCCTCGACGCCGACCCGGCCAGGACCATCAAGGGCAAGGAGACGTTCCGCGCGTGGATGCAGCAGCTCGCCGACCGGACGGTCGACGAGCTCGCGGACACGCACTTCGACATCCCCGAGCCGGTACGCCGGATCGAGTGCTGCATCGCGCCGACCAACGACGGCGGGATCTACTACACCGGGCCGAGCGAGGACTTCACCCGCCCCGGCCGGATGTGGTGGGCGGTGCCCGAGGGCATCGAGGACTTCTCGACCTGGCGCGAGGTCACGACGGTCTTCCACGAGGGCGTGCCGGGCCACCACCTGCAGATCGGGCAGACCGCCTACCGGACGGACAAGCTCAACCGCTGGCAGCGGCTCATGTGCTGGGTCTCCGGCCACGGGGAGGGCTGGGCGCTCTACGCCGAGCGCCTGATGGACGAGCTCGGCTACCTGGCGGACCCCGGAGACCGGTTGGGGATGCTCGACGCCCAGGCGATGCGTGCCGCGCGCGTGGTGGTCGACATCGGCATGCACCTGCAGCTCGAGATCCCGCAGGACAACCCGTTCGGGTTCCACCCTGGCGAGCGCTGGACGCCGGAGCTGGGTCTGGAGTTCATGCGCGGGCACTGCCGGATGGAGGACCCGGTCATCGTGTTCGAGGTGAACCGCTACCTCGGCTGGCCGGGCCAGGCGCCGTCGTACAAGGTGGGTGAACGGATCTGGCTGCAGGCGCGTGCCGACGCACAGGCACGTCTCGGGGACGCCTTCGACCTCAAGGCCTTCCACCGCGCGGCGCTCGACCTGGGCTCCATCGGCCTCGACCCGTTGCAGGCCGCGCTCGCGAGGCTGGGATGACCCGACGGCTGGTGCTCGGCTCGGCGTCGCCGGCCCGTCTGGCCACGCTTCGCAGCGCCGGCCTCGGCCCGGAGGTGGTGGTCTCGGGCGTGGACGAGTCTGTCGTCGCGGCGTCCGACCCCGCCCACCTGGCGCTCGAGCTCGCCCGCCTCAAGGCGGAGGCCGTGGCCGGGACCCTGGATCCGGGCGACGGCCCGGCCTGGGTGATCGGCTGCGACTCGGTGCTCGAGATCGACGGCGCGGTGCACGGCAAGCCGGCCGACGAGCGGGAGGCTCGTGAGCGCTGGCAGAGGATGCGGGGCCGCTCCGGGGTCCTGCATACCGGGCACTGCCTGGTCGACACGGCCGACGGCCGGGAGGTGTCGCGGTCCGCGGACACGCTCGTGCACTTCGCCGACCCCTCCGACGAGGAGGTCGACGCCTACATCGCCACGGGGGAGCCGCTGAAGGTCGCCGGCGCGTTCACGATCGACGGCCTCGGCGGCGCGTTCGTGCGTGACATCGAGGGAGACCCGCACACCGTGGTCGGCATCGGGCTCCCGCTGCTGCGCGAGATGTTCGGGGAGCTCGGGGTGAGGTGGACGGACCTGTGGTCGATGTTCCCGCCGGACCAGGTCAGCCGCCCGCGACGACCTCGGCGCCGGCGGACTGGAGGTCGATGATGCCGCCACCGTCGACGATCTCGGTGAACCCGAGGTCCGCCATCCGGTCGGCCGCCTGGGCGGACCGGTTGCCGCTCTGGCAGTAGACGACGTACTCCTCGTCCTTGTCGAGCTGCTCCACCTGCTGCTCGAAGGTGCCCGAGCCGACGTCGATGTTCTCGGCGCCGTCGACGTGCCCAGCCGCGAACTCGGCGGGGGTACGCACGTCGATCACGGTGTGCTCGCCCGCGTCGATGATCTCGACGGCCTCTACGGCGTCGACCTTCTCGACGGCGTCGGAGCCGGACGAGCAGGCGGAGGTCAGCAGGAGCAGGGCCGCGGCCGCCCCACCCAGGGTCGTGGTCAGTGACTTACGCATACCCCCGAGGGTATAGGAATTCTCCAAGACCGGCTCCTCTTCCGGTCACGAGGCCAGCTCGCGGCGCCTCAGCCGGCGGGCACTGAGGAAGACGAACCGGCGGAACGCCCAGAACCTGGCCGCGGTGCCGAGCGCCAGACCCACCACGTTCGCCGCGATGTTGTCGGCCAGGGCGCTGTCGAGGCCGAGCACGTACCGGCTGAACGCGAGGCAGAGCAACGGGATCGCCATCGTGACCGTGTTGATGACGAAGTACGACACGCGGCCACCAGCGGCGCCCACCGGCTCGCGGTGCCGGAAGGCCCATGACCGGCTGCCGCGGTAGCTGACCACCATCCCGACGAGGTTGGCGATCACGTACGCGGACAGCGGCTGCCCGTTCATCACGCCGGGGTCTCCCCCGGGGATCCCGTGGACGAGCAGGTTGAACAGCAGGAACGCGACCAGGGTCGCCATCCCGCCGACTGCGAGGAACTTCGCGCCCTCGGCGGCGAGGCGTTGCATGCGGCGGCCCATGGCGCCCACCCTACGGGCGGGCGCCACGCCTGCTACTCGACCGGCAGCCCGAGGCCCCGGGCGATCAGCATGCGCTGGACCTCCGAGGTGCCCTCACCGATCTCGAGCACCTTCGCGTCACGGTAGAAGCGCGCGACCGGGTACTCCTCCATGAAGCCGTAGCCGCCGAAGACCTGGGTGGCGATCCGGGTGGCGGTCACCGCGGACTCGGTCGCGTAGAGCTTGGCGATCGCGGCGGCCTGCTTGAACTCCGCCATCGGCCGACCGGCGTCCTTCATCGCGGCCGCCTTGTAGGTGAGGGCGCGCGACGCCTCGAGCATCACCTGGAGGTCGGCGACCTGGAAGGCGACGCCCTGCTTGGTCCCGATCGGCACGCCGAAGGTGGTGCGGTCACCGGCGTACTCCACCGACATGTCGAGGCAGGCCTGGATCGCGCCCACGGCGAGCGCCGCGATGGCGACCCGGCCGTCGTCGAGCGTGGCGAGGAACTGCGCGAAGCCGCGCCCACGCTCACCGAGCAGGTTGGCCTCGGGGACCCGTACGTTCTCGAAGGTCAGCGGGTGGGTGTCGGAGGCGTGCCAGCCGAGCTTCTCGTAGGGCTTCTCGGCGGTGAAGCCGGGCGTGCCCGACGGCACGATGACCGTGCTGACCTCGGCCCTGCCGTCCTCACGCGTGCCGGTGCGTGCGGTGACCGTCACCAGCGAGGTGATCGACGAGCCGGAGTTGGTGATGAACTGCTTGGACCCGTTGACGACCCACTCGCCGTCGACGAGCTCGGCCTTGGTCTTCGTCGCGCCCGCGTCGGAGCCGGCGCCCGGCTCGGTCAGGCCGAAGCCGGCGAGCGTGCGCCCCGCGACCAGGTCGGGGAGCCAGGTCTGCTTCTGCGCCGTCGTCCCGAAGGTCAGGATCGGGTTGATGCCGAGGCCGACGGCCGCCTCGAGGGTGATGCCCATCGACTGGTCGACGCGGCCGATCTCCTCGATGGCCACGCACAGGCTCGTGAAGTCGCCGTCCTCACCCGCGCCGCCGAACTCCTCGGGCGCGGTGAGCCCCATGAGGCCGAGCTGGCCCATCTTGTGCACGACGTCCACCGGGAAGTGGTGGTCGCGGTCCCACTGCGCGGCGTGCGGGGCGATCTCCGCCTCCGCGAACTCCCGGACGCTCCTGCGGAAGGCCTCGTGCTCGCGGGAGAGCTCGTAGGAAGACACGGTGATAGGTCCCTTCGGTGACTTACGCTTACGTGAACGTAAGGACTGTAGGTGGTTTACGTAACGTAAGCGCAAGGGAGCGTCGTGGCACCCCCCGACTCCGGCCGGACCTGGACGATCAGCGAGCTCGCCGACGAGTACGGCGTCACGCTCCGCACGCTGCGCCACTACGAGGACCTGGGCCTGCTCTCCCCCGAGCGCCGCGGCACGGCGCGTGTCTTCCACCATCGCGACCGGATCCGGCTCGAGCTGATCCTGCGCGGGCGGCGTCTCGGCTTCTCCCTCGACGAGATCGCCACGATCGTCAACATGTACGACGAGCAGCCCGGCGAGAAGGGGCAGCTCGAGTACCTCCTCGACCAGATCGAGGACCGCCGTGAGGAGCTCGAGCAGCGGCGGCGGGACATCGACGAGACGCTGGCCGAGCTCGACGACGTCGAGCGCCGGTGCCGCGACGACCTTGCCCGGCTACGCTGACGGCCGGGTCAGGTCCAACGCCATCAGCAGGTCGTCGACGAGGCGTCCCTCGATGAGGAACTCCGCCCTCAGCCGGCCTTCGACCCGGAAGCCGCAGGTCTCGTAGAGCCGCTGCGCCACCGCGTTGGGCCCGAGGACCCGCAGGCTCAGCTTCCGTGCCCCCCGGCGTCCGGCCTCCTGCTCGGCCGCCTCGACCAGGCGCCGGCCGATGCCCTGACCACGGAACCGCGGGTCGACCGCGAGACCGCTCACCTCGAGCACGTGCCGGTGGGACGGAAGCGGCATCGTCTGGCGCAGGGACACGTACCCGACCACCCGCTCGTCGAGCACCGCGACGAGCACGTCGCCCGGCGAGGTCCGGTCCGTGAAGAACGGAGCGTCGGCCGGCCGCTTCGCCGCGGGAGTCACGTCAGGGCTCCACGTCGCAGCGTCGATCGCCGCGAGCGCGGTCTCGTCCGCCGCCCTGGCGACGCGGATCTCGGTCACGTGGGAAGGCTCTCACTCGTGGGGTTCAGTTCAGTACGGCGACCCCGAGGTTCAGCGCGGTCGCGAACAGGATCCACGCGAGGTACGGCGCGAGCAGCCACGCCGCGGGGCGGTCGACCCGCCAGGCCCGGACGGCGAGAACCGCGACCACCACGTCGAGCAGGAGGATGTCCACGAACGCGAGCCAGAGCAGCTCGCCGGCGAAGAACAGCGGGGTCCACAGGAAGTTGAGGGCCAGCTGCAGCCACCAGAGCCTGAGCAGCGAGCCCGCCTCGGGCGTCCCCTCCTCACGCCGGCGGGACAGGCGCCACGCCGCCACCGCCATCGCCGCGTAGAGCACCGTCCAGACCGGGCCGAAGAGCCAGCCCGGCGGCGTGAAGAACGGCTTGTCCGCCCCGTCGTACCAGCCGTCGGTCCCCTGGCCGGCCGACGTGGCGAGACCGCCCAGTCCCGCGACGACGACCACCGCGGCACCGTAGACGACAGCAGCCGTCCAAGGCTGCCTCGTGAGCCTGATGTCGGAGCGGATGCCTGCTGCGGCCATGCAGCCACGGTAACCGCGGGACCTCGGCGCCGCTGCCCGTCACATGGGCGGCGGGGAGCGGATCGGCCGGCAGGCTCTAGACTCCGGCTACTACCTGACGATCCGAGAGACCCAGGAGCCCGCGTGTCCGGCAGCCCCGAGAGCAACCCCGAGATCAAGCCACTGCAGAAGGTCCTCGTCGCCAACCGGGGCGAGATCGCGGTCCGGGTGATCCGGGCCTGCAAGGACGCGGGCATCGGCAGCGTCGCGGTGTACGCCGACCCTGACCGGGACGCACTCTTCGTGCGGCTCGCCGACGAGGCCTACAGCCTCGGCGGCGCCACCCCGGCCGACTCCTACCTGTCGATCGAGAAGATCCTCGACGTCGCCAAGAGGTCCGGCGCCGACTCGGTCCACCCCGGCTACGGCTTCCTCGCCGAGAACTCCGCCTTCGCGCAGGCGGTGATCGATGCCGGGCTGGTGTGGATCGGCCCGCCGCCGGCCGCGATCGACGCCCTCGGCGACAAGGTCCAGGCCCGCCACATCGCGCAGAAGGTCGGCGCCCCGCTCGTCGCCGGCACGCCGGACCCGGTCAACGACGCCGACGAGGTCGTCGCGTTCGCCCGCGAGCACGGCCTGCCGATCGCGATCAAGGCCGCCTTCGGTGGCGGTGGCCGCGGCCTGAAGGTCGCCCGCAAGGAGGAAGAGGTCGCCGAGCTCTACGAGTCCGCGGTCCGCGAGGCGGTCACCGCCTTCGGACGCGGCGAGTGCTTCGTCGAGCGCTACCTCGACAAGCCCCGCCACGTCGAGACCCAGTGCCTCGCCGACCGGCACGGCAACGTCGTGGTCGTCTCCACGCGCGACTGCTCCCTCCAGCGCCGCCACCAGAAGCTGGTGGAGGAGGCGCCCGCGCCGTTCCTCTCCGACGAGCAGATGAGGACCCTCTACGACTCCTCGAAGGCGATCCTCAAGGAGGCCGGGTACGTCGGCGCCGGGACCTGCGAGTTCCTCGTCGGCCAGGACGGGACCATCTCCTTCCTCGAGGTCAACACCCGCCTGCAGGTGGAGCACCCCGTGACCGAGGAGGTCACCGGAATCGACCTGGTCCGCGAGATGTTCCGCGTCGCCTCGGGTGAGGAGCTCGGGTACGACGACCCTGAGGTCGAGGGCCACTCGATCGAGTTCCGGATCAACGCCGAGGACGGCGGCCGCAACTTCATGCCCGCGCCGGGCACGCTGACCCGTTGGCACGCCCCCTCCGGTCCGGGCATCCGGCTCGACGGCGGCTACGACCAGGGCGAGACCGTTCCCGGCTCGTTCGACTCCCTCGTCGCGAAGCTGATCGTCACCGGCCGGGACCGCACCCAGGCCCTCGAGCGCTCCCGCCGCGCCCTCGACGAGTTCGTGGTCGAGGGGATGCCGACCGTGATCCCGTTCCACCAGGCGGTCGTGAACGACCCGGCCTTCATCGGTGACGGCACGAAGTTCGACGTCTACACCTCCTGGATCGAGACCGAGTTCGACAACCAGATCACGCCGTACGCCGGGGACTCGGAGGACGGAGAGGCTGCGTCGTCGGAGGAGCGGCAGAGCGTCACCGTCGAGGTCGGCGGCCGTCGGCTCGAGGTCGTCCTTCCGGCCGGCTTCGCCGCCGCCGCGGGCGCAGGCGCCGCAGCCGGAGCCGCGAAGAAGCCCAAGCGCGAGAAGAAGAAGGCCGGGGCCGCCGTGTCCGGCGACTCCCTCACCTCGCCCATGCAGGGCACGATCGTCAAGGTCGGCGTCGAGGAGGGCCAGGAGGTCGCCGAGGGCGACGTCGTCGTGGTCCTCGAGGCGATGAAGATGGAGCAGCCGCTGAAGGCGCACAAGGCCGGCACCGTGACCGGCCTCGAGGCCGAGGTCGGCGCGACCGTGACGAGCGGCGCGGTCATCTGCGAGATCAAGGGCTGACCCGCGACGGGCCTTCGGAGCCGCCCGAGACGTGGACCAGACATCAGCTCCGTCCGCGTCCTGGGTAGCCTCTCGCCATGTTCTCCAAGGTGCTTGTGGCCAACCGTGGCGAGATCGCGATCCGGGCGTTCCGGGCCGCCTACGAGCTCGGGGCCCAGACGGTCGCTGTGTTCCCCCACGAGGACCGTGGCTCCGAGCACCGGCTGAAGGCCGACGAGGCCTACGAGATCGGTGAGCGCGGGCACCCGGTCCGCGCGTACCTCGACCCCGAGGCGATCGTGGCGACCGCGGTGAAGGCCGGCGCCGACGCGATCTACCCGGGCTACGGCTTCCTCTCGGAGAACCCCCGGCTCGCCGAGGCCTGCGCGAACGCCGGGATCACCTTCATCGGCCCGACGGCCGAGGTGCTCACGCTCACCGGCAACAAGGCCACGGCGATCGCGGCCGCCAAGGCTGCCGGGGTGCCCACGCTCGCGTCCGTGGAGCCGGGAACCGACGTGGACACGCTGGTCGAGGCCACCGAGGGCATCCCCTACCCGCTGTTCGTGAAGGCGGTCGCCGGCGGCGGCGGGCGTGGCATGCGCCGGGTCGACGAGCCCGAGAAGCTGCGCGAGGCCATCGAGATCTGCATGCGGGAGGGCGAGAGCGCGTTCGGGGACCCGACCGTGTTCATCGAGCAGGCGGTGGTCGACCCCCGGCACATCGAGGTGCAGATCCTCGCCGACGGGTCCGGGAACGTGATCCACCTGTTCGAGCGCGACTGCTCGGTGCAGCGCCGCCACCAGAAGGTGGTCGAGATCGCGCCGGCGCCGAACCTTCCCTCGGAGCTGCGGGACCGGATCTGCGCGGACGCGGTGAAGTTCGCGCGCGAGATCGGCTACCGCAACGCCGGCACGGTGGAGTTCCTGCTGGCCCCGGACGGCAGCTACGTCTTCATCGAGATGAACCCGCGCATCCAGGTCGAGCACACGGTCACCGAGGAGGTCACCGACGTCGACCTGGTCCGGTCGCAGATGCGCATCGCGTCCGGCGAGACCCTGGCCGACCTCGGTCTCACCCAGGAGGGCATCACGCTGCGCGGCGCGGCCCTGCAGTGCCGGATCACCACCGAGGATCCCGCCAACGGCTTCCGGCCCGACACCGGCAAGATCACGACGTACCGCTCCCCCGGCGGCGCCGGCGTCCGCCTGGACGGCGGCACCACCTACACCGGTGCCGAGGTCAGCGCACACTTCGACTCGATGCTCACCAAGCTCACCTGCCGGGGTCGCACGTTCGAGGACGCGGTCGAGCGGGCCCGCCGCGCGGTCGCGGAGTTCCGGATCCGCGGCGTCGCGACGAACATCCCGTTCCTGCAGGCGGTCCTCGACGACGCCGACTTCAAGGCCGGCCGGCTGTCCACGTCGTTCATCGAGGACCACCCGCACCTGCTCACCGCTCGTTCGTCGGCGGACCGCGGCACGAAGCTGCTCAACTACCTCGCCGACATCACCGTCAACCAGCCGCACGGCAGGGCGCCGGTCAGCGTCGAGCCGGTGAGCAAGCTCCCCCAGATCGCGCTCGACGTCCCCGCCCCCGACGGGACCCGGCAGCGGCTGCTCACGCTCGGCCCCTCGGGGTTCGCCCGCGCGCTGCGCGAGCAGAAGGGGGTCGCGGTCACCGACACGACGTTCCGCGACGCCCACCAGTCGCTGCTGGCGACGCGGGTGCGCACCCGCGACATGATCAACGTCGCCGGCCACGTGGCCCGGATGACCCCGCACCTGTGGAGCATCGAGGCGTGGGGCGGGGCGACGTACGACGTGGCTCTGCGCTTCCTCTCCGAGGACCCCTGGGAGCGCCTCGCCGACCTGCGCCAGGCGGTCCCGAACATCTGCCTGCAGATGCTGCTGCGCGGCCGCAACACCGTCGGCTACACGCCGTACCCCACCGACGTCACCCGCGCCTTCGTCGAGGAGGCCGCGGCCACCGGCATCGACGTGTTCCGGGTCTTCGACGCGCTCAACGACGTCGAGCAGATGAGGCCGGCGATCGAGGCGGTGCGCGAGACCGGTACGACGATCGCGGAGGTCGCGCTCTGCTACACCGGCGACCTGTCCTCACCCGACGAGAAGCTCTACACGCTCGACTACTACCTGAAGCTCGCCGAGCGGATCGTCGAGGCCGGGGCGCACGTCATCGCGATCAAGGACATGGCCGGCCTGCTCCGGGCCCCGGCCGCCCGGACGCTGGTGACCGCGCTGCGCGACCGCTTCGACCTGCCCGTGCACCTGCACACCCACGACACCCCCGGCGGCCAGCTCGCGACCCTCCTCGCGGCGATCGACGCGGGCGTGGACGCGGTCGACGCCGCCTCGGCCTCGATGGCCGGCACGACCAGCCAGCCCCCGCTCTCGGCACTCGTCGCGACGACCGACCACTCCGAGCGCGAGACCGGCCTGGACCTCCAGGCGGTGTGCGACCTCGAGCCGTACTGGGAGGCCACGCGCCGGGTCTACGCGCCGTTCGAGTCGGGCCTGCCCTCCCCCACGGGACGCGTGTACACCCACGAGATCCCCGGCGGTCAGCTGTCGAACCTGCGCCAGCAGGCGATCGCGCTCGGTCTCGGGGAGAAGTTCGAGCAGATCGAGGACATGTACGCCGCGGCCAACGACATCCTCGGCAACATCGTGAAGGTCACCCCGTCCAGCAAGGTCGTCGGCGACCTCGCCCTGCACCTCGTCGCGGTCGGCGCGGACCCGAAGGAGTTCGCCGAGGAGCCCGGCAAGTTCGACGTCCCCGACTCCGTCGTCGGCTTCCTGTCCGGTGACCTCGGCGACCCGCCCGGTGGCTGGCCCGAGCCGTTCCGCACGAAGGCGCTCGCCGGCCGCACGCACAAGGCACCGGCCGCCGACCTCACCGACGAGGAGCGCGACGGCCTCGCGAGGGACCGCCGGGCCACGCTGAACCAGCTGCTCTTCCCCGGCCCCACCAAGGAGTTCCTGGAGTCGCGGGAGAAGTACAGCGACCTCTCGGTCCTGCCCACCAGCCTCTACCTCTACGGCATGCAGCCGGGCGAGGAGTACGAGGTGGACATCGAGGAGGGCAAGCGGCTCCTGCTCGGCGTCCAGGCGATCGGCGAGCCCGACGAGCGCGGCATCCGCACCGTGATGGCCACGATCAACGGCCAGCTGCGCCCGATCCCGGTGCGCGACCGCGCCGTGGCCTCCGACGTGCCGGTGCAGGAGAAGGCCGACACCTCCAAGCCCGGCCACGTGGCGGCGCCCTTCGACGGCGCGGTCACGGTCGCGGTGGAGGAGGGCGCGACCGTCGCCGCCGGCGACACCGTGGCGACGATCGAGGCGATGAAGATGGAGGCCTCGATCACCGCGCCCGTCGGCGGGACCGTCGAGCGGATCGCGATCAACGCCACCCAGCAGGTGGAGGGCGGCGACCTCGTCCTGGTGATCAGCGCAGGGTGATCGTCGCCTCGCGGGTGGCTCGCTTCCACACGATCGAGCCGTTGACGTAGTCCACGCGCTCTCCGCCCCGGACGCGGTAGTTCGACGTGGTGGGCCAGCCGAGGCCGGTCCTCATGCCTCCGGCGGAGAGGTACTTCCTGTCGATCGCGCCGGTGACCACCACGGGCGCGGCGGGCCGCTTGAGGTAGACCGAGCCGTGCTCGAACCTCGCCAGCCGGTTCGGACCACGACGTCGTACGGCGGTCTTGGGGAAGCCGAGCTTCGACGTCGGGCCGCCGAACTTGTTGTAGGCCTTGAGGATCCGCCCGTAGAGCTCCTTGGCGCCGGTACGCCTCGAGTAGAAGATCCGGCCGCCCTCGAAGCGCTGCGCCGCCCCGGAGGCGACGGCGTACTCACCGCTGCGCACCGCGCCGAGCTTGGAGTCGGTCCCGCCGATCCGGGCCCAGCGGTTGATGATCGGGGTCGGCTCGATGGAGAACCAGTTCGACCTCAGCCCGAACGCCCAGCGGAAGCTGTCACCGGAGATCGTGGCGTTGCCCTCGGTGCCGTCCAGCACGAGCTCGGTGACACGGCCCTGCCACTCACCGTTGCCGTCACGGCTGGTCACCCAGATCCGCCGCAGGCGGCCGATCGACGGGTTGCTGCGCTCGAGCCGCGCGGCGTCCACGGTCGCGTTCCAGGTGTGCACGGTGTTGCCGTCCCAGCCGTCGTACGGGTCCTGCTTCGCGGGCAGGTACGGCACGCTGCCGGCGGAGGTCCATCCCCCGCTGCTGGCGGAGAACTGCGTGAACGCCGGCTTGCCGTCGTAGGTCAGGATCTGACGCCGTGTCGCGCGGACGGCAGCGTTGCTGCGGGAGTCCTCGCCGTCCGTGCCGCCGTACACCTGACACGAGGTGGTGTCGCAGATCTGGTAGTGCCGACGGATGTTCTGGTTGCGCGACCAGGTGGCGTACGTGCGCGCTGCGACGGCCTGTGCCTTCACGGCCTCGGCGTGCCAGGAGGCGGGCATCTCGTAGGGCACCACGCCCATGACGTACTGGTCCATGGACACCACGTTCACCGTGTCGCGCGACGACGATCCCGGCGACGGGGAGGCGGACCGGAGAGTTCCTCGGTAGGTCGTCGATCCCGACGGCGTCCAGAGCGTGATCGGGGATTTCGCGCGGAATTCCGCGTCCCCCTTCAGGTCCTTTGCCCACGGCTCCTTGAGCGGGCGCCACCGGTCGGAGAAGAGCTCCACGACCGAGCGTCCGTCGCGTACGTCGATCCGCCAGCGCGTGATGCCGTCGCGGACCGGGAGCTCGTGGGTCGAACGGCCGGCCAGGTCACGGATGCTCAAGCCGGCGGCGGGACTGACGACCACGTCGTCGGTCGTGTCACCACTGATCAGCACGCGGACCTTGCCGCTGACCTTCCCCCAGGCCGTGCCGGGGTAGTAGAAGTCCACGATCTCGTTGTAGGCAAGGCCTTCCAGCGCTGCGCCCTGCGCACCGTGCTGGGACATCCCGTGGCCGTGGCCGTACCCACGGCCGTTGACCTCGATCTGCTTGCCGACGGGCACCCAGTAGGACTGGTCGGTCGAGACGGCGTCCGCGGGAGACTCGGTCAGCGCGCCTCCCAGCGTGCCGACCAGCATCCCCGCCGCCACCGCGACGGCGGCCCCGCGCCTCCCTGAACCCATCCGCAGACTCTCCCCGGTCGACGACGTCACACGGCCTCGCGGCCACGTGAAGAAAGTGAACTGTGTTGCGCGTGTGATCGACCATTATTGGCACGGGTCAGGTATTCCTGTCCAAGGAAAGCAGCAATTCCCAAGAATTGCATTTGCGTAATTACATCAATGTTATTTGTGGGCGGAATTCCCTTTCTTTCGCATCAATCGTTTCCGGGCCGGTTATAGGCTCGGGCCATGGACTTCCTGGTCATCCTCCTCGTGGTCGGCGCCGTGCTGGGCCTGGTCGTGCTGTCGCAGCGCAAGCAGCGCCTGCAGCTCGAGCAGCGGAAGTCGGCCGACCTGGCCGCGGTGGTGAAGGTGGCCGACGAGGACGTGACGCGTTTCGGCGAGGAGCTCCAGGGCCTGGACATCGACATGCTGACCACTCCTCTCGACGAGCCGATGCGCCAGGACTACCAGCGCGCGCTGGACTCCTACGAGTCGGCGAAGGAGACCCTGCAGCGGGTGAGCGAGCCCGAGCACGTCAAGCACGTGACCGAGGCACTCGAGGACGGCAGGTACGCCATGGCGTGCGTGCTGGCCCGGAAGGACGGCCGACCGCTCCCGATCCGGCGGCCACCGTGCTTCTTCAACCCGGCCCACGGTCCCTCGACCACCGACATCGACTGGGCACCGCCCGGTGGCGTGCCGCGGCAGGTGCCCGTGTGCGCTGCCGATGCCGACCGGGTCAGCCAGGGCGCGGAACCCGACATCCGCACCGTCCAACAGGGCTACGGACGGGTGCCGTACTGGCAGGCCGGCCCTGCCTACTCACCCTGGGCCACGGGCTACTTCGGCGCCTACGCGGCCTCGAGCCTGCTGCCCACCTTCATGCTCATGACGCTGCTCTCGCCCACCTGGCACGGTGAGCCGGTCGAGGGCGCCGACACCGACTTCGGAGCCGGTGACGGCGCCGGAGGCGAGGGCGGCGGCGACTGGGGCGACTCCGGCGGGGACGCCTCGGGCTACGACGGGGGCGGGTACGACGGCGGCGGCGGCGACTGGGGTGGCGGAGGCGACTTCGGCGGCGGGGACTTCGGGGGCTTCTGAAGCGTCAGCGCTGGTAGCGGTGCAGCCGCCGGGCGGCCTCGGCGACCGACCCGCTCATCGACGGGTACACCGTGAACGCCTGGGCCAGCTGGTCGGCGGTGAGGTTCTCCGACACCGCGATCGACACCGGGTGGATCAGCTCGCTGGCGCGCGGGCCGACCACCACTCCCCCGACCACGATGCCGGTGCCAGGCCGGCAGAACAGCTTCACGAAGCCGTCGCGCACGCCCTGCATCTTGGCGCGGGCGTTGCCGCGCAGCGGCAGCATCACGGTCTCGACCTCGATGACGCCCTTGTCGACGTCGTTCTGCGTGTAGCCGACGGTGGCGATCTCCGGCGCGGTGAACACGTTGGCCGACACGGTCTTCAGGTCCAGCGGCGCGACGGCGTCGCCCAGGAAGTGCCACATCGCGATGCGTCCCTGCATGGCCGCGACGGACGCGAGCATGAACACGCCGGTGCAGTCCCCGGCGGCGTAGATCCCGCGGGCCGACGTACGCGAGACCCTGTCGACGTGGACGAAGCCGCCGTCCTTGAGGTTGACGCCGGCCTCCTCGAGGCCGATGCCGGCGGTGTTCGGGATGGAGCCGAGCGCGAGCAGGCAGTGCGAGCCCTCGACCGTCCGGCCGTCGGTGAGCGTGACCGTGACGCGGTCGCCGTTGCGGACCACGGACTCCATCCGCGACTGGGAGAGCACGGTCATGCCCCGCCTGGTGAAGACCTCCTCGAGGACCTGCGCGGCGTCGGCGTCCTCGCCGGGCAGCACGCGGTCGCGGCTGGACACGAGCACCACGTCGATGCCGAGGGCGTTGTAGGCGCCCGCGAACTCCGCACCGGTCACGCCGGAGCCGACCACGACCAGCCGCTCGGGCACCTCACGCAGGTCGTACACCTGGTCCCAGCTGAGGATCCGCTCGCCGTCGGGCTGGGCGGTGTCGAGCGTGCGCGGGCTCGCGCCCGTCGCCACGAGGACGGCGTCCGCCTGGATCCTCTCGGTGCCTCCGTCGGCGAGCTCGGCCACGACGCGCTGCGGGCCGTCGAGGACGCCGCGGCCGCGGACGATCCGGACGTTCTCGCGGAGCAGGCGGCGCTCGATGTCGCCGGACTGCGCAAGCGCCAGGGCCTTGACCCGCTCGTTCACGCGGAGCAGGTCCACCACCAGGTCACCGGGCGTCGAGCCGTGCGGGGTGGTCAGCGAGATGCCGAGCTCGGCGGCCTCCTCCATGTCGGCCATGAGCTCCGCGGTAGCGATCAGGGTCTTGCTCGGAACGCAGTCGGTGAGCACCGCGGAGCCGCCGATCCCGTCGGAGTCGACCACTGTCACCTCGGCCCCGAGCTGCGCCGCCACCAGCGCCGACTCGTAGCCACCAGGTCCACCACCGACGATCACTACCCGATTCACGGCGCCCATTGTTCCATCCGTTCGATAGCCTCCTGTTCCGTGCCTCTCTACGCTGCCTACGGGTCGAACCTGGACCCCACTCGCATGAGCGAGCGATGTCCCCACTCCCCGCTCCGGAGCACGGGCTGGCTCACCGGGTGGCGGCTGACCTTCGGGGGTGAGGAGCACGGCTGGGACGGTGCGCTCGTGACGATCGTGCAGGACCCCTTCGAGCAGGTCTTCGTCGCGCTCTTCGACGTCACCGACGAGGACATGAAGGTCCTCGACGAGATGGAGAGCTTCGACTCCGGGCTGTACCGCAAGACCCGCGTGCGTGTCGCGACCATGGCCGGCAGCCACCTGGCCTGGACCTACGTGCTCGACGCCTACGAGGGCGGGCTGCCCTCGGCGAGCACCGTCGGCATCCTCGCGGACGCGGCCGAGGCGGCCGGCGCTCCGGACGACTACGTGGCCGACCTCCGGTCACGTCCCTGCCGCTCGGTCGGGCTCTAGGGGATACGCGGCACCGCCGGCTCGTCTAGGCTGCCGCGGTGACCACGACCAGCACCGGACCCACGCCCCTCGACCTCGCCTCCGAGGCCGCCGACCGGCTCCGCGACCTCACAGGCGTCGACCGCCACGACGTCGCCCTCGTCATGGGCTCGGGATGGCTCCCGGCCGTGGACGCCCTCGGCGAGGTGGTCGCCGAGGTCAGCAGCACCGACCTCCCCGGGTTCGCCCCGCCGGCCGTGGAGGGCCACGCCGGCAAGGTCCGGTCGGTCCGCTCGGGGGACAAGAACCTGCTCGTCTTCCTCGGCCGCACCCACCTCTACGAAGGCCTCGGTGTGCGGCCCGTCGTGCACGGTGTGCGGACGGCCGCCGCCGCGGGCTGCCAGGTGGTCGTGCTGACCAACGGCTGCGGTGGCCTCGACCCGTCGTGGGAGCCCGGCACGCCGGTGCTGATCAGCGACCACATCAACCTCACGTCGGCGTCGCCGATCGAGGGCGCGAAGTTCGTCGACCTCACCGACCTGTACAGCCCGCGACTGCGCGACCTCTGCCGCGAGGTGGACCCGAGCCTCTCCGAGGGCGTCTACGTGCAGCTCCGGGGACCTCACTACGAGACGCCCGCCGAGATCGGGATGGTCCGCGCCATCGGTGGTCACCTGGTCGGCATGTCCACGACGCTCGAGGCGATCGCCGCGCGCGAAGCGGGCATGGAGGTCCTCGGCCTCTCCCTGGTGACCAACCTCGCCGCCGGGATCTCCGGAGAGCCGCTCAACCACGAGGAGGTCCTCGAGGCCGGCAAGGCCGCAGCGTCCCGGATGGGTCAGCTGCTCGGCTCGATCGTCCCCAAGATCTGATGCGCGTCCTCGTCACCGGCGCCGCCGGCAGCATCGGCACCGTCGTCTGCGCAGGGCTGCTCGACCGCGGCTACGAGGTCGCCGGGCTCGACCTGGCCGCCGAGCCGGAGGGCTTCACCGGTGCCTGGTTCACCGCGGACTGCGCCGACGCCGACGCGGTGGACTCGGTGTTCGACGTGCTCGAGCAGGCCGGCCCGCTCGACGGCGTGGTCCACCTCGCGAGCATCCCGGACGAAGCGTCGCTGCCGGCGATCCTGCAGTCCCACGTCGTGACCACGGGCGCGATCCTCGACGCGATGGTGGGCCACGGCGTGAGCCGGATCGTCTACGCGAGCAGCAACCACGCCGTGGGTCGGACACCGCGGACCGAGCTCCTCACCGACGACGTGCCGCCGCGTGCCGACACGTTCTACGGCGTCGGCAAGGTCGCCGCCGAGGCACTCCTGCGGCTGTACACCGACCGGTACGCCGTGGACGCCGTCGCGATGCGGATCGGCAGCTTCCTGCCGCAGCCGGAGACCCGGCGACACCTGTCGACGTGGCTCTCGCCCGACGACGCGGTCCGGATGGTCCACGCCGCGCTGGCGGCCCCGGACCCCGGCTTCGCGGTGATCTACGGGATCTCCGCCAACAGCCGCGCGTGGTGGGACCTCGGGCCCGGCCGCCGGCTGGGCTACGAGCCGCAGGACGACGCGGAGTCGTTCGCGGCCGAGATCGAGTCGACCCCGGAGAGCGACGCCGACCGGGTCGAGGCCGCGCACGTGGGTGGCCCGTTCGTGACCGAGAGCTACTACCGGACCGCCCTCGACCGAGCCTGAGGTCCTACCCGGGCGAGCAGCCCGTTGCGCCCGCCGCGCATCATCGCGTCGTGGTTGGCGACCAAGAGCGGCCGCGCCAGCCGTGAGCCGAGCTCCATGAGCCGACCCTGCACGGTGACCTCCTGCTCGTAGAGCAGCCGGGTCGACGACCCGTTCCCGCTCAGACGCCACCGCGACCAACCCTCGAGCTGGCCGTGGATCCGCGCCTCGAGGACTCCGGCGTCCGCATCCTCGACCGCCCGCACGAGCGTCAGGTCCAGCGAGTACGGCAGCACCGACCGCACGACGACATGGGCGGTGTCCTCGTCGACACCGGCCACGGCGCGGACCTGCGGCCACCAGGTCGGGTAGGCGGCGACGTCGGCGAGCAGGTGGAAGAGCGCGTCCTGGCGGGCGGGCAACGACCACGCGTGCTCGAACCGGTACTTCGTGCTCACGGCAGCTCCTTCTCGGGCAGGTCCAGCCGGCCCACCATCCGCTCCAGGGCGAGGCCCGCCGCCCGTCGTACCTGTGCATCGGGGTCCTCGAGGGCCGCTCTCACCACCGCCACGTGCTCGGTGTCGCCGACGAGCCCGAGCGTACGCACGGCGACCGCCCGGACGCGCGCGAGGTCGTGCCCCGTGAGGCCCACCGCTCCCCCGGCGGCCTCGGCGATCTCGCGCTGGGCCGCCACCTTGAGGCACATCTCCGCCGGCCGCCAATGGTCGTGCCCGATGCCGCGGACCACGGCCGGTGCCGCCTCCGGGCGCCAGACGTACAGCAGCCCGCGGGCTCCCCAGGTCGGCCACCAGTAGTCCCGGAAGCCGGCCGCGCGGAGCTCCTCGAAGCCGAGGTCGTGCCTGCTCAGACCCAGGGCGACCTCGCCGTGCGGCTCCGGGTCGGCCCCGTCGAGCAGGGCGACGCAGACCTCGACCACGACATCCTCACCGTGACGGAAGGCGAGGCCCTGCACGGCCTCGCGCACGGACGCGGCCGGCGTACTCACCCGTCCAACGCCGCGAACCGGCCGTCCGGCGAGACCCAGGTGGCCCGGCTCCGGTCGATGAGCTCCATGGCGTCCTCCGTCCTCGTGGGGCCCGTGAGACCCTGCGCGGGCGCCCTCGCGATGCTATCCGGCTAGCCTTCGGCCATGACCGCTTCGACCGACGCCGACGACCTCCTCGCGCGGGCCCGCGCCTGGGCAGCCGAGGACCCAGACGACCAGACCCGCACCGAGCTCGAGGAGCTGCTGCGGCGGGTCGAGAAGGACCCGTCGGGCGCGGACGCCCTGGACCTCGCCGACCGGTTCCGCGGCACCCTGGAGTTCGGTACGGCTGGCCTCCGCGGTGCGCTGGGGGCAGGGCCGAACCGGATGAACCGCGTCGTGGTCACCCGCGCCGCCGCTGGTCTCGCGGCGTACCTTCGCGACAACGGGGCGTCCGACGGTGACCCGGTCGTCATCGGGTACGACGCGCGGCACAACTCCGACGTGTTCGCGCGCGACACCGCCGAGGTGATGGCCGGCGTCGGACTGCGCGCCTACGTGCTGCCCCAGCCGCTGCCCACACCCGTCCTGGCCTACGCGGTCCGCGAGCTCGGCTGCCTGGCCGGGGTCATGGTCACCGCGTCGCACAACCCGCCGCAGGACAACGGCTACAAGGTCTACCTGGGCGACGGCAGCCAGATCGTGCCGCCCGCCGACGGCGAGATCGCCGACCGCATCGCCGCGGTCGGCGCACTCGAGTCGGTGCCACGGTCCGACGACTGGGAGTGGCTGGACACCGACGTCGCCGACTCCTACGCGGCCCGGGTGGCCGCCCTCGTCGGGCCCAGCACGCCGCGTGAGCTGACCACCGTCTACACACCGCTGCACGGCGTCGGCGGCGAGGTCGTCGCGGACGTGCTCGAACGCGCCGGGTTCGCCGCGCCCCACGTGGCCGCGGCGCAGGCCGAACCGGACCCCGACTTCCCCACGGTGGCGTTCCCGAACCCCGAGGAGCCGGGTGCCATGGACCTCGCGATGCAGCTAGCGGTGGAGGTTGACGCCGACGTGGTGCTCGCCAACGACCCGGATGCCGACCGCTGCGCCGTGGGAGTCCCAGGCGTGCACGGCTGGCGGATACTGCGCGGCGACGAGGTGGGCGTGCTGCTCGCGGACTTCCTGCTGCGCCTCGGCGTGTCGGGCGTGTACGCCACCACGATCGTGTCCTCGTCCCTGCTCGGGAAGATGGCCGCCGCGCACGGGCAGGAGTACCGCGAGACGCTCACCGGCTTCAAGTGGCTGGGTCGCATCGACGGGCTCGCCTACGCCTATGAGGAGGCGCTCGGCTACTGCGCCGCCCCCGAGCTGGTGCGGGACAAGGACGGGGTCTCGGCGCTGCTCCGGGTGGCCGAGCTCGCGGCGATCCTGCGCAGCGAGGGACGGACCCTGACCGACCAGCTCGACGAGATCGCGCGGACCTACGGCCTGCACGCCACCGACCAGCTGTCGATCCGGGTGACGGACCTGTCCGCGATCCCGGAGGCGATGGCGCGGCTGCGATCGGCGCCGCCGGTCTCCCTCGGCGGGCTGGCGGTCGAGCAGGTCGACGACCTCACGCTCGGCAGCGCCGACGTGCCTCCGACGGACGGGCTGCGGTACCGCCTCGCCGAGGGCGCGCGTGTCGTCGTGCGGCCGTCGGGGACCGAGCCGAAGCTCAAGTGCTACCTCGAGGTCGTCGTGCCTGTGGAGGAGGGCGAGCCCGGCGGCGTTGACGCGGCGAGGATCTCGGCGACGGGCCGTCTCGATGCGATCCGCAGCGATCTCTCCGCAGCTCTGGGACTGTAGGACCTCGACGGCGTCGAGGGTCCGCGTCACGAAGCGTGGGCGATGAGCTCGGTGAGGTCGACCTCGAGCGGTGAGACCCACATGTCCACGCTCGATCGGTCCTCTGCTCGCTGCGGCTCGGGGGCAGCGTGGTGCTGCGGGTCGGGGTTCTTGCCGAGGTAGTGGGTGCCGTGGTGGTCGACCCGGAACCGGTAGCCGTGGGGTGAGCGCCACAGGTACACCCCCGGGGTGGGTTCTCGCAGGCTCCACCGGCCGTGGGTCTTCA
>DASTPU010000098.1:0-20528 GCA_035762105.1 Nocardioidaceae bacterium | reverse complement strand
GGCGAGCCGAGGGGGGATTTCACGTAGCCGTCGCACCCACGCAGGTCGAGCTGCCCGATGCAGCTCCCTCGAGAATGGAATCACCATGCTCAAGAAACTTCTCACCGCCGGCGCAGCGGTGAGTCTGCTGGCGATCGGACTCGGCCCCGTCAGCGCTGCTGAAGAGGCGGGCAACAACCTGTCCGTCCCCGCGATCTTCGTCCCAAGCGTCGGCCTGGCCGGCCCCACGTGCGATGCAACGGACAACACCCTTCTCCCTGACCCCGCAACCGTGTCCACGGTGTACCCCGGGTACTGGATCCAGGGTGAGGACGTGTGGCAGGCCGACTGCATGACAGCAGCCGACAACACGATCACCGCCGGAGCCGAGTGGGGCGACAACCTCACCAACGCCCCGCTGAAGGCCGGCACGCCGATCCGCACGGAGATCGGCCTCCTCGCGGATGCCGCGACCTACCCGATGACCGGGTTCGGCGTCGACAAGCTGACACCGGAACTCGAGGACCGGTACGCGACGTACGGCACGAACGACGGCTCTGGCATCGCCTCCTACCCCGAGGTGCGCGTCTGGAACGCCGGTGCCACGCTGAGCATCGTCAGCTCGGCCGGCCTCGTGGTCTACGACGGTCCCTTCACCGCCGAGATCAACTCCACCGGCCGGGTCGTCTACGGGTACAACTGGCAGAAGCCCCTCACCGGCGACTACACCATCACCTTCCACGCCCCCACGGTCCTGCTGAGCACGACGGACGCGGGAACTCTGTTCGACAGCGACGCTGACGGAGACTACGACTCCGTGAAGCTGACCGTGACCGTCGGCAACAAGGGCGGTGGCGGTGGCGGCGGCGGCAGGCCGGTCGACCCGCCCGGAGGTGGCGGCGGTGGCGGCGGGCAGCCGGATGATCCTCCCGGTGGCGGAGGCGGTGGCGGCGGCCCTCGCGGTCCGCGGTGACCTGAACCAAGCCCCTTCCAAGTGGCCCTCCTCCTTCGGGAGGAGGGCCACTGCCCCTTCCCCAGAGGACGCCGCAGCCGGCGCGGCTCAGCCCTCCACCACGCTCCCGCCGCTGACCCTGACCGCGACCTCCGGCAACGGCGACGGCGCGGGGCCACCGGTGTTCTCGCCGGTGGTGAGGTCGTAGGTCGAGCCGTGGCACGGGCACTTCAGGATCCCGTCCTCCGGCGCCACCGTGCATCCCTTGTGCGTGCAGATCGCCGAGAAGGCGACCACCTGACCGGCTTCGGGCTGCGCCACGATCACCGGCTTTCCCGCCGCGTCCTCCGCGGAGACCGCTCCCCCGACGGGCACGTCGGCCAGACGCACGAGCTCGCGCCCACCGGAATCGGAGCCGGTTGTGGGCGACGCACTCGCGGGGCCGCTCGAGCCGGCCTTGCTCGGAGCCGGCCCGCCGTACCCGTCCCCCACACCGGCCGAGTCGTTGCCGCCGCACGCACCGAGCGCGGCGACACCGAGGGTGGCGCCCGCGGCAGAGACCAGCGCGGTCCTGCGAGTGACGTATCGATGGTCAGAGTGCGGCTTCTCCATGAGACCCTCCTGATCGGCTTGCCAGGAAGACGAGTAGACGACCCGGATGGTTCAACCGCGATCGAACCTTCGAGCCGCGCCATCCGTTTGGCAGGTAGGAACCCGCTGAGCGTCAGGAGAAACCCAGATGCTGCTTCGCACACTCACCGCCGTGGCCGTACTCGTCTCAGCAGCGGTCCACCTCCTGCTGTGGTTCGACGGCTTCCGCGACATCGACGTCATCGGACCGCTGTTCCTCCTCAACGCCGTCGCGGGGGTGGTGATCGCCGGCCTGGTCCTGGTGTGGCGGCACTGGCTCCCCCTCCTGGCGGCGGTGGGGTTCGGAGCCTCGACGCTGGGCGCGTTCGTCCTCTCCACGACCGTGGGCTTCTTCGGCGTCCGCGAGATGTGGCAGGGCGTCGAGGTGCTCACGGCCGCGGTCTCCGAGGCCGTCGCCGTGGTCGCGGGCCTCGCGGCCTTGGTGGCCGAACGTCGCCGGTCACGACTCGAGCTCGAGCACCGGGCTCCCGGACGTCGTGCGGACCTCCACTGACGCGATGTCGTCCGCGGTCGCGGCGGTAGCTGCCGAAACGGTGATCGTGCGTCCCGGAACGGCCTTCCACGTCGCCACCTGCTGCCACTCGCCGTCGCGCGTCTGCACCGCGAGGGTGTACGACGGTGTCTCTCCCGACGAGTAGCGGTCCCCTGCATCGACGTACGAGCAGGTCAGCTCCAGCTTCGTCCCCCAGGCCACCTCTTGCATCGCGATGCTCGCGCGTACGACGGACTGGTCGACCTGCCTCATCGGCACGGACGTGACCGCCGGGGAGACGGCCACCTCGTCCGCCCCGGGCCCGGCGTACTGGGTCCAGACCACGGCCCCGCCGAGCGCGATGACTGCAGCAGCGGCAGCACCGGCCCACGCCACGCGACGCCGACGGGTCCGACGCACCTCCCGCAACAGTCCGGGCAGGAGGGTCTCCGGCACCGGCTCATCGTCCTTCTCCGACAGGAACACCGACTCGTCCACGTGCGCCAGGAGGGCGGGCATCCCGGCCATCTCCCGCACCGCCCGCGCACAGGACGCGCACCCGTCGAGGTGCTTCTCGTAGGCACGCCGCTCCTCCTGGCCGAGCGCTCCGAGGACGTAGGCCGCGTCGAGGTGGGCGAACTCGTCATGCTTCATCCGGTCACCCCCATCTCCTCGAGCGCGAGGCGCAGGGCCCTCAACGCGTAGTGGGTACGCGACTTCACCGTGCCCTCCGGCACGCCGAGCCGGCGGGCGGCGTCGGCCACCGACCGGCCCAGGTAGTAGCACTCGTGCAGCACCTGGCGGTGCTCGGTCGACAGCCGGGCGACGGCCTCTGCCACCACCCACGCCTCGAGCATCTGGTCGACCTCGGCCTTCTCCAACGGCAGCTCGGGCAGGTGGTCGGTGACCGTCTCCCGGTTGGATCTGGCCGAGCGCCAGTCGTCGATCACCAGGTTGCGGGCCACCGTGAACAACCACCCGCGGACCAGCTTCGGCGGCTTCGAGAGGACGTCGGGGTGCTGCCAAGCCCGCAGCAGCGTCTCCTGGCAGACGTCCTGGGCGCGTGCACGGTCATGACCGGTCAGGTGCACGCAGAAGCTCCAGAGCGCAGCCGCATGCTCGTCGTGCAGCTCCCGCATCAACTGGTCCTGGCTGTTGGGCACCCGTCCTCCTGCCCGTGGAGACGAGCGAGGGTCCGCTTCGGTTCACTCTGCCCACGAGAGCGCCGCCCCGCCACCGGAACTGAACCTTTCCTCCCGCCGGCCCGTCTCCCCTGCACCACACCGCGACCAGGCATGGCGCCGTCGCCGTGCGCCGCGGTCCGACCTGCAGGAGGAACCATGTCCGCTGTCCGCCTCGTCATCGGTACGTCGATCACCGCCGCCGCGCTCGTCATGGTCGGCACGACACCGGCCTCGGCCTTCCACCACGTCGTGCTCCCGGCCGACGACTGCGGCCAGTCGGCATACGCAGGTGGCGCCAACCCGACGGCGCGGGACGCGCTCCGGGAGCACAACACGGCTCAGGACCTGCCGCTCCCGCCCGCGGGGACACCGGCGGTGGACTCGCTGCCGGATCCGTGCGCCGCGGGCTGAGAACCCTGACCGAGGCGGGCCTGCCCAGCGGGCCGGGCCCCGCCACCGGGCCGCCTGCTCGGCCGGCTTCGACCCTCGCCCGAGGTCAGCCGGCCTGTGCGGGCTGCGCCTTGCCGGAAGCGGCGCCGGACAGCCGCCTGAGGGCGTCGAGCACGACCGTGCGGTCCGTGGTCGGCCACATCGGCGGCAGCGACGCCCGGAGGAAACCGCCGTAGCGCGCGGTCACCAGGCGCGGGTCGAGGACGGCGACGACACCTCGGTCGTCGGTGGTCCGGATCAGCCGCCCGGCGCCCTGCGCCAGCAGCAGGGCGGCGTGGGTCGCCGACACCGACATGAAGCCGTTGCCGCCTGCCCGGTCGGCCGCCGACGCCCGCGCCGACATCAGCGGGTCGTCGGGGCGTGGGAACGGGATCCGGTCGATGAGCACGAGCTGGCAGGTGTCACCCGGGACGTCGAGCCCCTGCCAGAGGCTCAGCGTGCCGAACAGGCACGCGTGCGGGTCCTCGACGAAGAGACGGGCGAGCTCGGGGAGCTGCGCCTCCCCCTGCGCCATGATCGTCAGGTGCGGCAGGCGCTCGCGCAGCGCCTCGGCGGCGGCGTCCGCCGCACGGCGGCTCGAGAACAGGCCGAGCGTCCGGCCGTCCGCGGCGTCGACGAGGTCCACGATCTCGTCGATCTGGGCGGGCCCGAGCCCGTCGCGGCCGGGCTGCGGGAGGTGCTTGGCGACGTAGAGGATGCCCTGCTTGCGGTAGTCGAAGGGCGAGCCCACGTCGATGCCGCGCCAGGGGAGGACGTCGTCGTCGGGGTCGGGCTTCACGAGCTCGGGCTCGACCGCCTCGGCAGCCGTCGCCCCGTCAACCGACGCCGAGCCGCTCGGGCGCTGCGCAGGGCCGGCCATGTCGATCGAGTGGTCCACGCGCTCGGTCGGCTTGAGCCCGATGCTGGTCGCCAGGGAGCTGAAGTCCCCGCCGAGCATCAGCGTGGCCGAGGTGAACACGACGGTCTTGTCGTGGAGCAGCTTGTCGCGCAACGGTCCCCAGACCTGGAGCGGAGCCACGTGGAGCCGGGAGCCGCCGCGCGAGGGGTCACGGTCGCTGACCCAGAGCACGTCGGAGTCGAGGTTGGCCGCCATCCGCTCGGCGGTCTTGAAGATCTCCTGCACCCAGCCCCGGGCCTGGGTGCGGCCGGCGTCGGCGTCCCCCGGACCGGAGCCCGGTGACTCCTTGGGGAACGCGGAGACGAGTGCCCGCGCCGAGTCGCGCACGAGGTCGAGCGCGTCGGAGAGCACGACGGGCAGCTTGTCGACCCGTCCCGGGCCGGTGTCGTCGAGAGCGTCGCGCAGCGCGTCGGCGGCGTCGGCGAGCTCGTCGGCCTCCCGCCCGTCGATGTGCTTCTGCGAACGTCGCGCGGCGCGCTCGATCTCCGGGACGGAGAGCTCGTCGGTGGCGGCCTGGGTCACGCGCGCCGACAGCTCGTGTGCCTCGTCGATCACCACTGCGTCGTACTCGGGGATCATCGGGACGCCCTCGATCGCGTCGATCGCGAGCAGGGAGTGGTTGGTGACGATGAGCT
Organism: Nocardioidaceae bacterium; assembly: GCA_035762105.1. GTDB lineage: Bacteria > Actinomycetota > Actinomycetes > Propionibacteriales > Nocardioidaceae > Nocardioides_C. The sequence continues at coordinate 15,307 of DASTPU010000098.1, read as the reverse complement.
GGGACTGGGCGGCCTTCTCCTTGGCCCGCTCGGCGAAGCACTCCGCGGCATACGGGCACTTCGTCGCGCCGAGGCACTCGCGGTGGTTGACCGAGACCTGCCGCCAGACCCGGTCGGTGTGCTTGGGCGCGGAGTCCTTGTCGCCGGCTCCCCCGCGCTCGGACTCCTCCTCCGCCCAGCTGCGCAGCGCGAGGACCTCGGCCGCCATGGACCCCTCGGGCACGTCGACCAGCACGCCCTGGTCGTCCGGGACGCCCTCGCGGATCCGGTGCAGACAGGCGTAGTTGGAACGGCCCTTGAGGACGGCGTAGGTCGCCTTCTCCCCCAGCCGCCCGTGGTCGCCGCCGACCGCCTCGAGCAGGGCCGGGATGTCGCGCTCGACGAGCTGGTGCTGGAGCGCGAGCGTCGCGGTGGCGACGACGACGCGCCTGTCGTGGAGCAGCGACGGGACGAGGTAGCCGAGCGACTTGCCGGTGCCCGTGCCGGCCTGGACCAGCAGGTGCTCGCCGGTGGACAGCGCACGGCCCACCGCCTCGGCCATCTGGATCTGGCCGGGACGCTCCTGCCCACCGAGCGCCTTCACGGCACCGGCGAGGACCTGCTTCACGGTCGGGGAGGTCTCAGGCACCGAAGAACCCTAACCGCTCGCACCGACACCCACCGACCCCTCTCCACAGGAGCTCGAGCCGGTCGTGGAGTTCAGCGCGCGCCGGAGCGCACGCTGAACCACACGACGGTGCGGGAGTCGCGTCAGACGACGGCGCCGGAGTCGCTCGGGTCGCGCGCCACCCGCTTGGTCTTGGCCTCCGCCTTGGGGAGCGGCCACTTCTTGTGCAGCATCAGCGAGAGCGGCGTCGCGGTGAACACCGACGAGTAGGTGCCGATCACGAGACCGAGCAGCAGCGCGATGGCGAAGTTCTCCAGGGAGTCGCCACCGAGGATGGCGAGTGCGGCGAGGATGAACATCGTGCCGAGACCGGTGTTGATCGTCCGCGGCATCGTGTCGATGGACGCCTGGTTGGCGATCCTCGCCATGTCACGGCTCGGCGAGGCCCGCCACTGCTCACGGATCCGGTCGAACACGACGACGGAGTCGTTCACGGACAGACCGATGATCGTGAGCGCCGCGGCCAGGAAGATGCCGTCGATCGGCTTGTTCAGCCAGGCGAAGATGCCGACCACGATGATCACGTCGTGGAACATCGCGGCGACGGCGGACAGGCCGATCGTCCACTTGAACCGGATCGCCAGGTAGAGCATCTGCACCAGCAGCGCGATGCCGAAGGCGATCAGCGCCTTGTTGCGGATCTCGTCGGCGAAGCTGGCGCTGGTCTTGTTGTCCTGCTCCTTCGTGGCCCCGCCGGAGATCTCACCGATCGCCTCGCGGATCGCGACCTCGTCGTCGGTGCTGATCTGGCCGGTGCGGACGACGATCTTGCCCTCATCGGCCTCCTGCACGACTGCGTTCGGGAAACCGGCGTCGGCGACGGCCTCGCGCGCCTGGTCGGCGGTGATCCTCTGTGCGGTCGAGTACTCCATGCTGCGACCACCGGTGAACTCGACGCCGAGGTTGAGGCCGTTGACGAAGATGCCGACGAAGGCCAGGACGAGTGCGCCGGCGGAGATGCTCAGCCACAGCTTCGACCTGCCCATGATGTCCGGGTCCTTGCGGCGCAGCCACTCGCGCGCGCGGCCGACCGTCGCGAGGCCGCTGGCCTTCGGGTGCTTCTGCAGCCAGCCGCTCCGAGCCGCCTGCTCGGTGAGCACACGGGCGATGATCAGCGCGGAGATCATCGACGCGAGGACACCGATCGACAGGGTGACACCGAAGCCCTTGACCGGTCCCGAGGCGAGGAAGAACAGCAGCGCCGCCGCGAGCAGCGTGGTCATGTTGCTGTCGATGATGGCCGACCATGCCTTGTTGAAGCCGGTGGTGAGCGCTCCGACGAGACCGGTCCTCTCGGAGGCGGTGTACTCCTCCCGCGCGCGTTCGAAGATCAGCACGTTGGCGTCGATCGCCATACCGATCGCGAGCACGAAGCCGGCGAGGCCGGGGAGGGTCAGGGTCGCACCGAGCGCGACGAGTGCCGCGTAGGAGATGACCGCGTACGTCGCGAGGGCGAACGTCGCCAGGACACCCATCAGCCGGTAGACGATCGCGATGAACAGCCCGGTCAGGATCAGGCCGATGATGGCGGCCTCCACGGAGGCGTCGATGGCGTCCTTGCCCAGGGTCGGACCGATCGTCGACTGGTCGATGACCGCGACGTCGAGGGGCAGGGCACCGCCCTCGATCAGGATCGCGAGGTTCTTGGCCTCGTCGGCGGTGAAGTTGCCGGTGATCTGGGTGGAGCCGCCGGGCATGCCGACGCCGCACTGGATCTCCTGCACGACCTCCGGAGAGGAGATGATCCGGTCGTCCAGGGCGATCGCGATCCGGCGCGGCGGCGTCCCCATCTGCGCACAGGCGGCGTTCGCGGTCAGGTCACGCCAGGCGTTGCGGCCCTCGGAGCCCTTGAAGTCGACGGTGACGTACCAGCCGGTGCCCTGCGCTGGGTCGTTGCCGGGCGCGGACCCGGAGACCAGGTTCCCACCGACCGCGACGGGTCCGACGAGCAGCTTCTCGCCGCCCTCGGCCGGCAGCACCTGCTGCTTGTCCTCGGGCTTGGGGAGCTTCCCGGCGGCGTCGGAGGCGAGCACGGGGTGGAAGCTCAGCTGCGCGGTCTGTCCGATCACCCGCTCGGCCTCGCGCGGGTCCTGGACGCCGGGGAGCTCGACGATGATCCGGTTCTCGCCCGAGCGGACCAGCGTGGGCTCGGAGACACCGAGCGCGTCGACCCGGCCCCGCATCACCTCGACGGTGCGGTCGGTCGTCTCGGCGTTCGCCTCGACCGTCTCCGTGCTGCGGGTCTCGAGGACGAACTGCGAGCCGCCGTTCAGGTCGAGACCCAGACGCGGCTGGGAGGTGAGAGCAATGGCGACGGAGCCACCGAGGATCAGCAGCGCCAGGATCAGACGCCAGAGTGCGGCACGAGACATGGGCCCTATCGTCCCCTATGGCCAGGTGATTCCGAACCCGGCCCCTCCGGCGACGCCGCTTCGTTACGCGATCGAAGCCGCGAACCGGCCCGCGCGTCTCAGAACTGCACCGTGGGCGGCGTCTCCTGCCCCGCGGGCGCCTCGTAGAACTCGCGCTTCCGCACGCCTGCCATGCCGGCGAACAGCAGCCACGGCAGCGTGGCCACGAGCGTGTTGACCTGCGCCGCGGCGTCGTTGTAGTACTGCCGCGCGAACGCGAGCTGGTCCTCGGTCTCCGCCAGCTCGGTCTGCAGCTGCAGGAAGCTCGCCGACGCCTCGAGCTCGGGGTAGGCCTCCGCGACGGCCAGCACGTTGACGATCGCGCGGTCGAGCCGTGCCTCGGCGGCCGCCTTCTCGGCGACGTTCCCCGACCTCGCGGCGTTCGCGACCCCGGCCCTCGCCTCGGTGACCTCGTCGAAGACCGCGCGCTCGTGTGCGGCGTAGCCCTTCACCGTGCTGACCAGGTTCGGGATCAGGTCCGCCCTCCGCGTCATCTGCACGTCGACGCCGCCGAGTGCCTCGTCGGCCGCGACGTCCGCCGTACGCAGCTTGTTGAAGGCCACCACCGACACCGCGACGAGCAGGACCAGCAGGCCCAGCACAACCCAGACCACCCACATGTCAGGACCTCTCTGTCGTCATCAGGAACTCCACCCGGTGCTCACCACGAGCCACCGCCACCACCTCCGCCGCCGCCCCCGCCGCCTCCACCCCCACCGGAGGAGGACTGGGTGGCCTGGTACGCGCTGATCGAGGAGGCCAGGGACGACTCGAAGCTGTCGAACGACGCTCCGCCGCCACCGTCCCACCCGGCGCCGGCGGTGACCGGGTACCACGCCGGTGTCGGGGCCGGCATCCCCGTTGCGGCCGTGTACTTCTGCGCCCACTCGTCCGCGCACCCGAAGGCCACGGCGTACGGGACGTAGGCGGTGTACAGGTCGCGGCGGGCGCTGAAGTCGAACCGGTCCTCGGCCGACGGGGTCGACAGGAGGCGCCGGAAGCCGCCGGCCCGCGACCACAGCTCCCGCCCCTTCGTCGTACGACGGGTGCCGACGCCCGGCAGCAGCAGCCCGACGCCGCCGATGGCGAACGCTGCGAACGGAAGGCCGGTGAGCGTCCAGGTCTCCACGAGCACGAACAGCAGACCGGCGACGACGACCGCGGCCAGCACCAGGAGCCGCCCGCCGGTCTCCCACGGCACCCTGCTGAACACGCCGTCCTGGAGGGCCCAGGACCGTGCGGTCCCGCCGATCGCGGCCTTCGTGGTCTGCAGCTGCTTGCCCGAGTCGACCGACCCGTCGGCGGTGAAGCTCGCGCCCCGGCGCGTCACACCGAGGTCCTCGCCGACCTGGCGGGTGACCGGGTCGGTGGCGGCCCAGGCGTCGTGGTCGGCGATGCCCTCGATCACCCAGGTCTCTCCGCCGAGGTGCTCGAGCCGGGTCAGCCCCTGCTCTGCCTGGTAGAGCAGCGTCGCGGTGAGGGCCTCGTCGGGGGCATGCTCCGTCGTGACGTACACCGACTGGACGGGGCCGAGGTGGTCGGGCGGCTCGTACATCACAGGGAGGCCAGGTGCCGGCTCGCGGGTGCGGCGCTCCCACCAGCGACCGGCGAGCAGACCGAGCAGCGCGAGCACGACGAGCACGATCGCGCCGGGAACCGAGCGTCCCAGGACGGCGTCGAGGGCGACCGGCCAGGGCAGGGTCACACGGCCAGGCGGCTCGACGGGCAACGTCGCCCGCACGGTCACCGCGGCGTTCGGCACCAGGGCACCCGTGGACAGCGTGAGCGTCCTGCCCCCGTCGCTGCTCTCGACGGCGCAGGTGCACTCGACGTCCTCGGGCGCGGCGGGAAGCGCGACCCGCACCGTCGTGCGGTCCATCGACATCTGCCACCCACGTGCGACGACGTCCCACCAGAGCTCGGCGTTCCCCCGGTCGTCGGACGCGAGCGCGCCGTCGATCCGGTAGCTGATCCGGTAGACGTGGTCGCCCTCGCTCACGAACGCGTCGGGATCGCCGATCTTCGCGACCCGGTAGCGCGTGCCGTGGTCCCAGAGCAGCTCGTACGGCACGGCCCCCGAGTCCATTCGCACGTCGATGTCCTGGGGAAAGAGCCGGACCGAGCTGTCGTGCGCGTCGGCCACGTCCCAGAACCGGAAGATCCCGTGCCTTCCAGAGGGGAAGCGCGCGGTGATGTCCTCGACCGCGTGCAGGGTGCCGTCCTCGTCGACCCGGAGCTCGGCCCGGTAGTCGGTCACCCTCACCGGGTCCGGCTGGGCGTCGGCGGTGTCGGGAAGCAGCGCCGGCACGACCGGCCACAGCAGACCGACTGCGGCGAGAAGTGTGGCGAGGGCGGTGAGCACGCCTCGTCTCATGCCTCCGAGCCTAGTGAGATGGCCGCGCGGGGCGCCGGCAATCGCGCAAGGGCGCCGGACTAGTGCCGGTCTGGCATGGAGGGTCTAGTTATCTGGTCCGATAGGTTAAAAGGTCGCTTGGCCGGCAAAACTTTCACGGATCGCGTGACAGACCGGCTCGGTGCATTCCCACGGCCGGTAAACGCCCCTACCGTGAGTTCCAGGAGGGACCCACGATCGGGGGTTTTCGATGACGTCACTGCAGGCCCGGCTTCTCGCCGCCCGTTCAGTCAAGGCAGCCCAGGCGCAGGAGCACTTCGCCCGGCTGCTCCGCCCCGCCGCGGACATCCCGTCACAACGTGCCGGGGAGGAGACTCCGGTCCCCACGCTGACCGTGGTCACCGCCTGACCCATCACGGTCAATGACCCGGTCGAGCCATGTGCTGAGATAGCCCGGCTTCGACCCTTTCGGCATGCCTTCTGCCACCAAGTTGTGACCCGTGGGCTCTTGTCAGCTCCGCGAAGGCGGAGTTGAGTAGCGCCGTTCGTCCACTTTCTCGGGGAGGGTCACCATGACCATGCAACGGCGTTCGTTCATCAAGCTCGGGGCGGGAGCGGCTCTGGCCGGCGGTCCCTTCGCAGGCTTCGTCAACAGCCCGACGGGCGCCGTGGAGACGCCTGCCCAGCCGGTGACCGGTCTCCGGCCGGCCAAGGACCTCCGGGACGGCAAGGTCCGTCTCTATCTCCCGGAGGGGTTCAAGTACCGCTCGTTCCACGACACCTCCGAACCCGTCACGCTCCCTGACGGCACCGAGCTGCCCGGCCGTCACGACGGCATGGGCGCCTTCGACGGTGACAACGGAATGGTCACCCTGGTCCGCAACCACGAGGTCAACAGCGCCCAGGGCGCCTTCGGACCCGACGACGCCCCCCGGTATGACGCAGCTGCCGGGGGTGGCACCACAACGGTCGACGCCGACCACAAGGGCATCGTCGCCGATGCGAGGACCAGCCTCAGCGGCACCTTGATGAACTGCAGCGGCGGGATCATGCCGTGGGGCAGCTGGATCACGTGCGAAGAGACCGTCAACGGTCCTGACGTCGGGCCGGACTACACGGGCCGGCCGAACACCGGCCTCGAGCAGCCGCACGGCTACATCTTCGAGGTGCCGGCACGCGGGGTGGCGTCTGCGGAGCCGATCCGGAGCGCCGGCCGGTTCTGCCACGAGGCGGTCTCGTGGGACGGCGAGCACCTCTACCTCACCGAAGACAACTTCGGCTTCGCCTCGGGCTTCTACCGCTACTCGCCCCCCAACGACCCAGCCGGCGACGGTCGGATCGAGGACGGTGGCACCTTGGAGATGCTCAAGGTCGCGGACGACCCCAACGCGCATCTCGAGGCGTCGTTCGAGCGCGGGCGGACCTTCGACGTGGAGTGGGTCCTCATCGACAGCCCGGACCCCGACTACAGCTCGCGGACCGACGTTCCGTCCAACAACGAGGCGCTGACCTACGTCAGCTCCCAGGGCTGGGCGAAGGGTGCGGCGTACTTCTCCCGGCTGGAGGGCCAGGTGTACGACGCAGATGAGGGCGTTGTCTACTTCACCTCGACCCAGGGCGGCGGCAAGCCGGAGGACGGCACCTCCGACCCCTCCGGCTACGGCAACGGCAACGGCCAGGTCTGGGCGTACAACCCGACCGGGTCCACGCTCACGCTGGTCTACGAGTCGCCCGGACCTCGAAACCTCGACTTCCCCGACAACATCACCAGCCGTGAGGGCACCCTCGTCATCTGCGAGGACGGCGACCAGGACAACTACGTGCGAGCGCTCCGTCCCGACGGCACGATGTGGAACCTCGCCTGGAACCGCATGCGCGAAGGCTCCACCGACCGGACCGACGACGAGTTCGCGGGTTCGACCTTCAGCACGGACGGCGAGACGCTGTTCGTGAACATCCAGTCCGACAAGGGCTTGACGTTCGCGATCTGGGGCCCCTGGGACGAGGCCGGCTTCTAGCCCTCTCCCTGGACGTCATGCAAGGTCGCCGGATGGCTCGCGACGCATGACGTCCCGGCGTACGACGTCGTGGTGGGACGAGGAGGCTGTCAGGCGGTGGCCGACGAGGTGATGTACGGCGCCAGCTCACCGGCCAGCTCGGGGTGGACCCGCCCGTGGACGACCGTGCCCTCACCGGTGTGCTCGATCGACTCGACCTCGCCCTGCTCGTGGATCCGGTTGAGCAGGTCGCCCCGCTCGTACGGCAGCAGCGCCTCGAAGGCGATACCAGGACGCGGCAGGTCCGCCTCGACCGCGGCGAGCGCCTCGCTGACACCCTCACCGGTCTTGGCCGAGACGACCACCGAGTGCGGCTCGCGCTGACGCAGCCGGGCGATCACCATCGGGTCGGCCACGTCGGCCTTGTTGATGACGATCAGCTCGGGCACCTTGTCGGCGCCGATCTCGGCGAGCACCTCGCGCACCGCGGCGATCTGGCCCTCGGGGTCGGGGTGAGAGCCGTCCACCACGTGCAGGATCAGGTCGGAGTCGGCGACCTCCTCCAGCGTGGAGCGGAACGCCTCGACGAGCTGGTGAGGAAGGTGCCGCACGAAGCCGACGGTGTCGGACATCGTGTAGATCCGGCCGTCCGCGGTCGTGGTGCGGCGGGTGGTCGGGTCCAGCGTCGCGAACAGCGCGTTCTCGACGAGCACGCCGGCGTCGGTGAGCCGGTTCAGCAGCGACGACTTGCCCGCGTTGGTGTAGCCGGCGATGGCCACGGACGGGATCTCGTGCCGCTTGCGCTCGGACCGCTTCGTCTCACGCGTGGTGCTCATGTGCGCGAGCTCGCGGCGCAGCTTGGCGATCTTGGTGTTGATCCGGCGACGGTCGGTCTCGATCTTGGTCTCACCGGGACCACGACCGCCGATACCGCCACCCTGCGAGCCGACACGGCCACCGGCCTGGCGGGACAGGTTGCCACCCCAACCACGCAGGCGCTGCTTCATGTAGCTGAGCTGGGCGAGCTCGACCTGTGCCTGGCCCTCCCGCGACTTCGCGTGCTGGGCGAAGATGTCGAGGATCAGCGCGGTGCGGTCCACGACCTTCACCTTGACCCGGTCCTCGAGGTTCCTCAGCTGCGAGGGAGCGAGCTCACCGTCGCAGATCACGGTGTCGGCGCCGCTGGCCTGCACGATCTCGCGGAGACCGTCGACCTTTCCGCGGCCGATGAAGGTCGCCGGGTCCGGCTTCTGACGGCGCTGGAAGATCGCGTCGAGCACCTGGGAGCCGGCGGTCTCGGCGAGCAGCGCGAGCTCGGCCATGGAGTTCTCGGCGTCCTCGATGGAGCCCTCGGTCCACACGCCGACGAGCACGACCCGCTCCAGGCGGAGCTGGCGGTACTCGACCTCGCTGATGTCCTCGAGCTCGGTGGAGAGACCGGCGACACGACGGAGCGCGTGGCGCTCGGCCAGGTCCATCTCCCCCGTGCTCTCCTCGGGGTCCTCGTCGGTGTAGCCGGACACCTCGTCGGCGTGGGAGGCGTCGTCGGCGTCCCAGTCCTCGGTCTCGGCGAGCTCGTCGTCGAGGTCGAAGTCGACGGGCTCGTCGACAGGACGGATGCGGTCCGCGTCGTAGGCGGCTTCGTGGGTGGCTGCGTGAGCCTTCTGAGATTCAGTCATATCCACCGGTTAGAACACCTCAGCGGGCGGATATCTTCCGCTCGGGTCCTCGATGCTCGCACGCGTCAGGTACCCGCCGCGAATGATTTGGACACCTCTCCGGTGGCCACGAGCACCGCGGGGCCGGTGAGCATGACGCGGTTGTCCTCGGTCCAGGTCACGGTCAGCACCCCGCCCGGCACGTCCACGCGGTACGTCGTACCTCTGCCTGAGCCGTCGGCGAGAGCACTCGCGACCATCACGGCACACGCGCCCGTGCCGCAGGAGCGGGTCTCCCCCGAGCCGCGCTCGTACACGCGCATCGCCACGTGCCTCTCACCGCGACCGACGACGAACTCGATGTTGACCCCGTCGGGGTACATCCCCGGGTCGTAGATCGGGCTCTTCAGGAGCGGACCGGCGTCGGCGAGGGAGTCCACGCACGCCACCGCGTGCGGGTTGCCCATGTCGACGTTGGCCGCCGGCCAGCTCTGGTCACCGACCGAGACGGAGGTCGGCTCGAGGAGCGTGGGCTCGCCCATGTCCACGGTGATCTGCTCGTCGGTCACGAACATGACCGTCTTGACCCCCGCTCGGGTGCCGATCGCGAGCGGACGGGACACGTCTACGCCCTCGTGGTCGGCGAGGTACCGCGCGAAGACACGGGCGCCGTTGCCGCACATCTCCGAGTAGGACCCGTCGGAGTTGCGGTAGTCCATGAACCACTCGGCGCTGCCTCGTGCCTTCACGGCCGCGGGGTCGTCGTACTCCTCGGTGCGGATCGCCCGCATCACGCCGTCGCCGCCGATCCCGGCCCTCCGGTCGCAGAGCGCGGCGACGAGCTCGGGCGCGAGGTCACCGTGCACGCTGCCGTCGGGGTCGGGCAGGATCACGAAGTCGTTCTCCGTGCCGTGCCCCTTGACGAAGGGGAAGGTGCCGGTGTGAGCCACGGATCCAGCGTATCGGGCGCGTAATGCCCGGAAATGTCGGCGGTGTTGCCTACCGTGGCAGACATGGAGAACTCATCGGAGAAGCTGATGCTCGGCGGCGTCGTGGCGTTCTGCGCGGAGTGCGGTGACGAGGGGCTCTTCGTCCCGGTCGAGGAGGGCTGCGCGGTCGACGGCTGCGAGTACTGCTGCACCCGCTGCGACGCGGCGGTGTTCCTGCTCGAGGTGCTCGACAACACCGGCCTCCCGCACCACACGCGCGTCGCCTGACCCGCAGCCCGGGGCCCCGGCCCAGGACGTCAGCACCTCAGGCCACGGCGGGACACAGCCTTCTGACCCAGCTCGCCGAGGCGGCGGGCCCGTCGAGCAGGTTGAGCGTCGCCCACACGGCCGGACCGTGCAGCAGCGACGTCGCGTACTGCACCGCGGTCGCGTCACACATGTCGAGCGGCGGCCGGCCGAGGTCACGACCGAGGTCCGCGCCGTGCGTCAGCATCTCGAGGCAGTGCACGGCGAGGACGTCGCTCAGCGCCATCGTCCCGCGCCGCATCACCACCAGCTTGTCGCCCTCCACCATGCTCAGACGCCGGTTGAGGCTCCTCGCTGCCTCGGCCACCAGCCTCCCGGCGCCCGCCGGAGGCACGGCCCCCGCCTCCTCGAGCACGCGCAGCCGGATCTCCTCCGTGTCGCGCCAGCTCGTCGTGCAGTACTCCTCGAAGCTGACCTGCCGGACCCGCGCCTCGGGCTCCCGCACCGCGCGGCTCAGGCGGTTCATGCTGCTCGCCAGATGGACCAGGACCTCGTGCACGCGCCAGCCAGGCATCAGGCTCGGCAGCGACAACGCGGTGTCGTCCAGCCCGAGCGCACGCTCGGCGAGGCGCAGTGCCTGTCCGGTGACCGCCGCGATCGCGGTTTCGAGTCCGTCGGGAACCCCCGGCGAGATCTCGGCGTCGGCTGTCATGACCCCCATGACGGCACGCTAGGAGCCTGCGGGGGCGGACACATCGCCTGAATGGCGTACCGGACCGGTGCCGGGTGGCCGACGCGTCCGGGGGGCGTCCCTTTCCCGGGCAGTCAGGGAAAGGGACGCCGCCTGGCTCTACCGCGGGTTGACGACGAGCGCCGTGCCACCTCCCCGCCGCGTCGGCTCCGCGACCGCCGTGAGCCTCCCGCGCCGACCGAACTCGATCGCGGTGGCTGCGCCGATCTCGGCCGCGCTCGTGAACGAGTCGCCCGACGGTTGCAGCTCGTGCCCGTAGGCCTCGAGCGCCGTGCCGTAGCGCTCGATGAACGCCGGCTCGGCGATCACCGCGGTCGTGTTGCGCTGCGTGGCACGCGGCGCCCTGATCGACTGCTGGATCGACATCTCCCGGTCGATCCGGTTGAAGATCATCTGGGTCACCGTCGTGATGATCGTGGAGCCGCCCGGCGAGCCCAGTGCGAGGAACGGCCTGCGGTCCTTGAGGACGATCGTCGGTGACATCGAGGACCGGGGCCGCTTGCCGCCCTGGATCCGGTTCGGGTCGGACCTGTCGTACTCCCAGGAGAAGTCCGTCAGCTCGTTGTTCAGCAGGAAGCCACGGCCGGGGACGAGCATGCCGGAGCCGCCGGTCTGCTCGATGGTGAGCGTGTACTCCACGACGTTGCCCCACCGGTCGGCCACGGTGAGGTTCGTGGTCTCCACGTTCTCGTGGTCCTCGGTGGAGGTCCGGGCGGCCGAGCCGGACGCGCACCTCCCGTCGTAGCTGTCGACGTCCCCTGCCTCGACCGGCTTGGTCATCGCGGTGGCCGGGTCGATCAGGCAGGCCCGCTCCGCGGCGTACCGGTCCGAGAGCAGGTCGCGCAGCGGGACGTCCACGTAGGCGTCGTCGCCGACGTAGGCGCCGCGGTCCGCGAACGCCAGCGCGGTCGACTCCAGGTAGTGGTGCAGCGCTCGGGCGTCGTCGGGCATCGCGGACTTGGCGAGCCGGAACTTCTCCATGATGTTGAGCGACTCACCGACCGTGGACCCGCCGGACGACGACGGGGCCATGCCGTAGACGCCGTAGCCGCGGTAGCCGACCCGCGTCGGCTTCTGCAGGATCGTCTCGTAGCCCGCCAGGTCCGCACGGCGCATGTGGCCGGGCATGACCGGGAGATCCGTGTCCGGGCTCTTGGGTGGGTTGCGCACCAGCCGGACGATCTGCCTCGCGAGCCGGCCCTCGTAGAACGCGTCCATGCCGCGGCGGGCGAGCATCCGGTACGTCCGCGCCAGTCCGGGGTTCTCGAGGACCGAGCCGACCCTCGGCGCCCGGCCGTTCGGGAGGAAGAGCCTCGGCGTGGTCGTGTAGGCCTCGAACCGCTCCTGGTTGTCCAGGGTCTGCTGGCGGAACGTCTCGTCCACGACGAAGCCGCGGTCGGCGAGCCGGGCGGCCGGCATCAGGGCCTGGCGGAGCGAGAAGGTGCCCCACCTCCGCAGCGCCCTCGCCCACGTCGCCGGGGTGCCCGGCACGCCCACCGACGCCCCGCTGGTCACCATGTCCGGGAAGAACGTGTACGGCTCCCCCGTCTTCGGGTCGATGAACGCGTCGCGGGGCATCGCCTTCGGCGCGGTCTCCCGCCCGTCGATGGTGCGGATCCGCTTCGTGTCGGCGTCGTAGTAGACGAAGTAGCCCCCGCCTCCCAGACCCGCGCTGTACGGCTCGGTCACGCCGAGTGCGGCCGCTGCCGCGACCGCGGCGTCGACCGCGTTGCCACCGCGCTTGAGGACGCGCAGGCCGACACGGGTGGCGTACGGGTCGACCGTCGACACCGCCCCTCCCCGGCCGATGCTGGTGGCGATCTTCTTCGGAGCCCTGGGCTCCGCCTCCGCCGGTGTCGGCACGCCGAGCGCCGCGCTCGTCAGGCCGAGGCCCACGGCGACCGTCGTGGCGAGTGCACGGCGGGGTTTCGAGTAGGTCATGCTTCCTCCCGAAATTGGTATAGACCTCTTTGACTACCACCGCCTGCCCCCGGGAGGAACCCCTTGCCGCTGCTGCTCGTCGACATGGACGACACGTTGGTCGACCGCACGGCGACCGCTCACCGCTGGGCCTCGCGCCACGTCCCCCGGTGGCTGCAGCCGGTCGCCGTGCCCCTGCTGACGTGGCTGATCCGTCGGTTCCAGGCGCACCGGCTGGTCTCGCGGCTCGCGGCGATGTACGAGCGCAGCGACCCCCGCAGCTACGTGCTCGAGCCGGGCGTGCGCGAGGCGCTCGAGGAGGTACGACGGGCAGGGTGGCTGATCGCGGTCATCACCAACGGCAACCGCCGCACACAGCCGGCGAAGCTGGTCGCCGCGGGGATCGAACCGCTCGTCGACGCGTGCGTGATCTCCTCGCACGAGGGGTTCGCCAAGCCCGACCCGCGCGTCTTCCGGCTCGCCGCGCGGCGCGCCGGGACCTCGCTCGAGGGCGCCTGGGTCATCGGCGACGACCTGCGCCAGGAGATCGCCGGCGCCGCGAAGCTCGGCCTGCGGAGCATCTGGCTGAACCCGCACGGCCGGTCGCCGAGTGCCGACGTGGACCTCGAGGCGCGGACCTTCCCCGAGGCGGTCGCCATCGTCCTGGCCGCAGCCCCTTCGACAGGGTCGTGTGGCTGAGCGTGCGCTCCGGCGCACGCTGGACCTCACGACCGGCGGTCGTGACGCTGCGCGTCGATCGCGGCGAGGGCCTTGGTGACCTTGTCGGGGTCGTCCCAGGCGACCCAGGTGATCCGCGGGTCCTTGCGGAACCAGCTGTCCTGCCGCCTCGCGAACCGTCGGGTGCCGGCGATGGTCTGCTCCCTCGCCTCCTCCTCGCTGATCTTCCCGTCGAGGAACGCGAGCACCTGCTGGTAGCCGAGTGCACGGTTCGCGGTGCGCCCCGCCCGGAGGCCACGGTCGGCGAGACGTCGTACCTCCTCCACGAACCCCGCCTCCCACATCCGCTCCACCCGCAGCGCGATCCGCTGGTCGAGCACGTCGCGCGGGATGTCGACGCCGACCTGGTGCGCGTCGTCGATCGCGTAGGTCAGCTCCGGCAGGCTCGCGCTGAACGGACGGCCGGTGATCTCGATGACCTCCAGCGCGCGGACGACGCGGCGGCCGTTCGTGGCGATGATCCGCTCGGCCGCGGTCGGGTCGAGTGACGCGAGCCGCCGGTGCAGCGCCTCGCTCCCCACCGACGCGAGCTCGTCCTCGAGCCGGGCACGCACTGCTGGGTCGGTGCCGGGGAACTCGAACCTGTCGAGGATCGCCCGGGTGTACAGCGCGGAGCCACCGACCAGGATCGGCGGGACACCGCGGGCACGGCAGTCGGCGATCACGTCCCTGGCCCAGCGCTGGAACTCCGCCACGCTCGCCGGCTCGGTGACCTCGAGCAGGTCGAGCAGGTGATGCGGGATGCCGCGGCGCTCCTCGACCGGATGCTTGGCCGTGCCGACGTCCATGCCCCGGTAGATCTGCATGGAGTCGGTGTTCACGATCTCCCCACCGAGCGCCTCGGCGAGGTCCAGGGAGAGGTCGGTCTTGCCCGCGGCGGTGGGTCCGACGACCGCCACGACGGGCTGCGTGGCGGACTCGGTCCGGGGCTGCTCGGTCACGTCGGCAAGTGTCCCAGGCCGCGTCGGGGTGGTGTTTGCAGGGAGGTCTGTCGGGTACGCGCCAGGCATGGCAGCATCAGAGAAGACCCCAGGTGGGACCAGGTCCGCGGACGCCGAGACGACGAAGCAGGGACCGCCGAACCCGGAGGGCTCGAGCGACATCGACCTGCCCAGTCCTCCCGGCAGTCCCATGCGGAGCGACGTGCCCGCGGGCACGGTGCCACCCGGCGGTCCGGGTACTCCGAACATGCCCGGTGAGCCGAAGGAGGTGGAGCGACCCACGAGGCCCGTTGTCGAGCCGGGGAGCACCACGGAACCTCCGTCGGAGGTACTCATGGGCGAGGACAACGCGCAGAGCTCCCAGGCCGAGCCGTCGGACGACTCCGGCAGCGAATAGCACCTACCGCGAGGAGGAGCACGATGAGCAGCAACATGTACGACGAGCGTCCCGCCGAGGACACCAGCGCCGAGGAGTACCACCCCGACAGCGACGTCGAGTCCGACGAGACCGGGACCGACTACGACCCGGTGACCGGCGAGCCCGACGTCACCCCGCACGACCGGGTCCTCACCGAGGAGGACGCCGAGGCGGGCAACCCGAACGCCGCGACCTCCGCGGGCCTCGAGGGCGACCTGGGCCTGAGCAGCGAGCGCACCGGTCCCGCCGACGAGACC